>NZ_JALJRL010000006.1:225312-359193 GCF_024519675.1 Mesorhizobium sp. Mes31 | reverse complement strand
GGCGCCGATGCCTATTGCCGCGACGCCGCGGTGGCGGTCGAGACCGCCAAGGACTACATGAAGCGCAAGCACAACGTGCGCGCTTCAGCCTGAGAATAAAAGGCCGCCAATCATGGCGGCCGTCTCATTTGATGTGACGCAACGTATGCCTCGCCGAGGAAAATTCGGCTCACTGAGCGGCGTTGGCAACTCTCTTGCCGGCATTTTGCGTAGCATTGACCGTATTGGCGGCGTCCTTCCCGACGCCACGGATGGTGTTCGCGCATGCCGAAACCAGCAGCACGCTGGCAAGCAGCGCTATGACTGCATATGTCTGTGTTTTCATGGACGGTTTATCCCTCTCTCGGTAGATTCGCCCTACAGCAACGAAAACCGGCTTAGCTGGGTTCCATGGCCAAGACACAAAATAGGAAACCGACCGAAGCGGACAGGCTGCTTGTCATCGCCTGCGGGATGATTGCGCGCGAGGTGTTGGCCGTCAAGGAACAGCTCGGGCTGGATCATCTCGAATTGACCTGCCTGCCGGCGGAATTCCATTTTTATCCGGACCGCATCGCGCCGGCCATGGACAAGGCCATCGAAAAGGCCAAGGCCGAGGGCTACGAGCACATCTTCGTCGGCTATGCCGATTGCGGAACCGGCGGCCTGCTCGACCGTATCTGCGAGAAGCACGGCGTCGAGCGCATGGCCGGCCCGCATTGCTTCGCCTTCTATCAAGGCATGGAGGCCTATGCGAAGGTCGCCGATGGCGACATGATGTCCTTCTATATGACCGACTTCCTGTGCCGCCAGTTCGACGCCTTCTTCATGAAGCCGCTCGGCCTCGACAAGCACCCGGAGCTGATCAAGGACTATTTCGGCAATTATGAGAAGCTGATCTACCTGGCCCAGACCGACGATCCGGAGCTCGACAAGGTCGCCGAAAAGGCCGCCAAAATGCTCGGCCTCGTCTATGAACGCCGCGCGACCGGCTATGGCGACCTGACGGCCGGAATGGCGCAGGCCGCGGCGCATTCCTGACGCGCGGACTAGGCCCTGCCCTCCTCGCCCGCAAGTCCGGCAAGCACATCGGCAAAGCTGGTCTTGCAGACGAAACCCAGCCTGTCCTTCGCCCGCGACGCGTCATAGACGCGATCGATGGAGGAAAACATCGTCCAGCCTTTTCGCGCGTAGAGCGCCGGAAATTCCGGAAAATAGCGTGCAACAACCGATGGCGCGTCGGCGATCAGTGCGGCGCAGTCATCGGGCCGGAAGGGCGTTGGCGCGCAGACGATGAAAGTGTCGAAACCGAGCCGCGGCGCGTTTTCGAGAGCAAGGATGTGGGCATCGGCCGCGTCCTCCACCGTCAACCGACGGAACAGCAATTCATTGGCCTTGGTGTTGGCGTCCGACTGCTCGATCGCATGCGCCATGTCATCGGCTTCGGGAAAGAAGCGGGCCGTGCGCAACACCACCACTGGCAGCCCGTGCTGGATGTGATAGAGGCGGCAGAGATGCTCGGCCGAGAGCTTGGTGACGCCGTAGATGTTGCGCGGCTCGGGCGTCATCTCCTCCGTCAGCGAGGCCGCCTTGCGCGCACCACCTGTCAATCCGTCGCGTATCGCTTGCGAAATCATCAGCGAGGTTGTCGAGGTGAAGACGAAGCGCTGCACGCCGGTTGCCACCGCCGCGTCGAGAAGGTTGAGCGTGCCTTGCACATTGGTCGCGACGAAATCGCTGTTGGCGCGGTTCTCGATATTCGGCTTGTGCAGCGCACCGCTGTGGATAACCGCGTCGATCCGGCTGTCGCGGACCGTGCGCATGACGAGGTCGCGGTCCGCGATCGAACCGACAATGTCCGTCTCCGCGGATGGCACGGGGTCGAGGCCGGTGACATCGTGACCAAGCTCGCGCAGGCGCGGCGCCAGCGCGCTACCCAGCCAACCCGACGACCCCGTGAGCAAGATTCGCATTCGGCACACCATGATTTTTGACCGTGACGCTGTTAAGCACGGATGACAGGCGCCAGCGACCCGCTAAGTTGTGCGCCAGATGAGCGGTCGCACTGCTCCGGACATCAACAGGGAGGCCTGCCATGACCCTTCGCCCACTCTTCGCCCTTGTCGGCCTGCTCTGTTGCACCCTGCCCGCTCTCGCCGACGGCGAGGTACAGAAACTCATTACCGCCGCCGACAAGGCACGGCTCGACAAATATGGCGAGACGCGCAAGGCGGCTCTTGCCGAGGCCAGAGCGGGCAACCCCGCCGAGGTCAAGCAGCTCGATGCCTTGCTGGCGAAGCCGCTGGTGTCCTTCTCCGACAAGGACCTGACCGGCAACTGGCAATGCCGCACCATCAAGGCCGGCGGACTTTCCCCGCTCGTCATCTACGGGTGGTTCAAATGCAAGGTAACCGACGACGGTTCGGGCTGGCGGCTGGAAAAGATCAGCGGCTCGCAGCGCACCAAGGGCCGCTTCTTCGACGACGGCGAGAAACGCGCGATCTATCTCGGCTCAGCCTATGTCAACAACGATCCGGCAAAGCCCTATGGCAGTGGCCCGCAAACCGATCAGGTCGGCTACGCCTTCCGCAACAGTGCCAAGGAATGGCGTATTGAATTTCCCGCGCCCTACTACGAATCCAAGCTCGATATCATCGAATTCAAGCGCTGACCCGGCCATCGAAGGCCTGATCATCAAGGATTAACCCGGACGCCCTAGCATCGCGCCAGCCAAGGCCGGGTACCGGCCGCATCTTGTCCAGCGGTGCGTCGCGAACCATGGAACCCCCGAAATCCAATATCGTCGTCGTCACCGAGGGAGGGCCGCACATCTGGGCGATCATCAACGCGATTGTCGATCGGTTGGGGCCTGTCAGCGTCATCCTCGAAACACCTGAATCCAAAAAACAATTGCTGCTCAGGCGCGCCCGCCGCCAGGGCTGGATTTCGGCCATAGGCCAATTGGGCACGATGGTGCTGACGCGTCTGGGAAAGCGCTTCTTCGCCGGCCATGCCGCGCGGATGATCGCTGAGCAGAAGCTGCAGACCGAACCAAGGCCCGGCCAGTCGATCATCCATGTTGCCTCGGCGAATTCGCGGGAATGCCTGGAGGCGATCGCAAGGCTCCAGCCGGGCGTCGTGTTTCTCGCCGGTTGCCGCATGCTGACGCGGGAAACGCTGTCGAAAATCCCTTGCCCCGTCATCAATTACCACGCCGGAATCACCCCCAAATACCGGGGCATGAACGGCGGCTACTGGGCGCTGGCGAGCGATGACGCGGAGAATTTTGGCACCACCGTGTTGCTGGTCGATGCCGGCGTCGACACCGGCGGTGCGCTGCGGCAGGCGCGCGGCAAGCCTGAACGCGGCGACAGCATTTCGAGCTATGCGCTGCGGCAGGCGGCGTTCTCGCGCGGGATCTGCATCGAAGCGGTCAGCGACGTACTGGCCGGAAAACTCGCCACCATCGACCCGGGCCTGCCGTCGCGACAATGGTATCACCCGACGATCTGGTTTTATCTCTGGACAGGCTTGAGAACCGGCATCTGGTGACGGGTTTTTCGCCCGAAACCCGGGGCCGAGTGCCGGCTTTCCAGGCGCGTCGAACCCGCCGCCGGCACAAGCCGCAAACGAATAAACGCGGCTTTCATTTTACGACATCCAAATGCGTCGCTTTTGAATGCGCGCGCGTCGTCCCATAACAAGCAGCCTCACAGCGCATGCGGCAATGCTCGATCCACTGCATCGGCCCGAAAATCGGAGTCGATCTTCGGAAAGCACGATGCAGCGCAGCAAAGTGGTAGAGCGTCCTTGGTGCGTCCAATTGGACGCACGGCGCTCTACGGGAGTGAGAATTCATGGCCGATCTGATCGTCGTCTACTGGCGCGACATCCCCGCCCAGGTCATCGTCAAGAAGGGCCGGCAGAACGCCAAGCGCGAACTGCCGCTGCGCTTCACCGAGGCGATCGACATGTGCGCCATGCGCACCGGCGCCGGCGGCACCGACGACTATCTGGCCGAATGGCGCAAGGCCGATCCTGTTCCTGTCGGAGACGACCTCGAAGCCGAGGTCGAAAAGGCCTTCCAGGACCTCGACACGAAATACGACCGCGAGCGGCTGGTCGCTCTCGTCAAAGCCGGCGGGAAAGAAAATGTCTGAAACCACCCCTGCCAAGGATGGCCCGACAGTTACGCAGGCCACTCTTAACAAGAAGGCAGCCCCGAAATCCGACTACAAGCCGGCCGACGTGTCGCCGCAGCGGCGCGTTCAGCGCTCCTTCGCGGTGCGGCTCTGGTCGGTGCGGCACTCGAAGCTGCTCGAGTGGTTCTATGCCAAATTCGCCGACACGTTCCTGCTGCTGCATCCCTTGTGGAAAGGTCTCGGCTATAGCAGGGTCGAGGGGCCGATCAAATTCGTCGAAAAGCGCGTCAAGGGTTTCATGTTCGACTGCCGCATGTGCGGCCAGTGCATTCTGTCCTCGACGGGCATGTCGTGCCCGATGAACTGCCCCAAGCAATTGCGCAACGGCCCTTGCGGCGGGGTGCGCGCCAACGGCAATTGCGAGGTCGAGCCCGACATGCCGTGCGTCTGGGTCAAGGCCTGGGAAGGCTCGCAGAACATGGTGCATGGCGACAGGATCCTCACCGTGCAGAAGCCTGTCGATCAGTCGCTGCGTGAAACCTCTGCCTGGCTGCGGGTGACCGCGCAGGCGGCCGCCGCGCGCGAGGCCGCCACCAAGACCGGGGCATCGGCATGATCGGACGCCAGCGCGACGAGAACCCGGCCGGCATCCATCTGCCGCTCGATCCCCTGCCCGGCCACACCTCGCGCGGCCGGCTGGAGCGCGTGCTTCGGCGTGGCGAGTTCGCGGTGACGACCGAGCTCAACCCGCCCGACAGCGCCGATCCGGAAGACGTCTACAACCGTGCCAGGATCTTCGATGGCTGGGTCGACGCCATCAACGCCGTCGATGCGTCGGGCGCCAACTGCCACATGTCGTCGGTCGGCATCTGCGCGCTGCTGACCCGCATGGGCTACGCGCCGATCATGCAGATCGCCTGCCGCGACAAGAACCGCATCGCCATCCAGGGCGACGTGCTGGGTGGCGCGGCGATGGGCGTCGCCAACATGCTGTGCCTCACCGGCGACGGTGTGCAGGCCGGCGACCAGCCCGGCGCCAAGCCGGTTTTCGACCTCGATTGCATGTCGCTGCTCGAGACCTGCCGCATCATGCGCGACAACGGCAAGTTCCTGTCCGGCCGCAAGCTGACGACGCCGCCACAGCTTTTCCTCGGCGCGGCAATCAATCCTTTCGCGCCGCCCATCGACTTCCGCCCGCATCGCCTGGGCAAGAAGATCGCCTCCGGCGCGCAATTCGTGCAGAGCCAGTACTGTTTCGACGTGCCGATGTTCCGCGCCTACATGCAGAAGGTTCGCGACCTCGGCTACACCGAACAATGCTTCATCCTGTGCGGCGTCGGCCCGCTGGCCTCGGCCAAGACAGCCAAATGGATCCGCTCGAACGTACCGGGCATCCACATTCCCGATTCGGTCATCAAGCGGCTGGAAGGCGCCCAGGACCAGAAGAAGGAAGGCAAGCAGCTCTGCATCGACATCATCAACGAGGTCAAGGAAATCCCCGGCGTTTCCGGCGTCCATGTGATGGCCTATCGCCAGGAGGAATATGTCGCCGAGATCGTCGATGAATCGGGCGTGCTCAAGGGCCGCCAGCCCTGGAAACGCGAAATCCGCCGCGACGATCAGCTCGTCGCCGACCGTCTCGACCACATACTGCACGATGAGATTACCGAAACCCAGGTGGACATGGTGAAGACCGCGCATTGATGGGCGCAAACGGTCACCATTCGCTTGATCGAAATCAGATAACGATATAAAGAACTCTTTATATCACGGCGGAGAAAATTCATGACCCGTACCATCGTCGCCTCGGCGACACGAGAAATCATCATCGGCTTCGACCAGCCCTTCTGCGTGATCGGCGAGCGCATCAACCCGACCGGCCGCAAGAAACTGGCCGCGGAGATGATCGCGGGGAATTTCGAGACGGTGATCCGGGACGCGCTCGAGCAGGCAGCCTGTGGCGCCACCATGCTCGACGTCAATGCCGGCGTCACCTCGGTCAACCCGAATGAGACCGAACCTGGCCTTTTGGTGCAGACGCTGGAGATCGTGCAGGGCCTGGTCGACCTGCCGCTGTCGATCGACAGTTCTGTCACCGCCGCGATCGAGGCAGCGCTGAAGGTCGCCAAGGGCCGCCCGCTGGTCAACTCCGTCACCGGCGAGGAAGAAAAGCTCGAAGCCATCCTGCCGCTGGTCAAGAAATACAACGTGCCGGTCGTCGCCATTTCCAACGACGAGACTGGCATTTCCATGGATCCCGACGTGCGCTTCGCCGTCGCCAAGAAGATCGTGCAGCGCTGCGCCGATTTCGGCATTCCCGCGCATGACGTCGTCGTCGACCCGCTGGTCATGCCGATCGGCGCGCTGGGCGATGCCGGCCGCCAGGTGTTCGCGCTGCTGCGCCGCCTGCGTGAGGAACTCAAGGTCAACACCACTTGCGGCCTGTCCAACATCTCCTTCGGCCTGCCGCACCGCCATGGCATCAACGCTGCCTTCATCCCGATGGTGATCGGCGCCGGCATGACATCGGCCATCATGAACCCTGTGCGTCCGCAGGAAATGGAAGCCGTGCGCGGCGCCAATGTGCTCAACGGCACCGACGAGAACTGCACCAACTGGATCAGGACCTACAAGGACTACAAGCCGGCCGAAGGCGGCCAGGCGGTTGCCGCACCGACGCAAGTCAATGCACCGGGCGATGGCGCCGGCAACGGCGGTCGTCGCCGTGGCGGCCGTGAAGCCCGGATGGGTCGGGGATAAGCGCGCAATCGTGAATTCACCCGCCAACATCACCGATCCGCTCGTGCTGTTCATGCCGTCCGGCAAGCGCGGGCGGTTTCCGGTCGGCACGCCGGTGCTCGATGCCGCGCGCCAACTCGGCGTCTATGTCGAAAGCGTCTGCGGTGGACGCGCCACTTGCGGGCGCTGCCAGATCGAGGTGCAGGAAGGCAATTTCGCCAAGCACAAGATCGTCTCTTCCAACGACCACATCACGCCCAAGGGCCCCAAGGAAGAGCGCTATGAGCGCGTCCGCGGACTGCCTGAACGGCGCCGCCTCTCCTGCTCGGCGCAGATCCTCGGCGACCTCGTCATCGATGTGCCGCAGGATACGGTCATCAATGCGCAGACCATCCGCAAGGATGCCGACACCAGGGTCATCGCCCGCGATGCGGCGATCCGCATGTGCTATGTCGAAATCGAAGAACCCGACATGCACAATCCATCAGGCGATCTCGACCGGCTCAAGATCGCGCTGATGCACGACTGGGGTCTGAAAAGCCTCGATTTCGATTTTCATCTGCTGCCGCAGGTGCAAGGCATCTTGCGCAAGGGCAACTGGACCGCGACCGCCGCCATCTACAAGGATGCCGACACCGAGACCGCGCGCGTCGTTGCTCTATGGCCTGGCCTCAAGAACGAGGCCTATGGCCTGGCCTGCGACATCGGCTCGACCACCATTGCCATGCATCTGGTGTCGCTGCTGTCGGGTCGCGTCGCCGCCTCGTCCGGCACGTCGAACCCGCAGATCCGCTTCGGCGAGGATCTGATGAGCCGCGTCTCCTATGTGATGATGAACCCGGATGGCCGCGAAGGCATGACGGTCGCCGTGCGCGAGGCGATCTCGGGCCTGGTCGACAAGGTTTGCGCCGAGGGCAATGTCCAGCGCAACGACATCCTGGATTCCGTCTTCGTCGGCAATCCGATCATGCACCATCTGTTCCTCGGCATCGATCCGACCGAGCTCGGCGGCGCTCCCTTCGCGCTGGCCGTCTCGGGCGCGGTGCACATCAAGGCATCCGATATCGGCCTCAAGCTCAACCAGGGCGCCCGGCTCTACATGCTGCCCTGCATCGCCGGCCATGTCGGCGCCGATGCGGCGGCGGTGACGCTGTCGGAAGGCCCGCATCGCCAGGACGAGATGATGCTGATCGTCGATGTCGGTACCAATGCCGAGATCGTGCTTGGCAATCGCGCGCGGGTCGTGGCTGCTTCGTCTCCCACCGGCCCGGCCTTCGAGGGCGCAGAAATCTCCGGCGGACAGCGCGCGGCGCCCGGCGCCATCGAGCGCGTGCGCATCGATCCCGACACGCTGGAGCCGAAATACCGCGTCATCGGCTCGGAACTGTGGTCCGACGAGCCGGGCTTCCTCGACAGCGTGCAGGCGACCGGCGTCACCGGCATCTGCGGCTCCGGCATCATCGAGGTGGTGGCGGAAATGTATCTCGCCGGTATCATCTCCGAGGACGGCGTCATCGACGGCGGGCTATCCGCCCGCTCGCCGCGCGTCACCGCCAACGGCCGCACCTTCTCGTATGTGCTGAAGGAAGGCGAGCCGAAGATCACCATCACCCAGACCGACGTGCGCGCAATCCAGCTTGCCAAGGCAGCGCTTTATGCCGGCACCAAGCTGTTGATGGAGAAGCAGCATACGGACCATGTCGACCGCATCCATTTCGCCGGCGCCTTCGGCTCCTTCATCGATCCGAAATATGCCATGGTGCTGGGCCTGATCCCCGATTGCGACCTCGACAAGGTCTCGGCCGTCGGAAACGCCGCCGGTGCCGGTGCGCGCATGGCGCTGCTCAATCGCGGCTATCGCCGCGAGATCGAGGACACGGTCAGCAAGATCGAAAAGATCGAGACGGCGCTGGAACCGAAATTCCAGGAGCATTTCGTCTACGCCATGGCGCTGCCGAACAAGGTCGATCCGTTCCCGAAACTGTCGGCGGCGGTAAAACTGCCGCCACGCAAGACGGTCAGCGAGGATGGCGTTGCGGGCGACGCCGCCCCGCGACGGCGTTCGCGCGAAGGCCACGCCGCCCGCCGCGGCCGGGAGTAACCTGACTTTCGCGGGCAAGCCGCGCCCTCATTTCATTTGCATGCAAATGTTTCCGGATCACACCGATCCGGAAACCGAACCGCTGTTCTCGCGAAATCCATCCGATACATGCGCGGTGCATTTAAGCCGCCATCGAAGGGCCGGCCGGAAATGTCTTCCCGCCGCAGTGACCTTCCGGAGGAAACCAAAATGTCGATGTTCGAAAGCCTCGGCCGCTATGGTGTGGCCATCAAGATTGCCCATGACAGGAAGAAGTCGATCCGGGCCATGAACAACCTGCCGGCGCATGTCCAGAAGGACATCGGCTGGCCGGCATCGCCGCCCAGCGACCCGCAGGCCGCGCTCACCGCGCTCCTTCTGGGTACGCCGCGCTGATGACATTCGCCGACAAATGCAAACTGCTCGGCGCCCGCCGGGGATCTCGCACACCCCCGGCGGCCACCAGCAACAGGCTGCGCGCGGCACTCTTGCCGCGCCGTTGATCCTGCGGTTCGGATCACACCAGCGTGTGGACAGAGCGTAAAACTTGACATTTCGGGCCAAGGTACGATCTTCGGAGATAGTGGAGGTTTCTCTTAGTCGGCTCTTGCCGAAGTTCGTGTATTCGCATGCCAAGTTTCAAAAGCCACGTCGTGTCTTTCGTGCTCAGGTACAGCCGCAAAAAGGCGTTTTCCAGCCCGGAAAACCTGCAGCGCTGGATCGCCGCCGCGCGCAAGACGGAGGACCATCATCCGCCGGCCTCGCTGCACCAGCGCTTCAATATCGAGACACGCACCGTCGACGGCTTTCCGGTCTATGAGATCGCGCCGAGGGCAGGCGAACTGAAGCGGATTCTCTACCTGCATGGCGGCGCCTATGTCTTTGAAATCACACCCTATCATTGGCACCTGATTGCCGAGATAGCCGACCGGCTCGGCTATGGCATCACGGTGCCGATCTATCCCATCGCCCCCGAACATGACTTCCATGCCATGTTCGGCATGGTCGGCGATGTCTACCGACAAATGCTCGACGAGACTGAGGCGGAGGACATCATCTTCATGGGTGATTCCGCCGGCGGCAACATGGCCGTGGTCCTGACCATGATGGCCGCGGAAGAGGCCCTGCCCCTGCCGTCACGCCATGTGCTGATCTCGCCCGGGCTCGACATGTCGCTTGCCAATCCGGCGGTTTTCGAGGCGGAGCGCAACGATCCCTGGCTCGGCATTTCGGGCGGGCTGGAGGCGATCAGGCTCTACAGTGCTGGCATCGACCGCAGCGACTGGCACATCAGCCCGGTCTATGGCGATCTGTCGGTGCTGCCGAAAACGCTGCTTCTGACCGGTTCGCGCGATCTGTTGACCCCCGACAATCTGATCTTCGCCGAAAAGGCGCGTGCCGCCGGTGTCGAGGTCGATGTCGTTCACGAGGAAGGCATGTTCCACGTCTGGCCGTTGATCGACATGCCGGAATCACGCCGCGCGCGCCAACACATCGTCGCCTTCCTCGGCGAGAGCCGCTCGCCGATCAGGCAGGACACGAGACCAAGGTTTGAGGCGCCCTCCGCCGAGGCGGCGGAGTAGCTCCACTTCGGGTCCGGCACTATTGGCGGATCAGAACTTTCCGGTTTCCCGGAACACTTCGAAGGTCGCCCGGATATGGTCGGCGACGGCCTTGACCGGGGCGCTGGCGTCCGGCGCCACCACCATGGCCAGATTATAGGTGCCGATGTCGGGCATGCCGTCCTTCGGGCTGAGCTCGACCATGTCGTTGCCGAGGAACGACTTCGGCAGCGGCGCCACCGCAAGGTCGGACATGATCGCGGCACGTTGGCCGGCTGTGTGGGCGCTCATATAGGCGATGCGGTAGTTGCGGCCCTCGCGGCCGAGCGCGTCGAGCGCCCCGGCCCGCCAGGCGCAGCCCTCTTCCCACAGCGACACCGGCAAGGGTTCGCGCAGGTGCGCGCAGCCGCCCTTGGCGCCAGCCCACACGATCGGCTCGGTCAACAGCACCTCGGCGCCGAGCGCGCTGGTCTTGTAGGAATTGGTCAGGAGCGTGATGTCGAGCGCCCGGTCGTCCATGCGCCGGCGCAGATTGATGCTCTGGTCGATGGTGACGTCGACGGCGATCGACGGATGCGACTGCGCGAAACGCTTCAGCACATGCGGCAGCACGCGCTCGCCATAATCATCCGGCGAGCCGAGCCGGACAACGCCGACGATGTCGGGAATGATGAACTTCGACACCACCTCGCGGTTGATCGACAGCAGCCTGCGGGCATAGCCGAGCAGCATTTCGCCATCCGTGGTCAGTGTCACCGAGCGCGCGTCGCGCGCGAACACCGAGCGGCCAAGAATGTCTTCCAGCTTCTTAATCTGCATGGAGACGGCCGACGGCGTGCGGAAGACGGCGTTGGCGGCTGTGGTGAAGCTGCCGGTCTCGGCAATCGCCACGAAGGTGCGCAAAACGTCGAGATCGAGCAATGGCAGCGGATGATTGAGTGGGGCGTTCATGGGAAGCGGCCTTCAATTTTTCTGATACAAAGCATCATTCCATTTCGTTTGATTGAACATCAGATTGGGAGGATAGTCAACTCCATCGAAGCAGGTTGCTGCCACAAGCAGCCACGAAACGACCACGACACAAACCTGCAATCGACATGAAATGAAGCTGAAACACACCACGCGTAACACCTCACCCATCCAGCGCTGGAACGCTTCCAGCCAGGCAAGCAAGGAGAATGAAATGTCTATCCTGTCATCCCTCGGTCGCATCGCGACCGAATTCAGCGCGGCCCGTGCCCGCTACCAGACCGAACGCGCCATCCGCTCCCTGCCGATCGAACTGCAGAAGGACATCGGTTGGCCTGAAGCTTCCGATGGCAAGACCGGTATCCGCAACGGCATCGGATCCTGGGCTGGAGCAAAGTAGATCGTGTGTACCAAGTGCTGAAGGCCTGCCGCGCGAACCAGCCCGGCAGGCCTTCTCTATTTAATTTGTATTCAAATGAATTTTGGAGCCATGCGACAGCTGCATGGCGCATATGAGCAAGCCGCATGGCGGCCCATATTTCCAATTAATGCCTTGTAAATAATCGCAAATTTCAGGCACCCTGCCCCAAATTTCAGGCACCCTGCCCAAACTTGTCGCATTTTGTGTCGCTTTTCATATCAAGCGCTTCGCTTTTGCGATTTAGTTTTACGCAGCACAAGCCTATATCAGCGCCAGCAAACGAGCTGCCCCACTCCATCAAGCGAAGGCGACCCGTCTGAGCAACAAATGGAGATGATCATGAAGCTTTTTGCCCGCCTCTTTGCCCGCCGCGAAATGAACCTGACCACCGCTCTCGAGCGTCAGCGTCTTGCCAACACCATGCCCGGCCAGACCGGCGCGATGGCCGCGGCCCGCCTCGGCTTCGTAGCCTGAAGATTTTTCCAGGCAGCGCTTCCCTGCCGCTGCTTTTTGACTGTAACGCCGCCCGGCCCTGGCCGAGGCGGCGTTTTTGTCTTGCGCCGCGCAGTCTGACTATCCTTTGAACAGTTGAGGCCCGCTTCCAGGGCTCGCTGCGCGCCAATTGCCCATTTGCGACCCATGTCGCAAATTTAATCTCGTTCGGACCGCGTAGCCGATTGACAAGAATGGTTTTTCCTGATGTCGCTATGCTATTCGCGACATCCTGTTCGCGCCATCGCTGCGTGAGGTTCCCTTGAACGCCGTAAAGCATCCGATCAAGCGATCGTTTGTATTCTTCCTTGTCCCCGATTTCACCATGATCGCCTTTGCGACCGCGCTCGACCCGCTGCGCTCGGCCAACCGCATGCTCGGCTACGAGGCCTATCGCTGGCGCCTCGCCAGCATCGACGGCAAGCCGGTGCGCGCCTCGAACGGTGTCGAATGCGCGGTCAACACCTCGCTGGAAGAGGAACGCAAGAAGATGGCCGGCCCCGAGCGGCCAAACATCGCCATCGTCTGCAGCGGCATCAACGTCGAGCGCTACCAGAACAAGTCGGCCTTCGCCTGGTTGCGCGAGGAATACAATCGCGGCGTCGCCGTCGGTGGCCTGTGCACCGGCGCGCACATATTGGCGGCCGCCGGGCTTCTGTCCAACAAGCGCTGTGCCATCCATTGGGAGAACCTGCCGGGCTTTTCCGAGGCGTTCCCGAAGGCCAACGTCTTTGCCGATCTGTTCGAGATCGACCAGAACGTCTACACCTGCGCCGGCGGCACCGCCGCGCTCGACATGATGCTGAAGCTGATCGGCGACGATTTCGACGAGAACCTCGTCAACCGCGTGTGCGAGCAGGTGCTGACCGACCGCGTGCGCAGCCCGACCGACCGCCAACGCCTGCCGCTGCGCGCGCGCCTCGGCGTGCAGAACTCGAAAGTGCTGACCATCATCGAGCTGATGGAGGGCAACCTGTCCGAGCCGCTGTCGCTGATCGAGATCGCCGACCATGTCGACCTGTCGCGCCGCCAGATCGAGCGGTTGTTCCGCACCGAGATGGGACGCTCTCCCGCCCGCTACTATCTGGAAATCCGGCTCGACCGCGCCAGGCATCTGCTGATCCAGTCGTCGATGCCGGTGGTCGAGGTGGCGGTCGCCTGTGGCTTCGTCTCAGCCTCGCATTTCTCGAAATGCTACCGCGAGCTCTACGCCCGCTCGCCGCAGCAGGAGCGCGTCGACCGCAAGCAGTTGCTGGCGGCCTGATCCGGTAGTCCACGAACCTAGGCCGGCTGCGCCTGCGCCGTGCGCATCGCCTCGACGCGGATATCCTCGGTCAGCCTTGCCTTCAGCGCCGAGAATTCCGGGCTGGTCTTCAGCGTGTAGTGGCGCGGATGCGGCAGGTCGACGGCGACATCCGACTTGATGCGGCCAGGGCGCGCCGTCATCACGATCACGCGCGAGGCCATGAAGATGGCCTCCTCGATGTCGTGGGTGACGAACAGCACCGTCTTCTTGCGCCGTTCCCAGATGCCGAGCAGCAATTCCTGCATCAGCCCGCGCGTCTGGTTGTCGAGCGCGCCGAACGGCTCGTCCAGCAACAGGATCTCGGGATCGTTGGCAAGCGCCCTGGCGATCGCCGTGCGCTGTTGCATGCCCCCGGAAAGCTGCTTCGGCCAATGGTTCTCGAACCCCTTCAGGCCGACGAGGTCGACATAGGAAGCGACGATCCCATTCCGCTCCTTTTCGGCCATGCCACGTTCGCGCAGGCCGAAGGCGATGTTCTCGGCAACCGTCAGCCAGGGAAACAGGGTGTAGGACTGGAAGACCATGCCGCGATCGGGGCCAGGCCGGTTTACCGCCTTGCCGTCGAGCAGCACACGGCCTTCGCTCGGCGCTTCCAGGCCGGCGACGATCCTCAACAATGTCGATTTTCCGCAGCCGGACGGCCCAAGGATGGTGATGAAGTCGTTGGCGGCGACCGCCAGGTCGATCGGCATCAACGCCTTGACCGGTTGACCGCCGCGCACGCCGGCAAAGGTGCGGCTGACATTTTCGATCAGCAGCTTGCTCACGCCAGGCTCCACGGAAAGAGCCAGCGGTTGAACGCCTTGAAGGCGAAATCGGACAGAAGCCCGATCAGCCCGATGATGATGATGCCGAAGATGATCTGTCCCGTCGCCAGCCGCGACTGGCTGTTGATGATCATGTAGCCGATGCCGGAAGACGAGCCGATCAGTTCGGCGACGATGACATAGGTCCAGGCCCAGCCGAGCACCAGCCGCAGCGTCTCGGCGATCTCCGGCGCATTGGCCGGCATGATCACCCGGCTGACGATGCCATTGTTCGTGGAACCCAGCGTATAGGCGGCCTCGACCAGGTCGCGCCGCGTGGAGCCGACCTTGACCGCGATGATCAGGATGATCTGGAACACCGAGCCGACGAAGATGACGAGCAGCTTTTCCAGTTCACCGATGCCGGCCCACAGGATCAGCAGCGGAATGAAGGCGGAGGCAGGCAGGTAGCGGGCAAAGGAGACGAATGGCTCCAGAAACGCTTCCACCGGCTTCCAGGCACCCATCGCGATGCCGAGTGGCACCGCGACGACGGACGCCAGCAGGAAGCCGCCAAAGACCCGCCAGATGGTGATCAGTATGTCGAGCCAGAAACGATCCTCGACGAGCAGCCGCCAGCCGTCCCGGAGCATCGACAGCGGATCGGCGAGGAAGATGCGGTTGACGTGGCCGCCAAGCGTGATCCACGCCCAGAAGGCAACGAACAGCACGAAGAAGGAAATGCCGAGCACGGTCCTGATGCCCGGCGGGACTGGATGCAAGGGGCGCATCGTCAAATCGTCCCCATCTTCAAATCGTCCCCATGCTCAAATCGTGCTTTGTCCAGGAGAAAACGGCGGCGCCGGGCGCCGCCGTTTTGTGGTCAGAGAAGCCGGACCGTCAGTTCGACACGGCGCTGGTGTCGGCCAGCGTGGAAACGTCGGGCGCTTCCTTGATCAGCCCCATCTGCAGCAGCAGCTCGCCGGCGGTCTTGGAAAAGTCCTGGAATTCCTTGGTGAAGAACTGCTTGTTCTCCGCCCGGTCGGCCCATTTCAGGTACTTCGCCGAATCCTCGAACTCCTTGGCCGACTGCTTCACGTCGGCGCCCATGATCTCGTAGGATTTCTGCGGGTCCGTCTTGATCAGGTCGAGCGCGTCGAAATAGCTGTCGGCGAGCGCCTTGGCCGCGTCGGGATTGGCCTTGAGGAATTCGGGCGTGCAGCCGACCGTGTCGAGCACCATTGGATAATCGAGCGTGGTCGCCAGGATGTGGCCCTGATCGGACTTGTCGCGCACGGCCGAGATGAACGGCTCATAGGTGACAGCGGCGTCGTTCTGGCCGGCAAGGAAGGCCTGCGCCGCGGCGTCCGGCTCCAGGTTGACGACGGTCACGTCCTTGGTCGACATGCCGTTCTTGTTCAGCACCCAGGCCAGCATGAAATAGGGCGACGTTCCAGGCGCCGAGGACGCGACATTCTTGCCCTTGAGATCGGCGACGGTCTTGATGTCGTTGCGGGCGACGATGCCGTCGGCGCCATAGGATTTATCGAGCTGGAATATCTGCTTGGTGGTCACCCCGCTGGCGTTCCACACCAGCCAGGTCTCGACCGTGGTGGCGGCGCATTGCAGGTCGCCGCTGGCGATGGCAAGCGGCCGGCTCGCTTGCGGCACCTTCTTCAAGGTCACGTCGAGACCGTGTTTCTCGAAGATACCCGCCTGCTTGGCAAGCGTCAGCGGCGCGAAGCCGGTCCATCCGCTGATACCGATGGTGAGCGATGTTGTGGCCATCACCGGTGCGGACAGACCGGCGGCAAGCGTCAATGTTGCGGCAAAAACGGTGATCCTGGTCATCTCAGTTCCCCTTTTGTTTTCCTGGATGGGGAATTGTTCACAGACGCCAATCGGCTTGTCAATCAACAGCTTGGTGAGGCACACGGGTGGACCGGGCGGCGACGTGCAGCCGGTTGGCGTCCGGCCACCGAAACGGCACCCGGCCGCCTGCAATTCAGTATCAGTAGCCGTCGCAATAGCACTCCGCCGACGAGATGCGGTCGTTCCAGTCGCCTCCGAGCTCGCGGGCCCTGCGCCTGATCTCGATCGACTCCCCCCTCATGCCAGTGTGCTCATAGGCGACGAGCGTGCAGCCACGGCGCACGAACACCGACGACACGCGGTCGTTCCAGAACTGGCCACCGCGAAAACTGACGGCATCGTCGGCCTCCATCTCGATCGATCGTCCGCGAAAATTCACATGCTCGAACATGACGCAGGCGGGCTGATCGTTGTATTGGGCGCTGGCGCCGTCGGCGTAGAGCACGGATGCGACCGCAGTCACGATGACAAGACGTTTCATTCTGGTGTTTCCTCGGTTTTGACCGCGGCGCCCCGACCCTTCGCGCGGATGGCGCCAATTTGCCACTGCTTCGGGCGACGAGGCAAGCCCGTGGCAACACGAGATCGGGCCTACCGACTGTCGAACATCCAGCTGCGGTTGCGCCACATTTTCTCGCCGACCAGGCAGTCGGTGGCGGGCCTGTCCTGCGCCAGCACCACCGGCGGATGATCTGCCTCCTCGGCCGCCCATTGCGGCGAGGCCGGACCAGCCAGCTCCAGCACCAGCTTGCGGCGGATGGCTTCGGGAAATTGCGTCCAGTCGTTTACCGGGATCATGAAGGCTCCTGGACCGCCGATGACGCAGTCGCTGTAGTAGCGATCGAGATCGTTGACATCGTAGGCACCGGTGAAGCCGCCTCGGGTCATCAGCGGCAGGCCGTTGATGACGATGCCCTGCTTGACCACGCCATCGCGGATCAGGTTGACCGGCGCGCCCTGGTTGTTGGGACCGTCGCCTGAAATGTCGATCACCCGTTTCGTCCCCTGGTAGCCACTTTCAGCGAAGAGGTCGCTGCCGAACTCCAGCGCGCCGGAGATCGAGGTGCGCCGCGCGCTGTTGGGCGGCTCGGCGGACAATCGTGCAACCACCCGCTCGGCGTCGGCACGGTTGGCGATCACCGTCCACGGCACGATGACGCGCTGCCAGGTGGTGCCGGCCCACTCGACGTATGTGACGGCGATCTTGCCATGGGCGCCGTCGGCGATGGCCTGCAGCACATTGTCATGCGTCAGCGCAGCCGCGTAGCCATGACGCTGGATCTCGAGCTCGTCCGCCGACATCGACAGCGAAACATCGACCGCCAGCACCAGTTCGACATCGACCGGCTCATCCGCCAGCGACGCAGGCGCCAGCCAAAGCATCAGCACCAGCGCGGCGCCGCCGGAAAGGAAATGTCTTGCGCACCGGAAAGCAGACATTCCCCAAGGGTAAGCGAAAACAGCCCGGTTAAAAAGACAAAAGCCCGGCCGAAGGCCAGGCTTTTGCGATCAAGTCCGTTGCTCCATCAGGCGATCAACTGCGCGGCTTGAGGTTCTCCGGATCGTAGAGCGGCTTGTAACCGACAGCCGCCACTTCGACTGGATAGGTTTCGCCGAAATATTCGATGGCAAGCTTGCGGCCTTCCTGGGCACAAGCCCACGGCAGATAGGCGAGACCGATGTTCTTGCCGATGGTCGGGCCGTAGGCCATCGAGGTGGTGAAGGATCGGCGGCCGAGTTCGTCGACCAGAGTCTCGCCCGTCTTCGGGTCCATCACCGGCATGATGCCGACCGGGTAGCGGGCAACACCTTTCGCATCGACATTGTCGGTCATCACCAGCGTGCACAGCATGGCGGGCTGATGCTCACGGGCGCGGTACTCCACATGCCTGGCCTTGCCGCAGAAATCGTTCTCCTTGACCTTCGGTCGCGCGAGATCGGCCTCAAGCAGATTGTACTCGGTCAGCAGGTCGGCGTTCTGCAGGCGCAGGCTCTTTTCCATGCGGCGGGTGTTGGCATAGGTCTCTACGCCGAACGGCATGACCCCGGTCGAACGCAGCGCGTCCCAGACGGCAAGGCCGTCCTCGTAGCGCATATGCAGTTCCCAGCCCTGCTCGCCGACATAGGAGATGCGGAAGGCGGTGACGTCCTTGCCGCCGATCCGCACAGGCTTGATCGCCGCGAAGGGAAAATTCTCCGGCGACAAGCCGTCAGGATTTTCGACAACCTTCTGCAGAGTTGCCCGCGCGTTCGGCCCCCAGATGCCGATGGTGACGAATTTCTCGGTCACGTCGGTGATGGTAACGTCGAAACCTTTGTCCTGTGCGGTGCGGCGCATGTACTGGAAGTCGCGCGGGCCGGCGTCCGCCCCGTCGATCAAACGGCAGCGGTCGGCCATCCGGATGACGGTGAAGTCGGCGCGCACCATGCCTTCCTCGTCGAGGAAGTGGGTGTAGATGCCCTTGCCGATGTTGTTGTCGCCACCGATCTTGGCCGCGCATAGCCATTCCAGCAGCGCGACATGGTCCGGACCTTCGATGTCATACATGGCGAAGTGCGACAGGTTGACGATGCCGACATCCTCGCTCATCGCCAGATGCTCGGCATTGGAGACGCGCCAGAAATGGCGGTTGTCCCATTCGTTCTCGCGTACCGGCACCCGATTGCCGTATTTCTCCAGCAGGTGCTCGTTGGCGGCATAGCCGTGCGCCCGCTCCCAGCCGCCCAGTTCCATGAAATAGCCGCCGAGTTCCTTCTCGCGCTCCCAGAACGGCGAGCGCCTGATGTTGCGGCCCTTGGAGAACGGCTCGCGCGGGTGCACCGCCGGATTGTAGACCTTCATCGCCGTCTCGGTGCAGCGAT
The DNA here is from genome assembly GCF_024519675.1 of Mesorhizobium sp. Mes31. Lineage (NCBI taxonomy): Bacteria > Pseudomonadati > Pseudomonadota > Alphaproteobacteria > Hyphomicrobiales > Phyllobacteriaceae > Mesorhizobium > Mesorhizobium sp. Mes31. Next base: position 340,023 of record NZ_JALJRL010000006.1, on the reverse strand, counting down.
CCCAGATGAATTGCTCCTTCGTCTGGTGCGGATAGAAGCGCGCATAGTCGATGGCGTGATGGTCGATCGCCGTGCGGCCGTCGGTCATCCAGTCGGCGATCAGCTTGCCCATGCCGGGGCCGTCCTTGACCCAGATGGCGACGGCATACCACAGGCCCCTCACCTTCTGGCTCTCGCCCATCGACGGGCCGCCATCCGCCGTCACTTGCAGCAGGCCGTTGAAGGAATGGCTTTCGTTGTAGCCGAGTTCGCCCAGGATCGGCGTCAGCTCCATGGCGCGCTCGAGCGGCGCCAGGATCTGTTCCATGTCGAGGTCGCGCTGCGACGGCGAAAGCCGCGCCTGGTCCTTCTCCAGCAGGTCGCGCGGATGGCAGAGACGCGGGTTGGTCTCTTCGTAGTAGCCCCATTCGATCTGGCCGCCCTCGGCGGTCTTGGGATCGCCGGTGTCGCGCATATAGGCCGAGTTGCCCTGGTCGCGCAGCAGCGGCCAGCCGATCTCCTTGCCGGTGCCGGCGAACTCATTATAGGGCCCGAAGAAAGTCAGCGGATGGTCGATCGGCATGACCGGAAGGTCCTCGCCGACCATTTCCGCGATCAGCCGGCCCCAGATGCCGGCGCAGACGATGACATAGTCGGCCTCGATCGTGCCCCGATCGGTCACCACGGCGCTGATGCGGCCGTCCTTGACGACGAGTGACCTCGCCGGCGTGTTGGCGAAGGACTTCAGCTTGCCGGAGGCTTCCGCCTGGTCGACCAGCTTGCCGGCAACGGTCTGCGAGCGCGGGATGACGAGGCCGGCGTCGGGATCCCACAGGCCGCCCTGCACCATGTCCTGTTCGATCAGCGGAAATTTTTCCTTGATCTCGGCTGGTTCGATCAGGCGCGCGCGGGTGCCGAAGGCCTTCGCCGAGGCGATCTTGCGCTTGATTTCTTCCATGCGGCTGTCGTCACCTACGCGAGCCACTTCGAGACCACCGATGCGGGCGTAATGGCCCATCTTCTCGTAGAAATCGATGGAATAGAGCGTCGTCCAGCAGGACAGGAAATCGTGGCTGGTCGTGTAGCAGAAGTCGGAGGCGTGCGCCGTCGAGCCGATGTCGGTCGGGATGCCGGACTTGTCGATGCCGACAATGTCGTCCCAGCCGCGCTCGATCAGATGATGGGCGATCGACGCGCCGACAATGCCGCCCAGGCCAATGATGACGACCTTCGCCTTTTTCGGAAACTCTGCCATTGCCCGCGACTCCAAAGTGCTATTGCGGGCAGCGTCGGCGCCCGTTTGATCGGCGCACAATATGCAGGCGACGGGCACGACGCTACCGCCTGTTTGCGACACGCCGCAGGTGCGGCGCGACCCGATATGGATCCGGAAAAATCGCTGCTTGTCAGGCGAAGGCCCAGATGTCCTCGGCCTGGAAGCCGACCTGGTAGCCCGCGGTCTTCATCTTGACCACGACCTGGCCGATCTCCGCTGCCGGCAGCGCGCCGACCTCGACCTTGATCATGCCTGGACGGTAGCGCTTGAGGTCGAGCTGCTCGAAGACGATCCAGTCCGCCCCTTCGCAATCGACGAGGAAGGCGTCGATATGGGTGATGCCGTTGCGGTCGAGAAGCGTCTGCAAGGTCTCGGATGGCACCTCGATATCCCTGAGATGCGGTGCGAACTTGTTGAAGTTCGCGTCGGCCTCGCCCCAGGCATTCTTGCCCGACATCAGATTGGTGTCGGTGACCGACGAGCAGCCTATGAACTCGATGGGCAGCGTACCCGCCTCGAGCGCGGCGGCATCGAAGGTATGAACGGTGATCGTCCCCTTCGTCTTGGTGACAGCCACCGGCTCGATGATAAACCGGCTCGTGTCCGGATAGTTGGCGCGCAGCCGTTTCTGATTGTAGGGGATAGGCTCGACCAGCACGGCGCGAGCGCCAGCAATCCGGTGCAGCCATGGCGTGACGTCATCGAACAGCGCACCGTCGCAGGCCCCGACATTGACCATCTGGAACGGCCGTCCCGCCCCATTGAGGCGCGCCTTCAGCGCTGCCTTGGCCAGGAACTTTGTCCCGCGCAGCGACGGTCCACGATCGAGTACGCCCTCGGGAAGACCAAGCGACAGGGCAATGCGCGCCAGGCTGGATAAAGAACTCATGACTTGTCTCCAGGATTGACGTGCAAGGCGGCGCGCTGCTGGCCACGGGCCACTGTCGCCCACAGTGCCATCAGCGGCGTCGCCAGCAGCAGGAATGGCGGGATCAGATGCGGGAAATAGATGCGCGTGTCGTGGATCGGGAAGACAGCGAACTTCGCCAGCGCGCCGAGCACCAGCGCCGCAAACAGGATGCCGGCACGACGGTCGAGGCGGAAGCCGGCGCGGCCGGCCGCATACCAGCCGGCCAGTGCCAGCACCGACACGCCGACCCAGCTGTTCAGGCTGACGGCGCGCAGCAGCGACGTGGCAAACGCCCGGAGATAGGCGGTGACCGAGAATGGCGGCTCGAACCCGTCCATGTTGTAATGCTGCTCGATGCTGGAGAACCACAAATGCGGCCACCAGCCGGGATGATGGGCCCAGTGCGAGATGGCGAAGTAGGCGACGAAGGAAGCGGCAAAGCCGGCCAGCGCGCCCCATGCCTTCTGCCGGAATGCGACCAGCAGCACCGCGAAAACGGCAAGAAAAATAATAGTGTCCGGCCGCGCCATGAAGGCGAGGAAGAGCAGGACCGCGGTCGCCACCTCGCGGCCCCGGACATAGGCGTAGAGCCCGCCGAGAAACAGCGCCGAACACAACAGGTCGGGCGTCGAGGCACGCGCCGCATCGCCGAAATCGGCCATGATCAGCACAGCGCCAACCACAGGCGCCAACGCCAATGCCTTCTGCGAGCGCAGCCAGAGCAATGCGATCGCGCCGAACAGCAGGACGGAGAACACGGAGACGAGCCGCATCGCCTCGACCGGCGACATCACCGAACTCATCGTCGACAGGATCTCGGCGTAGAGGAACTTGATCCGGTACATGCCAAGCAGTGAGCGGAAGTCGGCGGCATTGTCCGTCATGTGGCTGCGGAACCCGCCACCATCATCAGTCAGGGTTTTATAGTCGCCTGCAGAAACACCTGATTTGACGGTGTTGTAGGCGTAGTCATGCAGCGCCTGCGCATCGGGATAGGTACCCTCCTCGGCGACAGCGAGATAGGGCAGCATGTCCCAGTTGGCGTCCGGCATCACCCATGCCGTAAACGCCGTCAAAAGAATATAGAGCGCGAACGCCGCCGCGCCGATCGGCGCGGCCAGCCGCGCATAAGTCCCCTCGCCCCACGCCAGACCGGCATCGGTGAGCCGGTCGAGCGGGTTTTTCGCGGCGGGAGACCTGGTCAGCATTGCTCAGCGAACTTCTATTTAGCGGACTTGGCTTTTGACGAAATCCTTCACGATCGACACGATGCCGCGCGACAGCAGGCTGTCGAAGGCATCGACGAAGCGATCGACATGCTCGCGCTGGCAGATCAGCGGCGGCTCGAGCCGGATGACGTTGCGGTTGTATTCGGTGAAGGCGACGAGCACGTCATAGTCGCGCAAGAGCAGCGCGCCGACGAAGCCGGACAGGGAGCCCTTCAGCTTGTCGTCGAGCACGCTGACGATCGGGCGCAGCACCATCGGCAAGGTCTGCGAGAAATCGTGGAACTCCAGGCCGACCATGAGGCCCTTGCCGCGCACATCCTTGATGATCTTCGGGTACTTGTCCTTCAGCGCCTGCAGCCGCTGCAGCAGATAGTCGCCAGTGACGGCGGCGTTGTCGATCAGCCCTTCGTCATAGAGCACGTTGAGCGCCTCGATCGAGGTGACACAGGCCTCGCCCATGCCGCCGAAGGTCGCCATCGCATGGATCATCGCCGTCTTCGGCGTGCCATAGGCCTTCATGTAGACCTCGCGCCGGGCGATCATCGCGCCGACCGCCGCCTTGCCACCGCCAAGCGACTTGGCCAGCGCCGTCACATCGGGAATGACGCCGTAATGCTCGAAGGCATAGAAGCGGCCCGAGCGGCCATAGCCGCACTGCACTTCGTCGGCGACCCACAGCACGCCATACTGGTCGCACAGCGCGCGCAGCTTCTGCCAGTATTCGGCAGGCGCCTGGATGATGCCGCCGCCGCCCTGGATGGTTTCAAGCACGATGACGCCGACCTCGGGGTCGGAGCGGAACAGGCGCTCGACCGCTTCGATGTCGGCAAAGGGAATACGGACCGTATTCTCCGCCATCTTGAAGTCGGCGCGATAGAGCTGGCCGTCGGTAATGCCCAGCACGCCCTTGGTCTTGCCGTGGAAGGAATTCTCGGCATAGACGATTTTCGGCCGCTTCGGGCCGGCGGCGCGCTCGGCGAGCTTCACCGCGGCTTCCATGGCCTCGGAGCCGGACGAACCGAGGAACACCATGTCGAGATCTCCCGGCGAGCATTTGGCAATGTTGTGCGCAAGTGCCGCCGCATATTGCGACATGAAGGCGATGGCAATTTCCTGCCGCTTCTCCTCCTGGAATTTTTTCCGCGCTTCCAGGATACGCGGATGGTTGTGGCCGAAGGCCAGCGAACCGAAACCGCCGAAGAAGTCGAGGATCTTGCGACCATTCTGGTCGATGTAGAACATGCCTTCGGCGCGCTCGATCTTGATCTTGTGGAAGCCGAGCAGCTTCATGAAATGCAGCTGGCCAGGATTGAGATGCGCCTTGAACAGGTCGGTCATGCGGGCGACATCCATCGACTTGGCCTGCTCGACGCTGATCAGGTCGGGCTTGGCGATGGTGGCGGGCGACAGCGCCGGCGCGCTGACCATGGTGCGCGCATTCGTCTGCTCGGGCTTGGCCATGACGGTCATTTCAATCTCCTGTCTGCGCGCACGAGCAGGATCGTGCGCAACGAAAGCTGTTTCGCGAGCCCGCTATTCGGCGGGCACATGTTTGGCGGCGACGGCGTGGCCGGCCTTCTTGGCGCGGTACTCGCTGTAGGCGGCGATCAGCATGTCCTCGTCGCGATACTGCGGCACCCAGCCGAGTTGGCGTTCGGCCTTGGACACGTCGAGCACGCACTCCTCGTCGGCGATCAGATATTGCTCCGGGTCCATGATCGGCATGTTCATGAGGTCGAGCAGGTCGAGCGTGCGCTTGACCGCCCAGCCTGGCGTAGGCAGCAGGATCGACTTCGAGCCGGCATGCCGGATCAGGTCGCCGAGCAATTTCTTCACCGGCGGCGGGTTGAGCGAGCCCAGATTATAGGCTTCGTTGGGCACGCCGGCCTTCCAGGCCGCGCGGGCAGCTTCCGCACAATCGAAAACAGAAATGAACTGGTAGGGGTTCCTGCCCGAGCCGATCATCGGCACGGGCAGATTCCAGTCGATCAGCTTGAACAGTTTTTCGAGAATGCCGAGCCGGCCGGGGCCGATGATCAGGCGCGGGCGAAACAGCGAGATCGACATGCCGCGCTTGCGCCATTCGGCGGCCAGTTCCTCGGTCTTCTGCTTCGACCAGCCATACTCGCCAAGCGGCGCGATCGGGTGCTCTTCGGTCATCGGCTGGGTGACCGTATGGCCGTAGATCATGTCGGTCGTATAGTGGACGAGCTTGGATGCGCCGGCTCTGTCCATGGCCTGCATGATGTGCTCGGTGCCGTGGAAATTGACCGGAAAGAAGAAATCATGCCGCTTGGCGCGCACCTGGATCGGCGACAGCATCTTGGCCGACAAATTGTAGACCATGTCGTCCGGCTTGATGCCGACACAGGCCACCGAGGCAGCCTCGGTCACGTCGCACTGGACGAAACGGACGGCGCGGTAGTGCGGCAGGTCGCTCTTGACGATGTCGGCGACAACAACCTCCTCACCATCGGCCACAAGCTTCGGGGCAAGGTGGCGGCCGACGAAACCGTCGCCGCCGAAAATCACATGTCTCATCGAACGGTCTCGCTGTGAATCTTGTCGGACGAAAGGGAAGCCGTTTCCTCGTCATGCCCGCGGCCACTTTGCGCGATCAGCACCGTGCCGACGCAGATGCAGGCGATGCCGGCGATACGCCAGCCATTGAGATCCTCGCGGAAGACGAAATAGGCGAAGATGGCGACGGCGACATAGGCGAGGCTGAGGAACGGATAGGCGAAGGAAAGCTCAACCTTGGACAGTACATAGAGGTGCGAGGCCATTGAGATGACGAAGGTGCACAGGCCAAGGAACACCCAGGGGCTGAAGACGATCTGCAACAGCTTGATGAGCGGGTTGACGCCCTCGAACGAGATCGGCCCGAGCGACATCATGCCTTGCTTCAGCATCAGCTGCGCTGCGGCATTGGTCATGACCGTAAAGAGAATGAAGACGATGTATTTCATGTTTTCCAAGCCACCCCTTCACGCTTCCTATTACAAACCCGCAAATATTTCGTGAAGTCAAAAGACTGTTTTGAGTGAACGGCAGGATTATCAATACGCTAACCAAGATTATTTCAAATTCTATCTATTCCGCTGCTTCGACAGCACCACGCCGCGTGTCGAGCTTCTTTGCCGTCCGCGCCCAGAAGCTTGACATGAAGGCTGGATCGCGAAGCGCCTCCAGCCGTGGCCATTCCGGAAAGGACGAAGCGAAGATATCGGCGCCCATGCGGGCGTCCTTGTAGGGATTGACCGCGCCGCCGGCCTCGACCGTGATGCGGTCGAGTTCCCGCAGCAAGGCCAGCGTCGCCGCTCCCCTGTTGGGGAAATCAAGCGTCAGTGTGTATCCGGGACGCGGGAATGAAAGCAGCGCCGGCGAGCGGACGCTGCCGAAGCGTTTCAGCACGGTGAGGAACGACCCCTGCCCGGCTCGCCTGGCGGCAGCGAGAAGCGCCGGCACGACGGTGCGCGCGGCCGCTTCCGGTATCACGCTCTGGTGCTGGAAAAGCCCTTTCGGCCCGTAAAGCCGGTTCCAGTCGCGCACGCCGTCAAGCGGAAAGAAGAAACTGTGATAACCGACCTGGCGCGGCGCCGTCGACCGCCCCTTCTTCCAACGGTAGGCGGCGTTGAATGCGGTCAGGAACGGCCGATTGAGTACATTGAACGGCGGCTGGACCGGTATCGAGAGATTGCCGCCGGCACGCGAGGCGGCATGCGAGCCGTGCTCGGCATGATTGCCGGTGAACAGCAACCCACGGCCGCTGTTGCGGCCGCCGGCAAGCTGGTCGATCCAGGCGACCGCATATTCATTGGCCTGATCGGCGGCCTCGGCCAGGCCGAAGAATTCGCCAAGGTCGCGAAACGGCGTCGCCTTCTCGACGATGTCGAGTGAAGGAACACGCATCAACCGGATAGAGGCTGACAGGATGAGGCCGGTCAGTCCCATGCCGCCGATCGTCGCCCGAAACAGCCGTGGATTGTCTGTCACCGAGCAGCGATGGGTCTTTCCATCGGACCGTAGCAGCGTGAAGGTCTCGACATGGCAGCCGAAAGTGCCGCGCCGATGATGGTTCTTGCCATGGACGTCATTGGCGATGGCGCCGCCGAGCGTGACGAATTGCGTGCCCGGAAGAACCGCCGGGAAGAAGCCGTAAGGCGCGGCATGGGCGATAATCTCGGACAGGAGCACTCCGGCGTCCGCCTCGAGAAGACCCGTCTCGGCGTTGAAGGCTCCGATACGGTTCAACGGCCGCATGTCGACGACCGTGCCGGCCTCGTTCTGGCAGGAATCGCCGTAGGAGCGCCCATTGCCATAGGCCAGCAGCGACGCCGGCTTGGCCTGGCCTGCCCTCAGCAGCGCAATGCCATCCTCGGCGCCGATCGCTCGTGGCGCTGGCGGTGTGGCAAGGCCAAAACTCTGGAGCCGTTCGCCAGCCATGCCTACCAGCCCCCGATGACCAGCAGCACAGCGCCGATCAGCACGACGATCTGGCTGCGCCAGTCACGGATGATGAAGACGACCGGGTCGTCATGCATCTCGTCGCGGCGGGCGAGGATCCAGACGCGCATGGTGAGATAGAGCACGATCGGCGCCAGCGGCCAGATCAGCCACGGATGCGGATAAAGCTCGCGCACCGAAACACTGTCCATGTAGAGCGCCAGAACCAGCGCCGAGGAGAAGGCCGAGGCCATGCCGGCCTGGGCGACGATCTCCTGGTCCTCGGTGCGATAGCCGCGGCCGGCAATGCGCTCGCCTGGCGGAATGGCGGTGGTGCGCAATTCGACAAAGCGCTTCACCAGCGCCAGCGAGAGGAAGAAGAAGATAGAGAAGGCAAGCAGCCAGAACGAGACGTCGACGCCGGTCGCGGCCGCACCCGCCAGGACGCGGATCGTATAGAGGCCGGCGAGCGTCAGCACGTCGACCAGCAGCATGCGCTTGAACGACAGCGAATAGGCCGTCGTGACGACCATGTAGCCGCCGAGCACAGCCAGGAATTCCACCGGCAAAAGCAGCCCGGTGCCGATGCCGATCACCAGAAGCACGACGATCGAGCCAAGGCCGAACGGGATCGACAGGGCGCCGCTCGCAAACGGCCTGTTGCGCTTGGTGACGTGCTTGCGGTCGAGCGCGAGGTCGAAGAAATCGTTGAGGATATAGATGGCCGACGCCACCGCGCTGAACGAGATGAACGCCAGCAGGCATTCCCAGATCATGTTGGAGTTGAAATATTCGTGCGAGAGCACCATCGGCACCGCGATCAGCGAGTTCTTCAGCCACTGATGGACGCGCAGCATCTTGACGATGGTCCGCAATGTCGGCTTCGGCGCCGGCATGGTCTCGGCGCCGTGTGCCGCCTGCCAGCGAGCGGCATGACGGTCGGGCGCCACGACGATCGCCGCGCGCGCGGCATCGAAGACCTGGAGGTCGTGGCGGCTGTTGCCGGCATAGTCGAAACCGCCGTCGCCATACGCCGCGATCAGCGAGGCGCGCTTCATGCCCGAAGTGAGATTGTCGAGACCGTCGGTTGCCAGCACCCGGTCGAAAATGCCGAGATGGTTCGCGATGGCGTCGGCGAACTTGCGTGGCGTGCCGGTCGCCAGCACGATCCTGCGGCCTTCGGCGTGCTCAGCACGAATGCGGTCGAGTAGCGGCTCGCGATAGGGCAGCGACGCCGGGTCGATGTCGATGCGTTGGGCGATCGCCTGCTTCAGCCGCGCCGGTCCGCTAGCGACCCAGAAAGGTACGAGGAAGATATAGAGCGGGTTCTTCTTGAGAAGGATGAACAGTCCTTCCCACAACAGGTCGGTCGCGATCAGCGTGCCGTCGAGATCGACCGCAAGCGGTATTGCGTTCCTGTCCGAGCGCGCATCCATGTCCGTCCTGCCCTGCCAGCGTATGATCCGGGAAACCGGAATCTCGTTGCGCGCCGCGTTTCGGCGTCTTGAAAGCTGGTATAGCGGGGGATGGCGTAGCGAACGTTAAAACGTCCGGTTGCAGGCGGCTGCCGCGGCTGTATTTCCGGCGTCATTGTTAAACAACTGCTACCGGAAACGATAAAAGGCCGAGCGAATGCCCGGCCTTCCCTGTCGTACCGTCGAGACTTACTTGATGCGGGCGACGCCGCCCGAGATCTCGACCGTTTCAGAGCCGGTCAGGGCTTCAAGGTCGCCGTTGGGCAAGGTGACGAAGCAGCCATTGGCGCAGAACTCGACGGTTTCACCGGCGGCCAGCGCAAGGTCGGTCTTGCTGCCGCCCTCCGTCACGACCAGCGTGCGGGTCTCGGCGTCCTTGTTGACCGCGCTCGCGGCATTGGCCGAGCCGATGGCAGCGACCAGGGCGACGGCAGCGACGAGAGACTTCCACATGTTGCAATATCGGTGTTCCCACCGCCTCTGTTGCATTTCGCAAGGCATTTTCGCCTTTGCATAGGAGCTTATATGAGATGGAAGCTGAACCGCAACTGAATGCCGCGTTCATGCCGCAATCGGCTTTGGCATCCTCCAATGCCGGTCAAGGCCCGGCGAGACCGATCTTCGCAGCACATAGTCCGCGCTGATCGCGAACAGCTGACAAAGGAACAGAAGCCTAGTCGGGATCCGGTTTACGAACCTTGCGCCCGGTCTTGGCCAGCCGCTTCTTCTCCGCCTCGGCTTCGGCCTTCACCTGTTCCTGTTCAGCGAAGTCGGCCTCGATCTTGTCGTCGTCGATCGGCCAGGCCTTGGGCTTCTTGATCTCGACGACGGCGCGCGGCGTCGAGGGAATTTCGATGTGCTCGTCGTTGAATTTTTCGAGGACGGCGAAGCGGACGTCGTTCTGCACGATGTTGCCGTTCATCACGTCGGCCAGGAAAACCCTGATTTCGAATTCGAGCGCGGCCGCGCCAAAATTGGAAAACAGCACGAAGGGTTCGGGGTTCTTCAGCACCAGCGGATGATTGCGCGCGATCTCCAGCAGGATGGCATGGACCTGCTTGACGTCGCTGCCGTAGGCGACACCGACCTTGATGTCGATGCGGCCGAGCTTGTTGCGATGCGTCCAGTTGCCGACGGAATTGTTGATCAGGTTCGAATTGGGCAGGATCACCGACTGACGCTGGAAGGTCTCGATCTCGGTCGCGCGCACGCTGATCTTCTTGACCGTGCCGCTGACATCGCCGGCGACGATCCAGTCACCGACCTTGAATGGCCGCTCGGCCAGCAGGATCAGGCCGGAGACGAAATTGGACACCACATTCTGCAGGCCAAAGCCGATACCGAGGGAGAGAGCACCGGCGACCAGCGCGAGGCTGGAGAGATCGATGCCAGCGGCTGAGATACCGACGAGCGCCGCAAGGGCAACGCCGGCATAGCCGACCGCCAGCCGGATAGAGTTGCGCACCCCGGTATCGACCTTGCCGCGCGCCATCACCGACCCGTCGAGCCAGCCCTGGAACCAGCGCGTCAGGAAATAGCCGATGATGAAGACGACGATGCCGGAGAGGATGCCGGTGACCGAAATCGTCACCGACCCGATATTGATCCCGGTTGCCAGCTTGTAGGCCCACGCCTGGATGTCGCCTGGCTGGAACCCCCACATCAGCAGGATCAGCGGCAGGAACACAAGCACGATCATCAGATTGATGGCGACGCTGACGACGAGGCCGAGCTGGTCGAGTGCCGTATCCTCGTAGCTGGAATTGGCCGACAGCCACCGCCCGACCGAGGTGTTGGCGAAAGCGCCCTCCTCGCCGATCGCCCGCGCTGACAGGAAGCCGATATAGGCGGTGATCAGGGCGGTGCCGGTAACCACGACCTGCAGCGACACGAACAGGGCAAGGCCAATATAGCCGAGCAGCGCCGTTATGATGGTGAACAGACCAAGCGCCAGGGACAGGTAGCGCAGCCATGCCGGCCATGGCCGCCAGCTTCCGTCGCGCGCCTTGAACGGGCGCAGCATCGCCATCAGGATCAGGATGATGCCGACGATGATTGTGGCGACGAAACTGCGGGCGATGGTCAGCGACAGCGGCGAGCCCATCTTGTCGTTGATGACCGACAGGAAAGTGTTGACGCTGATGACCACGGCCATGGCAGTAGCCAGGCGAACCAGCCAGCGCGCGGGCCCCGTTTCGACCGGGATAAGGCGCCAGTTCGGCAGCCGCGGCGATAGCGCCGCATTGGTCAGCCGGTTGACGCAGAACACCACCCCGATGACCGTCGCCAGCGCATTGAGGAACAGGCCTATGTCGCCGCGCAGCACATTGTAATAATTGAAAAAGAAGATGGTCGAGCCGAGAAAGGCGCCGACTGCCAGGGTCGGCAGCAATGTCGACCAGAAGGCCACCGACAGGCGGCTGAGATAGGACGGGTCTTCGTTGGCGGGGTCGGCTTCGAATACCCGCCCGAACAGGCGCCGGCCGCCGACCAGCAGCACCAGCGCTAGCCCGAGCGCCACGAAGGTTGCCGCGAGGATGGCCTGGAACTTGAACTTGACGGCGAAGCTCAGCCAGGACGACACCGCCTTGTAGAAATTGCCGAACTCGTCACTGGCATCCGAAAAGACCTGCGGACTTAGCGCATCGGACAGCACATAGCGCTTGGTGAGCAGATTGCGGAACAGCTCGCTGCGCATGTTGCCGATCTTGTCGATCAGCCCGCTGATGCGGATCGACAGATTCTGCGCGGCGGCGACGACCGCGTTGATCTCGGCCTTTTCCGACGCCAGCGCCTGGCGTTCGCCCGTCACAATGTCGGGCTCCTGCGGCTGGCCCGCCGCCGGCGGCGGGCCCAGCACCTCGATGCGATTGTTGATGTCGGTGAGGCGCGAACGGAACGCCAGTGCACTGGTCAGCGCCGCCCGCGACAGGTCCTCCAGTTGCAGACGGATATCCACGAGTGAGGCATCGTCATCACCGTCCTGCTGTATTTTCTTCTCGAGATCGTCAGTCTTGGCTGTCAGGCCCTGGATGACTTTCTGCTGATCGGTGATCAATCCGGCGGCGCCCTGGCCCAGCGCTTGCGCCATCGCGTCGAACGAAGGCGACGCCGAAACGACGAGCGTGAAAACCAAAATGAGGCGAAGCAATCTCAAAAGCATGATTTGTCGGCGACTCACGGGCGCAAAAAGCAGTTTGAAAGCCTGTCCTTGATAAAGACGGCCATATCATGGGGCAAGCCGTCGCATTGGGTCGTTGCCAAAGGCGTCGGCCAGTCGAAAGGCGATGGCGCAATACTGGCTTTGCGGATGCGGCCTGCCCTATAGTCTGCCGCATCGCCCGAACCGGATGACAATGATGGCAGAATACTCGGCCTTTTCGCTGCTCGCGAACGCGCTCAAGGGAAACAAGGACTGGAAGCCGGCCTGGCGCAAGCCGGATCCGAAGGCGTCCTACGATGTCATCATCATCGGTGGCGGCGGCCATGGGCTGGCGACCGCTTACTATCTCGCCAAGGAACACGGCATCACCAATGTCGCCGTGCTGGAAAAAGGCTGGCTCGGCTCAGGCAATGTCGGCCGCAACACGACGGCTGTGCGCTCGAACTATCTGCTGCCCGCGAACACCCGCTTCTACGAACACTCGATGAAGCTGTGGGAGAACCTGTCGCACGAGCTCAACTACAACGTCATGTTCTCGCAGCGCGGCTGCCTGAACCTGGCGCACACGCCGGCCCAGTTCGACGACTATGCAAGGCGCGGCAACGCCATGCGCCATCTCGGCGTCGACGCCGAATTGATGACGCCAGCGCAGATCAAGCATCTGATCCCGGCGCTCGATATCTCCGACAGCGCACGCTTCCCGGTGATCGGCGGCCTGATGCAACGGCGCGCCGGCACAGCCCGCCACGATGCGGTGGCCTGGGGCTATGCGCGCGGCGCCGACCGGCGCGGCGTCGACATCATCGAGAATTGCGAGGTTACCGGCTTCCTGCGCGATGGCGACCGCGTCACCGGCGTGTCAACCTCGCGTGGCGACATCCGCGCCAAGAAGGTAGCGGTTGCCGTGGCCGGCAGCACCGGACGCGTCATGCAGCTGGCCGGCATCGAGACGATGCCGATCGAGAGCCACGTGCTGCAGGCCTTCGTCACGGAATCGCTGAAGCCCTTCATCGACACCGTCGTGACGTTCGGCATGGGCCATTTCTACATGTCGCAGTCCGACAAGGGCGGCCTTGTCTATGGCGGCGACCTCGACGGCTACAACAGCTACGCCCAGCGCGGCAATCTGCCCATCGTCGACGAAGTGATGAGCGAGATGCTGGCGCTGTTCCCAGGCCTTGCCCGCGTGCGCATGCTGCGCTCCTGGGGCGGCGTCTGCGACATGTCGATGGACGGCTCGCCGATCATCACCGCCGGCCCCCTTCCCGGCATGTATCTCAACTGCGGCTGGTGCTATGGCGGCTTCAAGGCGACGCCGGCTTCCGGCTGGTGCTTTGCCTGGACCATCGCCAAGGATCAGCCGCACGACTTCAACGCCCCCTTCACGCTCGACCGCTTCCACCGCGGGCTGGTCATCGATGACAAGGGCCAGGGCGCGAACCCGCGGCTGCATTAGACCATGGTCCGGAACCGAAAGACCGCGCTAGCGAAAAGTGGAAAACCGGCTTTCCGACCGATCACGGTCAAACAAGAAGATAGAATTCAATGCTGATCACCTGTCCGTATTGCGGCCCTCGCGATGTCATCGAGTTCACCTATCAGGGTGACGGCAACCGCGAGCGCCCCGACCCCGCCTCGCAGAATTTCGAAGCGTGGAACGCCTATGTCTACGACCGGCTGAACCCGGCCGGCGACCACAACGAGATCTGGCAGCATTCCGGCGGTTGCCGCGCGCATCTGCGGGTCGTGCGCAACACGCTCACGCATGAGATTTCCAGTGTCGCCTTCGTGCGCGGCGATCACACATCGAGCGCGCGTCGCAAGGCCGAGGGCACGTCATGAGCCCGCGCCGCACCGACACCGGCGGCCGCGTCGACAGGCTGAAAACCATCCGCTTCACCTTCGACGGTGTGGCCTATACCGGCCATGCCGGCGACACGCTGGCATCGGCCCTGCTGGCCAAGGGCGTCAGCCTTTTCGGGCGCTCGTTCAAATACCACCGCCCGCGCGGCCTGCTGACGGCGGGTGTCGAGGAACCCAACGCCCTGGTGACGGTGTTGAAGGGCGAGGTTCGCGAGCCCAACATCCCGGCGACCATGGTCGAGATCCATGACGGGCTGGTGGCGATCAGCCAGAACCGTTTTCCGTCCCTTGCCTGGGACATCAACGCCGTCAACCAGCTCGGCGGCAAGCTCCTGTCGGCCGGCTTCTACTACAAGACCTTCATGGGACCGGTGGTCGGTCCGCTCAAAGGCACACGCTTCTGGATGGTCTGCGAGCATTTCATCCGCCGTGCCGCCGGTCTCGGCAGCGCCGGATCGGCGCGGGACCCGGCCCGTTACGAACGCATGAATGCCTTTTGCGACGTGCTGGTGGTCGGCTCCGGCCCCGCCGGGCTGATGGCCGCCAAGGCCGCCGCCGACCAAGGCGCCCGCGTCATGCTGGCCGATCTCGAGCCGCGTCTCGGCGGCTCGGCCAACTGGTCGGGCGAAACGATTGATGGCGCGCCGGCCTCCGACTGGGCGCGGCGCACCGTCGCCCAGCTCGAAGGACGCGACAATGTCCGGCTTTTGCCGCGCACCACGGTCTGGGGCTACTACGACAACAACACGCTTGCGGCACTCGAACGGGTCAGCGACCACAAGGAGCAGCCCGGCAAGGGTGAACCGCGCCATCGCTACTGGGCAATCCGCGCCAACTCTGTTGTTTTGGCCACGGGTGCTTTTGAGCGGCCGCTGGTCTTCCCGGGTAACGACAGGCCGGGCGTGATGCTGGCGCATGCCGCCGAGCGCTATGCCAATGAGTTCGGCGTGCTGCCGGGCGAGCGGATCGCGCTGTTCACCAACAATGACAGCGCCTATCGCGCCGCCCTTGCTCTGAAGAAGGCCGGCGCGGCGATCGTCGCCATCGCCGATGTCCGGCCGGAGCTTTCAGCCGAGATGCGCAAGCTGGCCGAGGAAGTCGAGGCCGAGATCCTTCCCGGCCATGCTGTCGTCGCCACCGAGGGCGGCAGGGCGCTCTCGGGCATCAAGGTTCAGCGTTTCGACATGATCACCGGGGCGCTCAGCGGTGATGAACGAAGCATCCATGCCGACTGCCTGCTGATGTCGGGTGGCTGGTCGCCCACCATCCACCTGGCCAGCCAAGCTGGCGCCAAGGCCGAATGGAATGCCGCGCGGCAAGCCTTCCTGCCGCCGAAGCCGACGCAGAAGTGGATTGGCGCCGGCGCCTTCACCGGCAGCTTTTCCACCGCCGAAGCCATCGCCGAAGGGCGCGCCGCCGGCCTTGCCGCCGCCGGTGGAACAGGCACGCCGACGGCATTGCCCACCGTCGAAGCCGCACCCGGAGATCCCGATCCGGCACCTGTCTTCGAGATCAGGGCCAAGGGCAAGAGCTTTGTCGATTTCCAGCACGACGTGACGGCGGAGGATGTCCGCCTGGCGCACCGCGAAGGCTTCGTCTCGGTCGAGCATCTGAAGCGCTACACCACGCTTGGCATGGCGACCGACCAGGGCAAGAGCTCCAACGTTCCCGGCCTTGCCATCATGGCCGAAGCGCTGGGCAAGCCGATCCCCGAGGTCGGCACGACGCGCTTCCGGCCGCCTTTTGCACCGGTGTCGATCGGCTCGCTGGCGGCGGAGCGCTTCGGCGACCTGAAGCCCGAGCGGCTGACGCCGATGCATGACTGGCATGTCGCCCATGGCGCAACCATGTATTCCGCTGGTCTCTGGTACCGGCCGATGATCTACGGGCTTTCAGGCGAAACGGTCGAGCAGGCCTATGTCCGCGAGGCCAAGGCGACGCGCGAGAGCGCCGGCATCGTCGACGTCTCCACATTGGGCAAGATTGCCGTACAGGGCCCCGATGCCGCGGTATTCCTCGACCGCGTCTACACCAACATGTTTTCGACACTCGCCGTCGGCAAGGCGCGCTACGGGCTGATGCTGCGCGAGGACGGCTTCGCCTTCGACGACGGCACCACCTGGCGGCTGGGCGAGCAGGATTTCCTGATGACCACCACCACGGCCAATGCCGGCAAGGTGATGCAGCACCTGGAATATTTCCTCGACGTCATCTGGCCGGAGCTGAAAGTCCACGTCACCTCGGTGACCGACGAATGGGCGGGCGCCGCGATTGGAGGGCCGAAGGCCAGGCAGATCCTCGCCTCTTGTGTCACCGGCACGGCAGTCGACAATGCCACCTTGCCCTTCATGGGCATCGTGCGCGGCGAAATAGCTGACGTGCCGGTGATGATCTGCCGGCTCTCCTTCTCCGGCGAAATGGCGTTCGAGGTTTATTCCGGCGCCGGCCATGGCACCCATGTCTGGGAGGCGCTGATCGAGGCAGGCAAGCCGTTCGGGCTGGTTACTTACGGGCTCGAGGCGCTGGGCACGATGCGCATCGAGAAGGGCCATGTCACCGGCGCCGAGATCGACGGCCGCACCACGGCGCGCGACCTGCATCTCGACTGGATGCTGTCGAAGAAGAAGCCGTTCATCGGTTCGGCGATGATGGACCGCGAAGGCTTGATCGCATCTGACCGCCTGGAGCTGGTCGGCCTGATCGCACTCGACAACCGGCCGCTCAACGGCGGCGCGCACATCGTCGAGGAGATTGACGAGGCCAATCCGCACGGCTCCATCGGCCACATCACCGCTTGCTGCTATTCGCCGGCGCTCGGCAAGCATATCGCGCTGGCGCTGGTCAAGGGCGGCAAGGCGCGGCGCGGCACGCGCGCCCACGTCTCCGATCCCTTGCGCAACCGCTTCGGGCCGGTCGAGATCGTCTCCAACCACTTCTTCGATCCGGAAGGGACCCGCATGCATGGTTGAGCGCCAATCCCCCCTCGAGCCTGAGTTTCACGTCGGCTCGCACGGCAATTTCGAGCATGGCGTCGAGATCATCCTGACCGAGACGCGGCCAGGCTCGATCGTGCAACTCGCCGCCTGGCCGGGCGAGGAGAAGAAGCTGATCGCCGGCATTCGCACCGTCACCGGGCTTGCGCTGCCCGATGGTGCCGGCGGTGGCTTGAGCGACGGCGTGAAGTCAGTGTTCGGCTTCGCGCCGGGAAAATTCACCGTCGCCGACGAAGCCGAAGGACTGGCCGCGGCATTCGCCAAGGTGGTGACCCCGGCCATCGGAACGGTGACCGATCTTTCGCATGGCCGCACCGCCATTCGCATTGCCGGGCCGAAGGCCGAGTGGGTGTTGGCGAAGTTCTTCGCCATCGACTTCGCGCTGCCGGCCTTCCCGGTTGGCGCCGGCCGCTCGACCACCCATCACGACGTCTTCGCCCAGATCCAGCGCACCGGCGCCGACCAGTTCGACATCTATGTGTTTCGCTCCTTCGCCCGCTCGTTCTGGAAGGCGCTCTGCCATGCCAGCGAGGAAGTCGGCTACGAGGTGCAATAGAGCAATTCCAGGAAAAGTGTGAAACAGTTTTCCCGGGAAAAGCGCTTGGCGCTTTCCCTGGGGAATTGCGTCAAACAAGGAGTTCGAGCGATTCGCCGCTTCCCTGAAAAGGTGAATTGCTCGAGGTGGCGCGGCCGGATGGTCGCTTCGCCTCTGCTTCTGGCATCAAGGCCAACCGGTTCTGCCGCTAGAGAATTCCGCCGCGGACGACCATGGTGGCAAAGCGTGGCCGTCTAGCCGGCCCAAGGGATAAATCCCGTCTCAGCGTCGGCACTTTCGTTTGGTTCGAACATCTCCATGACTGCAGAAATATCCGCCGGCGCCACGGATCGCGCCGATGTGTCGGCCAGAGCCATGTTCCTGCTGCCGCTGACGGTTGCCTGCGGCGTCTTCATGACCAGCCTCGACCAGAATGTCGTGGTGACGGCGCTGCCGGGTATTAGCGAAAGTCTCGGCCGCCCGCCCAGCCAGCTCGGCCTCTTGATCACCGTCTATGTCGCCAGCCTGATCATCTCGATGCCGCTTGGCGGCTGGGCCGCCGACCGCTTTGGCCTGCGCAACGTCTACTGTTTCGCCTTGCTGGTGTTCGCCACCTCGTCGGCCCTGTGCGGGCTGTCCGACAATATCTGGATGCTGGTCGGCGCCCGCGCGCTGCAAGGCTTCGGCGGCGCGCTGATGGGCACACTCGGCCAGGTCGTCATTCTGTCGACCTTTCCGCGCAGCCGCACGCTCAAGATCAACATGTACATCTCGCTGGCCGGTCAGTCCGGGCCGTTGGTCGGCCCGCTCGTCGGCGGCGCGCTGACCACCTACATCTCCTGGCGCTGGATCTTCTTCATCAATGTGCCCTTCGCGCTGACAGCGGCGGTGCTTGCCGCCTCGCTGTTTCCGACGATGAGCAAGCCGGTGCGCACGCCGTTCGATTTTCCGGGCTTCCTGCTGGTCGGCAGCGGCATGGTGCTGCTGGTCTTCGGCATGGACTCGCTCGCCGCGAAGGACGCGGCTGGCGGCATGATCGCGGCTGAGCTTGCGCTTGCGATCCTCATCCTGACGGCCGCCTCGTTCTACTGCCTGCGCGCCCGCAATCCCCTGCTTGACCTCAAGCTCTTGCGCATCCGCACCTTTCGCATCTCCTTCCTCACCGGCGGCGGGCTGGACACGATCGGCCTCAGCTCCGTCGTCTTCCTGCTGCCGCTGATGTTCCAGCTCGGCTTCGGCATGAGCGCGGTGCAGGCGGGATCGCTCACCTTCGTGGCGGCCATCGGATCGCTGGTGATGCGTCTGTTCATGCCGCGCATTCTCAACCGCTTCGGCTTTCGCCGCGTGCTGGTCTTCAACACGCCCATCGTTGCCTGTCTGGTGGCCGGCTTTGCCCTGATGCAGGCGACGACGCCGGTCTGGATCACGCTCACCTACATCTTCGTCTTCGGCGTCTTCCGCTCGATGCAGTGGGCCTCGACCGGCAACCTCGCCTATTCCGACATCGCGCCCGAACAGCTCGCCCGCTTCAGCGCGCTCTACTACATACTGTGGCAACTTGCGGTCGCGATCAGCGTCGGCCTGGCGGCCGCGACGCTGTCTTTCCTGGCCGGAGGTGGTCCGGCCATGGCCAGGGACTTCCGGATCCTGTTCGTGATCGAGGGTGTCATCACGCTCTGCGCGCTGCTGGCCTATCTCAAGCTGACGCCACGCGACGGCGCCCATGTCAGCGGTCACGGCATGCAGATGAATACGGAATAGTTGACGTCGCCGGTTCCGTGCGTAGCCGTTCTACTCGCTGAACGACACCCACTCTTCCAACGGCACGCGGTCGGTGCGGAAGGCGTTTTCGGGCTTGGAAATGTCCTCATGGCCAAGCGCCATGCCGCAGACGACGATCTCCTCGTCGGGAATGTTGAGCACCGGCCTGATCTGCCGGTGATAGGGCGCGAATGCGGCTTGCGGGCACGTGTGCAGGCCTCTGCCCCGCGCCGCGACCATGATGTTCTGCAGGAACATGCCGTAGTCGATCCATGAACCCTGGTTGAGCCGGCGGTCGATGGTGAAGATCATGCCGACCGGCGCGTCGAAGAAGACGAAGTTGCGGTCGTGCTGGGCACGCATCTTGTCGACCTCCCTGCGGCCGATGCCGAGCGCCCCATAGAGGCCAAACCCGTTGGCGCGCCGGCGGGTCAGATAGGGCTCGAAGAACTGGGTGGGATAGTAGCGGTATTCGTCCCAGTCGGCCTTTTCGGCGCGAATGCCGGAATTGAGAATGGCGTCGGTGATCCGCTGCTTGGTCTCGCCCTTGGTGACGTAGACCCGCCATGGCTGCATGTTGGTGCCCGATGGAGCCCGGGCCGCAACCGACAGAATGTCTCGGATGGTATCGTCATCGACCATGTCGGGCAGGAATGCCCGCACCGAGCGGCGCGACAGGATCGCTTCGTCGACGATCTCGGCATCACCCGCGATTCCGGGGTTATTCTCCAGCATGGGCCGTCCCTTACCCTTTGTCTCGCTCGGACGTCCCCACTCGCCGCTCGCGGCCGAGCCTTTGCATGAACCACCAAAATCGTGCAAGCAAATCTTGAGCATCTGTGAAAATCTACTTGATTTTTTCATGAGCTTGATTTCTCATGAAATTTGACCGTTCTTTTTCATGAAGTGAGCGTTTTGCCTTCACCTACCGCGAGAACATTGCAGGGGCCTGACGAACGCGTGCTGGCCGGCGATATCAGGGCGCTGCGCAAGGCGCGTGGGCTGACGCTTGCGGAGATCGGCCTGAAGCTCGGCCGCTCGGTCGGCTGGGTCAGCCAGGTCGAGCGCGGCCTCTCGGCGCCATCGCTCAGCGACCTCAGAGCCTTCGCCGAACTGTTCGGCGTGCCGGTCAGCCTGTTCTTCAGCCATGACGTGCCTGTTGAGAGCGAGCGCGGCGTGGTCGTGCGCGCCGGCAGCCGGCGCACGCTTGGCACAAGCGAATCCGGACTGGTGGAGGAGCTTCTGTCGCCTGATCTCGGCGGTAGCTTCGAGATGCTGCGTTCGGTCTTCGCACCGGGCGCGGAGCTGAAGATCGAGGCGCTCCGGCCCACCGAGGAGGCCGGATACGTCGCATCCGGAACGTTCGACATCGAAATTGCCGGCATCTGGCATCGGCTCGGCGAAGGCGACTCCTTTCGCTTCGAGGGCAAGCCTTTCCGCTGGCGCAATCCGGGTGCCGATCCGGCGGTTGTCATCTGGGTGGTTTCGCCGCCGGTTTATTGAGTGCATGTCGCCCAAAGCGTGCGGCGGCTTTGGGACAACGACATGCATCAAAACAAAAATAGAAGCGCAGCGCGCTGAAGGTACGGGAGAAGAACATGGCCGGTTTACCGAGCACGGCGCGCGTGGTGATCATCGGAGGCGGTGCCGTCGGCGCGTCCTCGCTCTATCATCTCGCCAAGGCGGGCTGGACCGACTGCGTGCTTCTGGAAAAGAACGAACTGACCTCCGGCTCGACCTGGCATGCCGCCGGCAATGTGCCGACCTTCTCCTCGTCCTGGTCGCTGATGAACATGCAGCGCTATTCGACCGAGCTCTATCGCGGCCTGGCCGAAGCGGTCGACTATCCCATGAACTATCACGTCACCGGCTCGCTGCGGCTCGCCCACTCGGTCGAGCGCATGCAGGAATTCCAGCGCGCCAAGGGCATGGGCCGCTATCAGGGCATGGACATAGACGTCGTCGGCGTCGACGAGATCAAGCGCCGCTATCCCTTCATCGAGACGCACGACCTGCAAGGCGCGCTCTACGACCCAAGCGACGGCGACATCGATCCGGCGCAGCTCACCCAGGCATTGGCCAAGGGCGCGCGCGACATGGGCGCCAGAATCATCCGCTTCTGCCCGGTCACCGGAGTGCGCCGCGAGAACGGTGAATGGGTGGTCGAAACCGCGCAAGGCGAGATCCGCTGCGAGATCGTCGTCAATGCCGCCGGCTACCGCGCCGCCGAAGTCGGCCGGATGTTCGGCCGCGACGTGCCGATGATGGTGATGAGCCATCAGTACATCTTGTTCGAGGAGATTCCCGAACTGGCCGCATGGTCCAGGGAACAGGGCAAGAAACTGCCGCTGCTGCGCGATGTCGACACCTCCTACTACCTGCGTCAGGAAAAGAACGGCATGAATCTCGGCCCCTATGAGCGCAATTGCCGCGCGCATTGGGCGACCCATAACGATCCGATGCCGGAAGACTTTTCCTTCCAGCTGTTCCCCGACGATCTCGACCGGCTGGAACATTATCTCGCCGATGCCGTCGCCCGCGTGCCGATCCTGGGCACGGCAGGCCTGTCCAAGGTCATCAACGGCCCGATTCCCTACACGCCGGATGGCAATCCGCTGATCGGCCCGATGCCGGGCGTCCCCAATGCCTTCGAGGCCTGCGTCTTTACCTTCGGCATCGCCCAGGGCGGCGGCGCCGGCAAGGTGCTGGCCGAATGGGTGACGCAAGGCCAGACCGAATGGGACATGTGGTCGTGCGATCCGCGCCGCTTCACCTCCTTTGCGTCCGAGCCGGACTACTGCGTCGCCAAGGGCATGGAGATCTACGGCAACGAATACGCCATCCAGTTTCCGCGCCATGCCTGGCCGGAGGGCCGCGACCGCAAGCTGTCGCCGATTCACGACCGCATCAAGGCGTTCGGTGGCCGCTTCGATGCCTATAATGGCTGGGAGCGCGCCACGTGGTACGCGCAGGACGGCGACGACATCTCCGAGGAAGCCACGCTGACCTTCCGTCGCGACGGGCCATGGCAGCATCGCGTTCGCGAAGAGTGCCTCGCAGTGCGCGACGCCGCCGGCATTTTGGACCTGCCGGGCTTTTCGCGCTTCAACCTCGAGGGTCCGGGAGCCGCCGAGTGGCTGAGCCTGCAGGTCACCGGCCTGGTGCCCAAGCCCGGCCGCATCGGCCTCGTCTATTTCGCCGACGACAAGGGCCGCATCGTCACCGAAATGTCCGTCGTGCGCCACGACGAGAATGTGATGACGCTTATCACCGCCGCGGTCGCGCAATGGCACGATTTCGAATGGCTGAAATCGCGCATGCCGAGGGATGCGGCCTTCAAGCTGATCGACCGGACCGAGGAATTCTCCACCCAGATCCTAGCCGGTCCAAACGCGCGAAAAATCCTCGCCGATGTCTGCGAAGCCGACCTCACATTGCCATGGCTGACGCATCAGGAAACGAAGATCGCCGGCCTCTGGGCGAAGCTTGTGCGCGTCTCCTTCGCCGGCGAACTCGGCTGGGAGATCCACACCAGGGTCGACGACACCGCCGCCATCTTCGACGCCGTCTGCGCCGCAGGCCAGAAGCATGGGCTGAAACCGTTCGGCATGTACGCGCTCGACTCACTCAGGCTCGAAAAAGGCTACCGCACCTGGAAGGGCGACCTCTCGACCGACTATTCGATCCTGCAGGGCGGGCTGGAGCGCTTCGTCAAATGGGACAAGCCCGACTTCCGCGGCAAGGCGGCACTCCAGAACGAGAAACAGCAAGGCGTGACGAAGCGTTTCGTCACGCTGGTTGTCGAAAATCCCGGCGATTGCGACGCGCCCTACATGTCGACGCTGTGGCATGACGGACAGATCGTCGGCGAGACGACGTCCGGCGGCTGGGGGCATCGTGTCGACAAGTCGATCGCGCTCGGCATGCTGCGCGCCGATCTGGCGGAACCGGGAACGAGCGTCGAGGTCGAAATCTTTGGCGAGCGTTTCAAGGCGGTCGTGCAGAAGGACGAGCCGCTATGGGATCCGAAGAACGAGAGGCTGCGCGCATGAAGAAAGTCGTCCTCACCGATGGCGGCATGGGCCAGGAACTGGTTCGGCGCAGCAAGTCCGAGCCGACGCCGCTATGGTCGGCCAGGGTGCTGATCGATGAACCCGATCTGGTGCGCGACCTGCACGCCGAATTCATCCGTGCCGGCGCCCGCGTTATCACCATCAACACCTATTCGGCGACGCCAGAGCGCCTGGCGCGCGAGGGGGCCGAGGACCTGTTCAAGCCGTTGCAGAAGCGCGGCATCGAATTGGCCCGGCAGGCCCGCGACGAGGTCGGCGACACAGCGATCGCCGGCTGCCTGTCGCCGCTTTTCGGCAGCTACGCGCCCGCGCTGATCATTTCGTATCAGGACACGCTCGACATCTACCGCCGCATCGTCGCCGAACAGGCCGACGGGGTCGATCTGTTCCTGTGTGAGACCATGGCGTCGGCCGATGAGGCGCGCGCGGCAGTCACCGCCGCATCGGAAAGCGGCAAGCCGGTATGGGTGTCGTGGACACTGGCCGATCACGGCAAGCCGCGGCTGCGCAGCGGCGAGACGATAGCCACCGCGGCAAACGCGCTCGACGGCTTGCCCGTAGCGGCGCGGCTATTGAATTGCTGCCGGCCGGAGGCGATCGCCGCGGCCTTGCCTGAACTGATCGACCTCGGCGGCCCGGTCGGCGCCTACGCCAACGGCTTCACCTCGACAGAGGCGCTCAAGCACGGCGGCACTGTCGATGTGCTGCACGCCCGCCACGACCTCGGGCCAGACGCCTATGCCGCGCAGGCGATTGGCTGGATAGAGGCCGGCGCCGACATCGTCGGCGGCTGCTGCGAAGTCGGACCGCCGCATATCGCCGCCCTGCGCGACCGGCTCGAACAGGCCGGCTATGAGATTTCGGGAGATATACATGCCTAGACCATCATCGCGCATTTCCGGCATCGTGCCCTCGGGCAAGGATGGCTGGGAAGTCCATTTCGCCGCCTGGACGCGCAAGGAAGCCGGCGAGGACATCATCATGCTGTCGGTTGGCGACCACGACTTCGACACGCCTTCGGAAACGATCGAAGCCTGCGTGAGCGCGGTTCGCGGCAGCAATCACCACTACACCCCGCTTCCCGGCCTGCCGCGCCTGCGCAAGGCGATGGCGGCAGCCTCGACCGCTTGTACCGGCGTTGCGACCAACCCCAACCAGGTGATCGCCACACCGGGCGGCCAGGCCGCGCTGTATGCCGCCGTGCAGGCCGTTCTCGACCAGGGCGACCACGCCATTGTGGTGGCGCCCTACTACGCCACCTATCCCAACACCTTCAGTGCGGCCGGCGCCGATTTCACCGTGGTCGAGACGCCCGCCGAGGACGGCTTTCAGCCGCGCGCCGACATGATCCGCGCGGCAATTCGGCCGAACACCCGCGCCATCCTCATCAACACACCGAACAACCCGACGGGCGCGGTCTATTCGCGACAGCGGCTGGAAGAGCTGGCGCAAATCTGCAGGGAGCACGATCTCTGGCTGCTTTCGGACGAGGTCTACTGGACGCTGGGTGGCGGCGAGCATGTCTCGCCGCGCTCGCTGCCCGGCATGGCCGAGCGCACGCTGGTCATCAATTCGATGTCCAAGAGCCACGGCATGACCGGCTGGCGCATGGGCTGGCTGACGGGTCCGGAGGAGATGATCACGCTGCTGGTCAATCTCAATCTGGTGACCACCTACGGCCTGCCGGCCTTCATCTCGATCGCCTGCGCCGAGGCGCTCGAGAACGGCTACGGCGTCAAGGAGATCGCCGAACGCTATGCGGCGCGCCGCACTGTCCTGCTCGACGCCGTGCGCGGCATGAACAATGTCAGCGTTCACGGTTCCGAAGGCGGCATGTATGTCATGCTCGACATATCAGCCGTCGAATCCGACGACGAGAAATTTGCCTGGGCCTTGCTCGACAAGGAAAAGGTTGGCGTGATGCCTGGCTCCAGCTTCGGCGAGGCGGCCGCGGGCCACATCCGCATCAGCCTCTGCCAGCCCGAGCCGGTACTGCAGGAAGCAGCGCTGCGGCTGCGACGCTTCGTTTCCAGCTATCGCCGCGAGGCCGCATGAACACCCCTGCCCCCAAGACCATCCCCACCAAAGCCCGCGCCGTCATCATCGGCGGCGGCGTCTCCGGCTGTTCGGTCGCCTATCACCTGGCCAAGCTCGGCTGGACCGACATCGTGCTCCTGGAACGCAAGCAACTGACGTCGGGCACGACCTGGCATGCCGCCGGCCTGATCGGCCAACTGCGCGGTTCGCAGAACATGACGCGGCTGGCGAAATATTCGGCAGACCTCTACGTCAAGCTGGAAGCGGAGACCGAGGTCGGCACCGGCATGCGCCAGGTCGGCTCGATCACCGTGGCGCTGACCGAGGAGCGCAAGCACGAGATCTACAGGCAGGCGTCGCTCGCCCGCGCCTTCGATGTCGATGTGCGTGAGATTTCACCCAATGAAGTCAAGCAGATGTACCCGCATCTCAATGTGTCCGACGTGGTCGGCGCCGTGCATCTGCCGCTCGACGGCCAATGCGACCCCGCCAACATCGCCATGGCGCTGGCCAAGGGCGCGCGCCAGCGCGGCGCCACCATCGTCGAGAATGTGAAGGTCACCAAGGTCCACACCAAGGCCGGCCGCGTCACCGGCGTATCCTGGGCACAGGGCGAAGAACAAGGCACCATCGAAGCCGACATCGTCGTCAACTGCGCCGGTATGTGGGCGCGCGAACTCGGCGCGCGGAACGGCGTCACCATCCCGCTGCATGCCTGCGAGCATTTCTATCTCGTCACCGAGCCGATCCCCGGCCTCAGCCGCCTTCCGGTGCTGCGCGTACCGGACGAGTGCGCCTACTACAAGGAAGATGCCGGCAAGATGATGCTCGGCGCCTTCGAGCCGGTGGCGAAGCCCTGGGGCATGGACGGCATCCGCGAGGATTTCTGCTTCGACCAGTTGCCCGAGGACATGGACCACTTCGAACCGATCCTCGAAATGGGCGTCAACCGCATGCCGATGCTGGCCACAGCCGGCATCCATACCTTCTTCAATGGCCCCGAAAGCTTCACGCCGGACGACCGCTATTATCTGGGCGAGGCGCCGGAGCTCTCCGGCTACTGGATGGCGACCGGCTACAATTCGATCGGCATCGTCTCTTCCGGCGGCGCCGGCATGGCGCTGGCGCAGTGGATCAATGATGGCGAAGCGCCCTTCGACCTGTGGGAAGTCGACATCCGCCGCGCCCAGCCGTTCCAGAAGAACCGCCGCTATCTCAAGGAGCGTGTCTCGGAGACGCTCGGACTGCTCTATGCCGACCATTTCCCCTACCGCCAGATGGCGACGTCGAGGAATGTCAGGCGTTCGCCCCTGCACGAGCATTTGAAGGCGCGCGGCGCCGTGTTCGGCGAGGTCGCCGGCTGGGAGCGCGCCAACTGGTTCGCTCGCGAGGGACAGGAGCGCGAATACCGCTATTCCTGGAAGCGGCAGAACTGGTTCGACAACCAGCGCGAGGAGCATCTGGCGGTCCGCAACAAGGTCGGCCTGTTCGACATGACCTCGTTCGGAAAGATCCGCGTCGAGGGCCGCGACGCCTGTGCCTTCCTGCAGAAACTCTGCGCCAACGACATGGACGTGGCGCCGGGCAAGATCGTCTACACCCAGATGCTCAACCGGCGCGGCGGTATCGAGAGCGACCTGACGGTCTCGCGGCTGTCGGACACCGCCTATTTCCTCGTCGTGCCGGGTGCCACGTTGCAGCGCGACCTGGCCTGGCTGCGCAAGCACTTGGCCGACGAATTCGTCGTCATCACCGATGTGACGGCGGCCGAAAGCGTGCTCTGCCTGATGGGACCGGACGCGCGGAAGCTGATCCAGAAGGTCAGCCCGAACGATTTCTCCAACGAAGCCAATCCGTTCGGGACGTTCCAGGAAATCGAGATCGGCATGGGACTGGCCCGCGCCCACCGTGTCACCTATGTCGGCGAACTCGGCTGGGAGCTCTATGTCTCGACCGACCAGGCGGCCCATGTCTTCGAGGCGATCGACGAGGTCGGCGCGGATGTCGGCCTGAAGCTCTGCGGCCTGCACACGCTGGATTCCTGCCGCATCGAAAAGGCGTTCCGGCATTTCGGCCATGACATCACCGATGAAGACAATGTGCTGGAGGCAGGTCTTGGCTTCGCGGTGAAGACGGCCAAGGGCGACTTCATTGGCCGCGATGCGGTGTTGAAGAAGAAAGAGGCAGGCCTGTCACGCCGGCTGGTCCAGTTTCGGCTGATGGACCCACAGCCCCTGCTCTTCCACAACGAGGCGATCCTGCGCGACGGCAAGATCGTCGGTCCGATCACCTCGGGCAATTACGGCCATCACCTCGGCGGTGCCATCGGGCTGGGCTATGTGCCGTGCCAGGGCGAGAGCGAGACGGAGGTGCTGGCCTCATCGTACGAAATCGAGATCGCCGGTGAGCGTTTCGCGGCCGAAGCATCGTTGAAGCCGATGTATGATCCGAAGGCGGAGCGGACGAGGATGTAGCGCCTTCGACCCTCCTCCTTGTGGGGAGGGTCGGCTCGCGGTCGGAGCAAAGCGGAGACTGCGAGACGGGGTGGGGGTGCGCCCTACGAGACCCCCACCCCGCTTCGCAAAAGCCGCCCCAAGCGGCATTTGCTGCGCGACCCTCCCCACAAGGGGGAGGGTAAAGTCCCTCAAAACCGCTCCAGCTTCGCCCTCACCTTCGCCAAGAACGCCGCCCGGCTCCGCGGCGTCGAGGAATCCATCAGATAGTGCGCCAGGAAGAACGTCCGGCAACGCGTCGCGCACAGCGCCCGCATGCCGCGCAGCAGGGTCTTGCGGCCGGGTTGGCCGACGACGACGCTCCACCAGGTCGGCGCGCCGCAGGTTGTGATGACACCGACCTTGGTCACATGCGTCATCAGCGATTTGATCCGTCCCTTGCCAGCCGGCAGCTTGAAGGCGACGTCGGTCGCCCACACACGGTCGAGCCAGCCCTTCAGCATCGCCGGCAGCCCGTACCACCAGGTCGGATAGACAAACAGGATCGCCTCGGCCCAGTTGAGCAGCTCGAAATGCGGCTTCAGCGCCGGGTCCTGCGGCGCCTGGTCATTGTAGGAGCGCCGCTCGTCGCATCCCATCACCGGATTGAAGTTCTCGGCATAGAGGTCGAGCAGCCGCACCTCCCAGCCTCTTCGCGTCAACACCTCGACGGCGCTGTCGCGAATGGATGCGCAGAAACTCTCCGGCACCGGATGGCAGTAAACCACCAGCGCGCGCATCAGAATGCGTCCATGTTGACCGCGACCTTGGTCGTGAAGGCCTCGCGCGTTTGGTCGGTCGACAGGTTCATCGCATAGTGAGCGAGATAGGTCACCGGCGCGCCCGGTTTTACAGTGGCGCGCAGCATTCGCTTGATCAGTCTGCGCGGCGGATCGCCCATCAGCACAGCGCGGAACCGGCTGCCGCCATAGGTGGTGACCGCGGCGACCTTGCGAATGTTGTGCAGCGATGGCTGCACCTTGCCGTTGACCAGCTTGAAGGACACGCCGGGCAGGAAGACGCGGTCGAAAAAGCCCTTCAGGATCGCCGGAAAGCCATAATTCCAGACCGGATAGGAAAGCACCAGTGCATCGGCCCGCAGCAGGCGCTCGACGTAAGGCGCCACGGGGTCGGTGGCGCCGCGCAGATTGTGGTAGTCCAGCCTCTCCTTGCGCGTCAGCCGCGGATCGAAATCCTCGGCATAGAGATCGCAGTCGTCGACCGTATGGCCCGCTGCCGTCAGTCGCTCGACGATCATCCGATGCAGGCCGGCATTGAAGCTGGTCTCGACCGGATGGGCATAGAGGACAAGGATGTTCATCAGCCTGCCTTCTGCAGCCCCTTGAACAGGAATGTCCGGCCCGAGCGATAGTCGTAGTCCGGGTTTTCCCAGGCGATCATCTTGCCGGGATTGAGCAGTCCCTGCGGATCGGTCTCGCGCTTGAAGGCGAGCTGCACCTCGTCGGTCTGCTTCATGCCGCCCTCTTCCAGCGTGTAGCGGTGCGGGTTGAATATCCAGCAGCCATTGTCCTCATGGATGCGGATGATCTCGTCCAGCCGTTCCGCCGTGGTGAAGCGCACCAGGGGCAACCCCGCGACACCGATCGCGCCATCAAAGCGGATGAATTCGAGATGCGCCGGTACCTCGTCACCAAAGCGATCGACCATCGCCTTGACGTGGGCGAGATGATCCGGCGACGGATAACGCGCCTGCAGATAGGTAATGGTGGGGTCGACCCTGATGGCGCGCAGCGTCGTGTGGTTCCACGTCAGCTCATAGGCCGGCGGCAGCCCCTTGAGATCGGCCTCCTGGTCAGCACGGAAGACGATCTCGCCCTTGCCGCGCGCCGTGAAAGCGGCAAAGGCATCCATCGCGTGTGGCGCGATCATGCACACGACTATGCTCTGTTCGCGCCGGAAGAACCGCTGGTGCCGCTTGAAATAGTCGTAGGGGATAGGCGCGGCAATCGGTGTGATCAACTTCGCCAGTATGCCGTCCTGGACGGCGAGGTCGTTGCCGAAGCCTGCCGCGTCCATGAAATCGTCAAAGCCGACGATGACATCGATCCAGTCGTAGCTGGCGGTCAGCGGCATCTCGACCTCGGTGATGATGCCGTTGGTGCCGTAGGCGTGCATGACCTTCAGCACGTCCTCGCCGCTGAGATCCATGACGCGCGGCTCGGCCTCCATCGTCACCGTCCTCAGCCGGATGACATTGCCGAGATCACGCAAGCCACCCCAGCGGATCGAGCCGACACCGCCCGAACCGCCGGCGACAAAACCGCCGATCGAGGCCGTGTTGTAGGTCGATGGCGACATGCGCAGCTCCTGGCCGGAATGCGCCCGCGTCGCCTTGTCGATATCGGCCAGGATCGCACCCGGTCCGGTCACCACGCGCCCTGGCGCGATCGACTTGATCTCGTTCATCTCGGCGAGATTGAGCACCACGCCGCCCGAAAGCGGCATCGCCTGGCCGTAATTGCCGGTGCCGCTGCCGCGCGGCGTCACCGGCACGCCATGGCGATGACAGGCGGCAAGCACGCGGATCACCTCGGCCTCGCTCTTCGGCGTCACGATCAGGTCGCCGGTGACATGGTCGAGCTGCTGCTTC
This sequence comes from Mesorhizobium sp. Mes31, assembly GCF_024519675.1. Classification (NCBI taxonomy): domain Bacteria; kingdom Pseudomonadati; phylum Pseudomonadota; class Alphaproteobacteria; order Hyphomicrobiales; family Phyllobacteriaceae; genus Mesorhizobium; species Mesorhizobium sp. Mes31. The sequence continues at coordinate 309,180 of NZ_JALJRL010000006.1, read as the reverse complement.
AGCACCGGGCTGTACCAGTAGAAGTCGCGGCTTTTCTGCTGGACGATGGCTGGATTGTCGTCGAGCTTCAGGCCTTCGAGATCAAGTTTGAGCGCCGAAACATCCATCATTCCACCATCAGTTCGTCGAGTTCGGCATAGTCGGGCAATTGCCGATCGATAGCACGGCCGCCGCGCACGACGATGCGATCCGATTCGGGGCGCGACAGCAATTCGGTCCAGCTTCGACCTTTGAACAGGATGAAGTCGGCATCGCCACCAGCCGCAAGCGTGCCGAAACCATCGAGCCGCATCACCCTGGCCGGCGTCATGGCGACCGCTTGCGGCCAGTCGGCAACCGGATGATCGAAATGCAGGATGCGCGTCGCCATGCGGTAGACCTCGAGCATGTCGAGATCGCCATAGGCATAGAAGGGATCGCGCGTGTTGTCGGAGGCGACGGCGACCGGAATGCCCCTCGCCTTCATCTCGTGCAGCAGCGTCACGCCACGCCAGCGCGGCGTCGTGTGGTCGGAACGCCGATCCTGCAGATAGAGATTGCACATCGGCAAAGACACGACCGCTAGCCCGGCCTTCGCCACCTTGTCCAACGTATCGAGCACATCGAGATCGGGCTGGCGCGCGAGCGAGCAGCAATGGCCAACGAGGATGTTGCCCTCGAAGCCGTTCCACAGCGCGGCCTCGGCGATCTTCTTGAGCGAGATCGCGGCAACGTCGTCGGTCTCGTCGGCATGGAAATCGAGATCGAGGCCATGCTGGATGGCTTGCGCGAAGACGTGGTCGAGCAGTTCCTCGAGGTCCGGGACCATATAGGTGACGACACCGAGAACACCCTTGGCGGCGGCGACCCTTTTTGCCAGCCTGTCGAACCATTTCCTGTCGCGCACGCCCTCGATGCCGAGCAGGCAGGCGGCCTGCAATTCTATGCGGCCGCGCCATGTCTCGCGCATCGTTTCGAACACCGGCCAGGAGATCTCCTCCTGCGGCGCGACGCTGTCGAGATGGGTGCGCAGCGCCCTGGTGCCGTGCGCGTAGGCTGAGCGCAAGGAAAAATCCATGCGCCGCGCCACGTCCTCGGCGCTCCAGCGGGCGGCGCGATCGGCGCCGGCGGCGTTCAGCGCGCCCATGAACGTACCGTCGGGATTGGGTTTTCGCGGCCAGATATGGCCCTTGTCGATATGCGTGTGGCAGTCGATGAAGCACGGCAGAACGATGCGGCCAGCGAGGTCGATCGCATCCGCAGGCGCTTTCGATCGGCCATGCGCGGTGATGCTGGAAATCTTGCCGTTAGCGACAGCGATGTCGGCAAGCGCGAAGCCGTCACGGTCGAAAGCAGCACCAAATCCCGGTGTCAGGGACGCGTGAAGCCGGGCGTTGGTGAGCCGATATGAACCTGTGTTCGGGATCAAGGCACTAGCGCTCCTGCTTCAGCGCGCTTTCGTGCCAGCGCCGCAGAATGAGATGCGAAATCAGCGACAGCACCAGGAAGATCAGGATGCCGGTAAGCGAGATCAGGAACAGCGCCGCGAACAGCCGTGGTGCATTGAGCCGGTAGCCAGCCTCGATGATACGCGAGGCGAGCCCCGACGACTGGCCAGTGGCGCCGGCGACGAACTCGGCCACCACGGCGCCGATCAGCGACAGGCCGCCGGCGATCTTCAACCCGCCCAGGAAATACGGCATCGCCGCCGGCAGCCGCAGATAGCGCAACTGCTGCCAGCGCGTCGCGCCATTGAGCTTGAACATGTCGCGCAGGTTGCGGTCGACGGAGTTGAGACCGAGCGTGGTGTTGGAGAGGATCGGAAAGAAGGCGACGATCCAGGCGCACAGCAGAAGCTTGGTCGTCTGGTTGTCGACATAGATGTTGATTAGCGGAAAGATCGCCACGATCGGCGTCACCTGCAGCACGATGGCGAACGGGAAGAACGACATCTCGACCCATTTCGATTGCGCGAACAGCACCGCCAGCCCTACTCCGCCAACGACAGCGAGAAGCAGACTGAGGAAGGTGATGCGCAAGGTGACCAGCAGCGAGGAGAACAGCAAGCCGGCATCGCTGTAGAGCGTCGACAGCACGACGCCGGGGCGCGGCAGGATGTATTGCGGGATCGCGTTCCACACGCAGATGCGATCCCACAGCCAGATCGCCAGGATCATGATCGCCAGCGGCAGAACCCATCGGCCGATCCGCTCGAGCCGCTCCTGGCGTACCCGACGCGCTTCCTCGGGATCGAGCTCGAGGACCCTCTCGTCAATGGCCGTCATGATGCGCGCCTGCTGTTGAATTGATGGCGTTGACCAGCACATCGGAGGTCTGCCGGCAAAGCGCCGCATAGTCGGGCGAGGTGCGAAACGCCTCGTCGCGTGGATAGGACGCCTTGATCGCGAGTTCGTCGAACACCCGGCCCGGCCGCGCCGCCATGACGACGACGCGGTTGGAGAGAAAGACGCTTTCAAAGACGCTGTGCGTGACGAAGACGACGGTGAAGCGCTCGTCCTGCCACAGTTCGAGCAGATCGTTGTTCAGCTTGAAACGCGTGATCTCATCGAGCGCCGCGAACGGCTCGTCCATCAACAGCACCCGCGGTTTCGTCACCATGGCGCGCGCGATCGAGACGCGCATCTTCATGCCGCCGGAGAGCTCGCGCGGCACCGCGTCCTCGACGCCGGTCAGGTGCACCCGCGCCAGCATCTCCATCACCGCCGGCGCCGCCTTGGCGCGGCTGACGCCCTTCAGCCGGAGCGGCAGCCAGACATTGTCGAAGACGCTGGCCCAGGGCAGCAGCGTCGGCTCCTGGAAGACGAAGCCGATGTTCGAGCGGTCGAGCGAGCCGCCGCCACGCCAGTCGAGCACGCCGGAGGTGGGCGTCGACAGGCCTGCAATCAGCCGCAATGCCGTCGACTTGCCGCAGCCGGACGGTCCGAGCAGGCTGAGGAAATCGCCTTCGCGGATCGTCAGGTTGACGTCGCTGAGCGCCGTCACGCCATTGGAAAAGACCTTGCCGACGCCATGCAGCGCCAGCAACGTCGGAACCACGCCGGACGCGCTCGCCGTCGTCTGCGCCACCTTTTCCTGCATCATGCCGGGACCGGCCTATTTCTTCAGCTCGAGCCCCACACCCTTGTTGACGAAGGTCAGTGTGTAGGCCTTCTTGATGTCGATGCCTTCAGGCGTGACCTTGGCCTTGACCATCTTGTCGTAGAAGCTCTTGATCCGTTCGTCGGTCATGGCGCCGATACCGAGCTTGTCGGTGTCGCCGGAATCGGCAAGGCCGAACTTCTTCATCTGCTCGATCGAGAAGGCGATCTGGTCGTCCGTCATGTCAGGATTGTCTTTCTTGATCATGTCGTTGGCGGCCTTGTTGTCGCCGTAGAGATATTTGTACCAGCCCTTGGCCGAGCCATCGACGAAGCACTGGACCACCTCCGGCTTCTTGTCGATCGTATCCTGCATCACTTCGATCGTCGTCGAGTAGGTGTCCCAGCCATAGTCGGCGAGCAGGAACTGGTTCGGCACGAAGCCACCTTCCTTCTTGACCGCGAACGGCTCGGAGGTGACGTAGCCCTGCTGGATCGACTTCTTGTTGGCGAGGAAAGGAGCGGTATTGTAGGTGTAGGGCGCGCGCTTGGCGGCGTCGAAGCCGAGCGCGGTGACCATCCACTGGAAGAAGGTCTGCACGCCTTCGTCGCCCAGAATATATTGCTCCGCATTCTTCAGGTCTTCCCACTTGTCCAGCCCCTCGCCGGGGTGGGACATGATGACCTGCGGGTCTTTCTGGAAGTCGGCCGCCACCACCCGCATCGGAATGCCTTGCTGGACGGCATCGAAGGCCGACAGCAGATTGCCGCCCATGTAGAAATCGATCTTGCCGGCCAGCAGCATCGGCCGGCCGCTGACCTGCGGGCCACCCTGCATGATGGTGACGTCGAGGCCGCAAGCGGCGTAGGTGCCGTCCGCCACGGCCTGATAATATCCACCATGTTCCGGCTCGGCCAACCAGTTGGTGCCGAAGGTGACTTTTTCATTCGCCGCTGCGCCGAGCGTGCTGGCCGCAAGCAGGGCCACCACTGCCACCGAGATCTTCTGTTTTCCGTACATCGACACCACCCTTTGTTTGCTCCGGCACGCCACGCGCCAGGCTCGACACCAAAGATTCAAGAAGCAAGACACATGCCACCGGCGCCTCGTGCCGGGACCGCCCGCGTGAACGACATTGCCATGCCGGGGGCGGACGGGTCATGCTGTACGGAAGGCATCGTGCCTATTTTTTGAACGCCTGTCCACAATCGCCCCAGCGACATGCACCGCCATCTTGAAGGTGCACAGCATCCAGTCTTAGGCTACCGGGAAACCGGAGATTGCCATGTTCAAATTCCTCACCCCGAAGTCGATCAAGCCGCCCTTTGCCCGCTACAGCCACGGCGTCGAGGTGCCAGCCGGAAAGCGGCTGGTGCTGTGCTCGGGCCAGGTCGCCATCACGGCGGACGACCAGATTCCCGAGGACGCAGGCGCGCAGGCAGAGCTCTGCTTCAAGAACATCGCCGCGATCCTCGCCGAAGCCGGGCTGGGGCTCGGGGATATCGTCCGCATCAACGCCTACGTCACCGACCGCGCGCATCTGCGGCCCTACATGGACGTTCGCGACCGGCTGTTTACCAGCCCGGCACCAGCGTCGACGCTGATGATCGTCTCCGGCTTCGCCCGGCCCGAATTCAAGGTCGAGATCGAGGCGATCGCGGCAGGGTGATCGACAGGCCGCCCGTCCCGCGCTAGGTCTGGCCGTTCATCGAAGAGGCATGACATGACCGCTGCAAAAAGACGCGTCTGGTGGGGTGACTACCGGACTACCGAATACGCCTCGATCGATCCGGAGGCGACGATCGCCGTGCTGCCGCTGGCGGCGATCGAACAGCATGGTCCGCATCTGCCGGTCTCGACCGACACCTCGATCATGAACGGCATGCTCGACACGGTGATCGCCCGCCTGCCCGACGATCTCGACATCCGCATCCTGCCGGTCCAGGCGGTGGGCAAGTCGAACGAGCATCTTCACGCACGGGGTACCCTCACTCTGCCGGCACCGACATTGATCGAGGCCTGGACCGAACTGGGCCTGTCGATCGCACGAGCCGGCGTGCGCAAGCTGATCGTCGTCAACTCGCATGGCGGCAATGAGGAGATCATGGGTATCGTCACGCGCGAATTGCGCGTGCGCGAAAAAATGCTGGCGGTGAAGACCAGTTGGCAACGTTTTGGCCGGCCGGCCGGCATGTACACCGAGCTTGAAGACCGCCACGGCATCCATGGCGGCGATGTCGAGACCTCGCTGATGCTGCATTTCCGGCCGGACCTCGTCGACATGGCCAAGGCCGATAATTTCGTTTCCAACGTCGCGCGGGCCGAAAAGGAATTCACGCTGCTGCGCCACACCGGCACCCATGCCTTTGCCTGGATCGCCAGCGATCTCAACCCCAACGGCGTGGTCGGCGACGCCAGCATCGCGACGGCCGAGAAAGGCCGGCTGACATCAGAATATCAGGCCGATGGGTTCATCAGCCTGCTCAGGGATGTGCGCAAGGCGAAGCTTGCCGAGTGGCTGAAGTAACTGCTTTCAGCTGTCGATCGTGAGGGCAAAGGGCGTACCTTCAAAGGCATCGGCGCCGCGCCCTATCGCCTGGATCGCCTCGATCATGCGGCCCTCGCGACCGAGCAACGCGTCGGCCACTGCGATCAGCCGCGGATTGGGTGTCGCCGATGGCGACAGCGCCCGCAACGTCTGGGCCAGTTCGGCCTCGTCGCGTTTCGGCGCCAGCGCGGCCGCGATGATATAGGCCGAAGCGGTCGAGCGGCTGATGCCGGCATAGCAATGCACGACCATCGGCCTTGCCCGGTCCCAGCGGCGCCCGAAATCGAGCAGGTTGCGGACATGCTCCTCGCCCGGCATGGTCATGCCGTCCTGCGCCACAGCGATGTCATGCATGACCAGATGCAGATGGTTTTCCCTGGCGATCGAAGCTGGGCGCACCACCTCGGTTCCCGCCGCCAGCAGGGACAGCAGCCGCTCAGCACCGGTCCTCGCAACCGTTTCCTCGACTTTTGCCAGCGAACAGACATGGATCATCATCGTGCGATCTCCCTGGCGCCATCGTCGCGCTGTGACGCCCAGCCGGCAAGAGCGGATTCGAGCCGCTGCCATTCCTCCTGACTCCCCGGCAGTCCGGCGCGCAGCACGTTTGGTCGGCCAGGGAAATGCCGAAGCAGGATGCCGCACCCGCCAAGCGCGGAAAACAGATCGGCGGCATCCGGCAGACTGACATAGCGGAACAGCGTGGTGCCGCCCGCGACGGGAACGCCGAAGCGGCCGAACAGCGCATCGAGTCGCCTCGATGCATCCGCCAGGGAGGCCCGCATCGCGTCCTGCCAGCCTGTGTCGGCAAGCGCGCGGATGCCGTATTCCAGCGCCGGGCCGGCGACGGCCCATGGTCCCAATTGCATGTCCAGCCGTTTGATAGTCGGCGCGTCGGAAAGCGCAAAACCGAGCCGCAGCCCGGCCAGGCCAAAGAACTTGCCGAACGAGCGCAGCACGACGATGCCGCCCTGTTCGACATCACCGGCGAGGCTGTGCTGGCGCGGGCCGACATCCATGAACGCCTCGTCGACGACGAGCAGCCCGCCCTTGGCGCGCATTCCGGCGGCCAGCGCCAGCAGCCTGTTGCGCTCGATGACCCGTCCATCCGGATTGTTGGGATTGACGACGATGGCAAGGTCTGCTCCCGCCAGAGCCGCGAAATTGTCGATTTCCGTCACCGTGTGCCCGGCGATCGCCGCTGCCCTTGCATGTTCGGCATAGGTTGGGCCCAGCACCACCGCCTTGCCGGGCGCGATCAGCGATGCGACGCGCGGCAACAGGATCTGCGTGCCGGGGGCTGCCACGATGTTGGCCGGCGAAGGCGCGCCATAGGCGCTGGCCGCGACCTCGACCAGGTCGCGGGCGCGCGCCGCTTCCGGCAACCGCAACAGGATGGTGGCGGGCAAATCGAAAAGCGGATAGGAGTGCGGATTGATACCGGTCGAGAGGTCGACGAAAGGCAGCATGGCGTTGGGGAAAAGCGCCCTCGCCCGGCCAAGGCTTCCGCCGTGATCCACCGCCGCCACCGCTCCATCAAGAAGCTTCATGTCAGTCCTGATCGCCTTCCTGTCATTGGCCGTCGAATTCGTCCTGGGCTACCCGGACTGGCTGTTTCGTGCCATCGGCCATCCTGTGACGTGGTTTGGCAGGCTGATATCCTTTCTCGACCGCACGCTCAACCACGCGACTGATCCCGACGCGCTGCGTCGCCGGCGTGGTACCCAGGCGCTGCTGGTCATCGTCCTGGTGCCGGCGGTGATCGGCCTCGCCGTACAGATCCTGCTGCTGTGGTTCATTCCCATGGGATTGATCATTGCCGCCATTCTGGCGACGTCGCTTTTGTCGCAGAAGAGCCTTTACGAACATGTCGAGGCCGTGGCCGACGCGCTCGACACCGGTGGCTTGGCTTTGGGTCGCGTTGCCGTCTCGCGGATCGTCGGCCGCGATCCGGAAGCGCTCGACCGGGCCGGTGTCTGCCGCGCGGCGATCGAGAGCCTGGCCGAGAATTTTTCCGACGGCATCGTCGCCCCCGCCTTCTGGACCGGCGTCGGCGGCCTCGCCGGCGGCGCCGCCTACAAAGCGGCCAACACCGCCGATTCGATGATCGGCCACCGCACCCCGCGCCACGAGGCTTTCGGCTGGGCGGCGGCGCGCTTCGACGATTGGATCAACCTGCCGGCGTCACGGCTGACGGCACTGCTGATCGTGCTGGCGGCTTTCCTGGTCAGCGGTGCCGATCCCCGCGGCGCCTGGCACGCGGTGTGGCGCGACGCGAAAAAACACCGCTCACCCAATGCCGGCTGGCCGGAAGCGGCGATGGCCGGCGCGCTCGGTCTGGCGCTCGCCGGGCCGCGCAGCTATGGCGGCGTGCTTGTCGACGACGTCTTCATGGGCGAAGGCGGGCAGCGCGACGCCGACAGCATAGACATAAGGCGGGCGCTGAAACTCTATCGCGTCGCCGACTATCTGCTGATCGCGCTGTTCGGGGTGATTTCCATCATCGTCATTGCGGCGTGATCCCCTTTTACCCTCCCCCTTGTGGGGAGGGTAAGTGCGCTAGAACTCAATCCCCTGCTGCGCCTTCACACCGGCCGAGAAATGGTGCTTCGTCACGCCCATTTCGGTGACGAGGTCGGCAGCCTCGACCAGCGCCGGCTTGGCGTTGCGGCCGGTGACGACAATATGCAGGCCCTCGCGACGGGCCTTGAGCGCCGCAACCACCTTGTCGAGATCGAGGTAGTCGTAGCGCAGCGCGATGTTCAATTCGTCGAGCACCAGCAGGCTGATCGACTGATCGGCCATCAGCTCGGTCACCTTGGCCCACGCAGCTTCGGCGGCGGCAATGTCGCGCTTCAGATCCTGTGTCTCCCAGGTAAACCCCTCGCCCATCGCATGCCAGACGACGCGGTCGCCAAAGGCGGCAAAGGCGTCTTTCTCGCCGGTGTGCCATTTGCCCTTGATGAACTGGACGACGCCGACGCGCTTGCGATAGCCGAGCATCCGCAGCGCCAGCCCAAAGGCGGCCGTCGTCTTGCCCTTGCCTGGGCCGGTGTTGACGATGAGCAGGCCCTTCTCGATCGTCTTGGCCGCGACCTCGGCATCCTGCACCGCCTTGCGCTTGGCCATCTTGGCGCGATGGCGTTCTTCTTCCTTTTGGTCGATCTCGGTCATGTCATTTCACCTTGAGCGGCAGCCCCGCCACCATCAGCAGCACCGTATCGGCGACCGCGGCGACCTGCTGGTTGAGCCGGCCGGCGGCATCACGGAAACGGCGTGCCAGTGCATTGTCCGGCACGATACCTTGCCCGACTTCATTGGAAACCACGAACCACGGCCCGCGTGGCCGCGAGAGCACAGCCGCCAGCCGCCGGCATTCCAGGTCGAGATCATGTTCGGCCAGCATGTGATTGGTCAACCACAGCGTCAGGCAGTCGACAAGCACCGGCTGATTGTCCGGCAAGGCCCCGAGCGCGCCAGTCAGATCGAGCGGCGCGTCGAGGGTCGTCCAGCCTTCGCCGCGTCGCGACCGATGCAGCGCGATGCGTTCACGCATCTCGTCGTCATAGGCCTGCGCCGTGGCGATATAGGCCCAGGGCGAGCGCAAGGCCGTCGCCAGCGTTTCGGCGTGCGCGCTCTTGCCGGAGCGCGCACCACCGATGATGAAGGTCAGCTTGCTGCGATCAGGCAAAGCTGTCGCGCAGGCTGGTCGCGGTGCCGGTGAAGCGGCCGCGCACCACGCCGACAACCACGCCAAGCACCAGCCAGAACACCAGATTGGTCAGCGTCACCGCCACCACGAACTGGTGGTGCAGGCCCTCCGGGATCGCTGTCTCGAAGCTGTCGGGCTGTGGCGCGCCGACGATATGCGGTGCCACGATCAAGGCCACACCCAGGATCGCCAGCGGCAGCGACTTGCGGAAGGCGATCAGGCCAAGACCGGCCGCGGTCGCCGCAACCGTTGCCCACCACCAGATCTGGCGCTGGGTGAGGTCGGCCGCCGGCATGGCCGGCAGTTCCGGCGGCAGGCCGAGGCCCGGCGCCAGCGTGAACACCGCAAAGCCGGCCAGTCCCCAGAACACGCCCTGACGCCAATTGCCGATGCCTCCGGCGAATTCGGAGACCGCGACCAGGATCAGGGCGAAGCCGATTCCGGTGACGATATTGGCAAGCACACTGAAGGCGAAACGCTCGAAGCCGTCGGCCGGCGCCCAGCCTTCGTCTTCCGCCGCCGGAGCGGCTGCTTGCGCCGGCGCCGGCGCGGCGGAACTCATGGCATTCCCCGCCGGGGCGGCCATGCTCATGGCATTGGTATCCGTTGCGGCCGGTGCGGCGTGGTCATGGTGATGGCCGCCGCCGGCCTGTTCGTAGACTTCCGCCTTCAGGATCAGCGGCACGGTGGCGTAGGCCTGCATGCTGGCGAGAACGACGCCGGCCACGAGCCCTGCGATCGCCGCGATGAACACGACGTTGCGAAACAGGTTCATGATGTCAGGCCCTTGTCAGTGGCAGGGAAACGCCATCGAGTGGCGATAGTCGTGGGCAGCATTGTGGACCGCATCGATATGCGAGAAGCCGACAAAGCCCATCACGAAAATGCCGAGAAACGCAGCAAGAGCGAGCTGCATGAAGCGCGACTGCGAGGAGACGGAAGCGCCGAGAGAGACGGAAGCGGTATTCATGTCTTGTCCTTTCGCCCTCCACCCGAGGGCATCGAAGTCAGTTTCCTGTCGCCGGCAGGTCTCCTGGCTCGCGGTTCAGCGCCCTTCTCCACCTTCCCGAAGAGAATTCTTCAGTGGCATATGGAGAGGACTACCGCACACAGTTGCGGGGGCAGCCACGGCATTGGGCGAAACTCGCCCGCACCGCATTCCCTCTTGGCTCCAAAATGGAACCGACGACATCGGCGACTATAGGCAGAATCGTCGCCTCCAGCAAACCAAATTCCACCGCCAACCATTGTGAATGCGTCGTGCCACCAGGCCGTCCACCGTGCGGCAATTGACAATTTTCCTGGTCGGGTGTCGGCTGGCGCGTCAAAGGACGCCAGCCATGCAGCCCAGCCCGAGCCAGCACGATCGCTATAACGGCCTCACCCGGGCCGAACCGACGCTGCCATCGTCAGCCTATTGGGATGCGGACAGCTATCAGCGCGATCTCGAGGCGATCTGGTACAGAAGCTGGCTGCTCGTCTGCCGCGAAGCCGACCTTGCCCAACCGCTTTGCTTCCGCACCTTCCGCGTCGGCACGCAGGAAATCGTCCTGTTGCGGGACGAGACCGGCGAACTGCGCGCCTTCCACAACACCTGCCGGCATCGCGGCTCGCAGCTATGCCAGGAAAGCCAGGGGCGCCTGAAGGCGCGGCTGATCACCTGCCCCTATCATGCCTGGTCCTACTCGCTGCGCGGCGATCTTGTGCGCGTGCCGTCGAAATCGCTGCCGGACGGCTTCGACAAGGCCAACCATCCGCTCTACCGCGTCGCGCTGTCGGTGTGGCGCGGCTTCGTCTTCGTCAATTTGCAGGAGGATGCCACCACCTCGGCGCAGGCATCCTTCGATCCCGCCTCCGGCGATCTCGGCAACTGGCCGCTGGAGACACTGGTGAGCGGCCATGTGCTGCGCAAGGTGATGAACTGCAACTGGAAGATTTTCTGGGAAAACTTCAACGAATGCCTGCATTGCCCGGGCGTCCACAAGGACCTGTCGCGGCTGGTGCCAATCTATGGCCGCGGCCTGATGAGCCGGCACGACGACCCCGAATGGGGCCGCCACGCCGACAATGACGCGCCGGAGTTTTCCGGCGGCTTGCGTGTGGGCGCCGAGACATGGTCGCGCGACGGCCAGGCGCGTGGGCCGGTCTTCACCGGCCTCACCCCAAGCGAACGCGCCGCCGGCCAGACCTATGCCGCCAACCTGCCGTCAATGTTCATTGTCGGCCATGTCGACTATGTCAGGACCGTGCGGCTGGTGCCGCTTGGGCCCGAGCAGACCGAGCTTGTTGCCGAATGGTTGTTCGCGCCCGAGGCGCTCGCCGCGACCGACATCGAAAACATCATCACCTTCGGCACCCAGGTGCTGGAGGAGGATGCGGCAATCTGCGAGGTCAACCAGAAGGGCCTGCGCTCGATGCGCCACAAGTCCGGCGTGCTGATGCCCGAGGAATATGATCTGCACCGCTTCCACAACTGGGTCCGGGAACGCCACGCGGCGCGCGAGGCAACCGCCTAGTCGGCCTTCAGAATTCGCTCCGGCGAGTCATATGGAGTGGTTTTCGAGAACCGGCGCGCAGCGGGTTTTTGGGCCTGTGAGCACCGGAAGCGGAGAAAATCGCGACAGATGTCCGCCGGAGTAGAATTATCAAGGTCGACTAAAGCGACTTCGGCAGATACCGCCAGGTCACAAAGCCGCAAACCGCCGCCAGCAGGCCGAGCGTGACGAATACCGAGCCCAGCCCGAAGAAAGCCAGCACCACCGAATAGACCAGCGGCGGCGTCAGTTCGGAAAAATCGAGATAGGTGCGGTAGACCGCCGCCATCTGCGCCCGCTCGTAGGAGCGCACCGAGCGCATGAAGGCGGTCGAGCCCAGCGCGTCGAGTGCAATGGTGAAGAAAGCGCCGCACAGCAGGAAGGCACCGGTGAGCAGCGGCGCGGTTTCGCCCACCGCGCCCGCCGCCATGAGCATCGCCGACATGGCGAAATAGGCAAATGTCATGGTCCTGCGGCCGCCAAAGCGTTTTCCCGCCTTGCCCCAGAAGATGGCCATGAACAACAGTGCATTGCCGGCAGAAACCAAGAGGCCTCCGGCCAGCTTGCCCTCGCCGGTGATCACCATGAACAGCGGCCCATAAACGAAGAACGTCGTCCAGAAGCAGGAACGGCCGAAGGCGATCAGCCATGCCAGCCTCAACCTTGGTTGCGCGACGAAGCGGCCGATATTGGCGAGTGGGTTGGCGGGCCGGGTCTTGCCCGGGCGGATCGAGGGGTTGTCGCCAAGCCGGTAGGTCCAGAACAGCGCCAGCAAGGCAAGAGCGAACACGGCCACGGCACCATGCGCGGCATAGATGCCGAAGCGCGTGTAGAGGAAGATGCCGAGCGTCGGCCCGCCCGTCCAGGCGAACATCGACCACGCCATGCGCAGCGATTCGGCCTGCATGAAGTCGGTCTTGCGGATGTGGTCCATGATGTAGAGGTTGAGCGTGATCGACAGCGCGCTGGCGCCCATGACGCGGCACAGCATGCCGGCCAGTTGCCCGGCAAGCGTGTGCGTGACGAAGAACAGCGAGCCGATGGCCAGCAGGCACGCACCGGCGGTGTAGACCCAGCGTCGGGCAAAGCGGCGGATCAGCATCGGCATGAATAAGGTCACCGACAGGCCAAGCAGCGCCACGATGGTGTAGAGGATCGAGACGATCTGCTCGTTGTGGAGGATCTCGTAGGCCTGAATCGGGATGACGCTCGAGACCGTTGCGCGGGCGAAGGATTCGACGGCATAGAGCGAGGCGAAGGTACGCGCATCCGCGGCCTTGAGGGCCGGAAGCCAGATCGGATGGCGCACATGGGTGGACATTGCTTCCCCAAAGCAGAATCGCGGCGTCAAATCTGCCGCTGCGGTCCATCTCCCGGTAACAGGAAACCGACGCCTTCCCGGTAAAATGCGAAATCGGTCAAAGGCTTTCCGGCACTGGCCCAAAGCCGCGCCTGATCCAGCGTCCACTGCGCCGTCCATACCGAAGCTCCCGACCTTCTTTTGTCCGGTGCAACCGTGATAGTCGTCTTGCGGGGCTGAATCAGATCGCGAGACCATGACCATCCACACGCCGACCGCACCCGTTCAGGATCAACCGAAGCGCATCGTCGCCATCGACGTCGTGCGCGGCATCGCGCTCATCGCCATGGCGAGCTACCATTTCACCTGGGATCTTGAATTCTTCGGCTACACCGATCCTGGCCTGACCGCCTTCGGCTGGTGGAAGATCTACGCGCGCTGCATCGCCTCGACCTTCCTGTTCCTGGTCGGTGTCAGCCTGTACCTCGCCCATGGCCGGCGGATCCGCTGGAACGGCTTCTGGAAGCGTTTCGCCATGGTCGCCGGAGCGGCGGTCGCCATTTCGGTCGTCACCCGCATCGCCACGCCGGACGGCTTCATCTTCTTCGGCATCCTGCACGAAATTGCACTTGCAAGCCTGCTTGGCCTGCTGTTCCTTCGGCTGCCGGCGCTGCTGACGCTTGTCGTTGCCGCGCTCGTCATCGCGGCGCCCGTCTATCTGCGCCTCGAGGCCTTCGACCATCCGTGGCTGTGGTGGGTGGGCCTCTCGGCAACCAGCCCGCGCTCCAATGACTACGTTCCGCTGTTCCCATGGTTCGGCGCCGTGCTCCTCGGCATCGCCGCGGCGAAACTCGCCTCCGCCTCCGGTGTACGGGCGCGGCTGGCAAGCCTCACGCCGGGTCGCTGGGCCAATCCGCTGGTCTTCATCGGCCGGCACAGCCTGGCCTTCTATCTGATCCACCAGCCGCTGCTGATCGGCTCTGTCTGGCTGTTTTCGCAAGTGATGCCGGCCAAGGTCGAAACCCCGCAGGTGAATTTCCTGAAGACCTGCCAGTTGTCGTGCGAGCAGTCGCGCGACACCGAATTCTGTTCGAGCTATTGTGTTTGCATGCTCGATACGCTCGAGGGCGAGGCCTCCCTTGATCGGCTCTACAACAACGACCAGACTGCGGACTGGAAAGCGCATCTGTCCGATCTTGCCGGAATGTGCACCGCCAAGACCGAAGACAAGATGACGGAGGGAGGGGCACAATGACCGACAGCCAACCGAAGCCTGGGCTGATCCCTTGGCCGCCGGTGATCTACGCCGCGGCAATCGCCGTCAGCGTCATTCTCGGCATGCTCTATCCCCTGCCCTGGATCGGCGACCTGCTCGGCGACATCCTGTTCGCCGCCGGCTGGGTGGCGCTGTTCGGCGCCGCCGCCCTTTGGGTCACCGCGATCCGCACCATGATGCGGGCCAAGACCACGCTCAGCCCCACCGCCTTGCCGGATCATCTGGTCACATCAGGCCCGTTCGGCATCACCCGCAACCCGATCTATCTCGCGCTGACGCTGATGCTGATCGGCGTCGCCTTCGTCTCCGGGATCGCCTGGTTCTTCCTGTTTGCCTTCATCGCTGCTTTCGCTACGCAGAAGGTCGCGATCGAAGGGGAGGAAAAGATCCTGGCGGCGAAGTTCGGCAAGAAATACCGCGACTATGCCAAACGCGTGCGGCGCTGGATCTGAATAGCGGCGGATCAGTCCGAAGCCTTGCCTGGCGCGCCTGCCGTGTCCGGAAGCAGTTTCCGGCCGACATAGAACAGCACCGGGATCAGCAGCACGATGGCCAGCAAGACGGCGGGCGCTGTCAAGGCGAAGCCGGTCGCCGAAATATATCCCTCGCGAAATGCCTGACGCAGCAGAGCCGCGGTGACCGGCAGGTTCAGTGCGAGAGCGGTCGCGGTCCCCGGCATATAGCGGCGTGTGACCATTGTGACGAGGAGATGTGGAAAAGCCACGTTGAGCAGCATCGCAAGCGCATAGCCCGACAGGACGTAGGCGCCGAAACTCTCCCGCCCCTGCACGGTGGCGAGCAAAGCCGCAACGCCAGCAAGAACAACCAGCACGAACACCGCGAAGCGGAATTCGTTGGCGCCGACGGGGCGGTGCCAGCGCCCCGCCTGCTCGGACCAGGCGGGCAGGAAAACCGCCTCCTCCAGATTGTGGACGGTGACAGCGGCGGCAAACAGCCAAGCGAGAGTGATGAACATGACGTGATCGATCGCCGGTTCAAGCCTTCACGGTTTCCTGGCGAGGAGACATCGGAGCAACCGCACCGGTCAGGTGTTGACGCCGAGCTCCACCAGCCGCTCGACGCACGACTCTTCGGCCTGGTCGAGTTCGGCCAGCGTCTCCTCGAGGTCGCGGCGCTTCTGCCGCAGATCCTCGCGCTTTTCCTCGATCCGCTTGATCATCAGCTTGAGTTGACCGACCTCGCCCGGCGGCTCCTTGTACATCTGGATGATTTCGCGGATCTCGTTGATCGAGAAGCCGAGCCTCTTGCCGCGCATGATCTGGCGGATGAGGTGGCGATCGGAGGGGCGAAACAGCCGCGTGCGGCCACGCCGCACCGGCTGCACCAGCCCCTCGTCCTCATAGAAGCGCAGCGTCCGCGTCGACACGTCGAATTCGCGGGTCAGCTCGGTGATCGTATAGTATTCCCGCATTGTCACTCCAAATGCCGGAATCCCGGGCGATCGCAATGCGGCGCTCCCTTCTGTCCCGAACCAAACCCATGCCACGCCGGAATCGACATGGCACCCCGTACAAGCCTCGCACGGCATTTACGTAAAAGTCAATTGACGGCGCTACCCATGCTTCAGGACACCCCGAACCACCACGTGGCAATGCCAAGGAAGGCGAAGAAGCCGACGACATCGGTGACCGTGGTGACGAAGACCGCCGAGGCGACCGCCGGGTCGACCTTGAAACGGTCGAGCAGCAGCGGGATCAGAATGCCGGCCAAGGCGGCCGCGAACATGTTGATGATCATCGCCGCGGCAATGATGCCGCCCAGATTGTTGTCATGGAACCAGGTTGCGGCGACGATGCCGATCAGGATGGCGAACACGATGCCGTTGATGAAGCCGACGCCCATCTCGCGGCGGATGATGCGGCCGGCATTGTAGATATCGAGATCCTTTGTCGCCAGCGCGCGCACCGTCACCGTCATCGTCTGCGAGCCGGCGTTGCCGCCCATGCCGGCCACGATCGGCATCAGCACCGCCAGCGCCACGATATGCTCGATCGTGCGGTCGAACAGGCCGATCACCGAAGCCGCCAGGAAGGCGGTCAGAAGATTGACCAGCAGCCAGGGAACGCGCGACCGTGAGGTCGAAAAAATGCTGTCGGAAAGCTCTTCGTCGCCGACACCGCCCATGCGCAAGAGGTCTTCTTCCGCCTCCTGCTGGATGACGTCGACGACGTCGTCGATGGTCAGCACGCCAACCAGCCGCTCGTTCTCGTCGACGACGGCGGCCGACAACAGGTCATATTGCTCGAATTCCCGCGCCGCCTCTTCCTGGTCCATGGTGGCCGGAATGGCGTGCCGCGTCTCATGCATGACCTCCTCGACCTTGACCGCGCGCTTGGTGCGCAGGATCTGGTCGAGATCGATGGCGCCGAGCAGCTTGAAGGTCGGATCGATGACGAAGATCTGGCTGAAGCGCTCAGGCAAGTTCCTGTCCTCGCGCATGTAGTCGATGGTCTGGCCGATCGTCCAGAACGGCGGCACCGCGACGAATTCGGTCTGCATGCGCCGGCCGGCCGTCTCTTCCGGATAGTCGAGCGAGCGGCGCAGCCTGATCCGCTCGGTGAACGGCAGTTGCGACAGGATCTCGTCCTGGTCTTCCTTTTCGAGGTCTTCGAGAATGTAGACGGCGTCGTCGGAATCGAGCTCCTGCACCGCCTGCGCGATCTGGGCGTTGGGCAGGTTGTCGACGATCTCCATGCGGATCGCCTCGTCGACCTCGGTCAGCGAGGAGAAATCGAAGTCGGCGCCCAACAACTCGACCAGCAGGCGGCGCTGTTCGGGATGCAGCGCCTCGAGCAGGTCGCCAAGCTCCGACTGGTGCAGATCGTCGACTTCATGCTTGAGCGTGAGCGTGTCGCGATCGGCGATCGCCGCGCCGATCTGGGCCAGGAAGGACGAAAGGACGACGCCGTCCTCGCCATAGATGTCGGCGTGGTGCTCGTCGGCTGCCCTGGCGCCGGTCGTCCGTTCGTCCTGGCCTTCCACCAGCGCCTCCCGCCATCGCGATCCCGGAAAAGGTGCCTGTCAGGTCTAGAGCATCGGACCCAAAAGTGGAAACCGGTTTTGGGAGAATCCGAGGCTCAAAAAGAAGGTGGCGTAACGCGCGGGAATATCAAGCTAAATGGGCCCAGCACGCCGTTGGGCCGGAGGCTGACACAAATCAGATTCTGGGAAGAGAGAATGGTGCGGTCGAGAAGACTCGAACTTCCACGGGTTGCCCCACAGCGACCTCAACGCTGCGCGTCTACCAATTCCGCCACGACCGCACGTGGTAGGAGCCGGAACCGACCGGCTCGCGGCGTGTAGCAAATCGTTTCCGGCGAAACAAGTGCACGGCAAGCAATAATCTCCGACGATTGGCATAACACTCCACAGGATTGGAAAGCATGGCCGGAACTGGACGTTTCGGCCTGATACCGCCATATGGAAGGCAAATGCATGTCGCCCAAAAGCGCAAGGCGGTTTTGGGGGTACGATATGCATAAGCAAAAAGCGACAAGCCATGCCAGAACGCAGCCAGATCGCCACGTCGTTCCTGCCATTACCCGGTTCAGCACCGGTCGAATGGCGCATCGAGCCCGGCCTCACCGCCTATCCTGATGCGCTTGCCTTCATGGAGGCTCGCGCCGAGGCGATCCGAAGCGGCACCGCCGGCGAAATGGTCTGGCTGGTCGAGCACCCGCCGCTCTACACCGCCGGCACCAGCGCCCGCATCGAGGACCTGATCGACGCCAACCGCTTCCCGGTGTTCGCGGCGGGGCGCGGCGGCGAATACACCTACCATGGGCCGGGCCAGCGGGTCGCCTATGTCATGCTCGACCTGAAACGGCGGCGCGAGGATGTCCGCGCCTTTGTCGCCGCGCTCGAACAGTGGATCATTGGCACGCTCGCCGCCTTCAACGTGCATGGCGAGCGCCGCGAGGACCGCGTCGGCGTCTGGGTGGTGCGGCCGGATCGCCCTGCCCTGCCGGACGGCTCGCCGGCCGAGGACAAGATCGCGGCAATAGGCATCCGGCTGCGGCGCTGGGTGAGTTTTCATGGCATCGCCATCAATGTCGAACCCGATCTCGACCATTTCGGCGGCATCGTGCCGTGTGGCGTGCAGGACCACGGCGTCACCAGCCTCGTCGACCTCGGCCTCCCCCTGACAATGGCTGACCTCGACCTGGCGCTGAAATCCGCCTTCGAGGACGTTTTCGGTCCCGCCACGGCTTCGCATTTGGAAGTGGCCCGCAAGGCCGGTTGACGCTTCCGGTTTGGGACTGGTCAGGTCAGCTGCGCGGACGCCCACAGCACGCCATAGCCATGGATGGCGAATACCGCCAGCAGCGCTGCCGCCATGGCGAGGCGATCGATAGTGCGGATCGGCTTCAGCTCGTGGCGCGGCTTGACCCCGCTGCCCACGGTCAACAGGCTGAGGATTGAAAAGATCGCTCCTGCCGCGAGCAGAAAGCCGGAGGAGAAGCCGGCCTGCCGGCCAAGCGCCAGGAAGGCAGAGAGCAGGAAGAACGAAGCCAGCGCCAGCGCGATCGGCCCCGGACAGATCTGGCGCAGCACCTGGCCGCCGTCGAACTTCCAGACCGGCACGAGATTGGCGATGTTGAACAAGGCGACGCAGCCAGCCAGCGTTGCCAGCAGCATGGCCGCCAGCCGATGTCCTTCCGCGCCGGCAAAGGTACTGGCGGCGATAACGACCGGCACCAGGAAGGCGGAAAAGCCGGCGCCCATCAACGCCACGAAGGCCACCTCGAAACGACTGTCATAGGGCCGGCCGCCAATGGCGATGCCACCGAGCAGCGGGATGAAGATCATCCGCGCCTTGCTGTGCCCCATCAGGCGAAACGCCGCCATGTGGCCGAGTTCGTGCAAGGCCACGACCGACGTCAGGATCGCGGCCAGCGCCAGCCCGCCTAGGTGAAGGCCGAAGAACGGCCACAGAATAAGCGCCGAAAGACCCGCGAAGCCGACCTGGCTCAGCGGATGCTCGAACCAGCCGCCCTTGCGATACTGTCCGGTCCTGGCCCAGCGCTGCAGCTTGCCGAGTTCGCGGCGCATGGCGAAATAGCGAAACACCAGGAAGGCAACGCCTCGATAACGATCGGTCTGTCTGAGCGTCACCCACGTGCTGCCGCCCTCGGAAACGAGTTCGACGCTTTCGCGGTAGTTCGCCCAGAACGAGGCATCGAGTGCGGTATCCTCGATGACGCGCATCGAGAAACGGCTACCCTCGACAACCTCCTCGAACAGCGACTTGCGTTCGATCGGCTTGCCGTCGCGGCCTTCCCAGGACAGCACGATGCGGGCCGTGCCCTCCCCGTCCAGCGCCTCGGCGGAAAGAATCTCGCCGGACCAGCCGGCATCACTGCCCAGCGGCCAAAGCGCCTGCCAAAGGCGGTGGCGGTCCATCGCCACCAGGCGGCTCAGCCTGACCGTGCGCAAACCAAGCGGCACGGTCATCAAAAGAAAGATCAGCCCGAGATTGCTGGCCACGAGGATGGCCGTGACGATGGGCGGCACGTGACATTGCTCCTTGCCTCAGCAGGGATACCCTAACGTCACGAGGGGCAAGAAAAGCTTAACGGCGGAACGGTCTTTGCCCGCCCCGGAGCAATTCATCGTTTCACGGAAACGCAGAACTGCTCGGTCCTTTTATTTTGGCGCTTTTCCCGGGAAAACCGTTTTACACATTTCCTGGAATTGCGCAGCAACAGCGGTGGCTGATGCCGTCAGCTCACATGGCTCCGATCCAGATCGCCATGGAAATGAGAAAGGTGCTCATGCAGACCAGCGAGACGACATCCTGAACCAGATCGGTCATAACTCTCTCCTGTTGTTGATATGTTCTCAATTTGTTCTAATTTTGTGCTATTGTCAACGACCAGAATCCGGCCGCATCCGGAATTTCCGGGCGATCAGATCGGCAGGGTTAAGGAAAGGTTGACGGGCGTGCGGCGAGTACCCGGTGGAGCGCAAACACGCTCTCGGGGCGGACTATCGGCGAGCCCGCCAGGATATGTCGAGACTGAAGATCAGCCCGAGCCGAGGGGCACGACCTTGCCGTCGGCGAGCGTGACGCGCCGGTCCATGCGCGACGCCAGTTCGTGATTGTGGGTGGCGATCAGCGCCGCGAGGCCCGATTGCTTGACCAGTGCGCCCAGTGCGTCGAACACATAGGAGGCGGTGACCGGGTCGAGATTGCCGGTCGGCTCGTCCGCCAGCAGCACCAGCGGCGCGTTGGCAACCGCACGCGCGATGGCAACGCGTTGCTGCTCACCACCGGAGAGTTCGGATGGCCGGTGCGACGCGCGCTTGCCGATCTGCATGTAGTCGAGCAGCTGCGCCGCGCGCTCGGCCGCCTCCTTGCGCGGCAGCCCCTTGATCAGCTGCGGCATCATGATGTTTTCCAGCGCCGTGAACTCCGGCAGCAGGTGATGGAACTGGTAGACGAAGCCGACATCGTTGCGGCGGATCGACGTGCGTTCGTCGTCGGAGAGCCGTCCGCAGGCGCGACCGGCCAGAATCACGTCGCCGGCGTCAGGGCGCTCCAGCAGACCCGCGGTATGCAGCAACGTCGACTTGCCGCTACCGGACGGCGCCACCAGCGCCACCATCTCGCCGCGCTTCAGCGAGAAATCGGCGCCGTTGAGAATGGTGAGCTTGCGCGGACCCTGGACGTAGTGCCGCTCAACGCTCTTCAGCTCGATAATGGCCTCGGCCATCATTCATACCTCAAGGCTTCGACAGGATCGAGCCGGGCGGCCCGCCACGCCGGAAACACCGTTGCCAGGAAGGACAGCCCAAGCGCCATGATGACGACGTAGGTGGTCTCGCGCGGATCCATCTTCGCCGGCAACTGGCTGAGGAAGTAGAGCTCCGGGTTGAACAGCACCTTGCCGGTCATCCAGGAGAAAAACTGGCGGATCGATTCGATGTTGGTGCAGATGACGATGCCGAGCAGGACGCCGGCGAGCGTGCCTGTCACGCCGATCGCAGCCCCCGTCATCAGGAAGATGCGCAGGATGGCCCCTCGGGTAGCGCCCATGGTGCGCAGGATGGCGATGTCGTGCCCCTTGTCCTTCACCAGCATGATCAGGCCGGAGATGATGTTGAGCGCCGCCACCAGCACGATCAGCGTCAGGATCATGAACATGACATTGCGCTCGACCTGCAGGGCGGAAAAGAAGGTCTCGTTGCGCTGGCGCCAGTCGACGAGGTCGATCGGCCGCTGCGCCGCCTCCTCCACCTTCGGCTTCAGCGCGTCGACGTTGTCGGGATTGTCGACATAGATCTCGATCGTCTGTGCCCGGCCGTCCATGTTGAAATAGAGCTGCGCCTCCGAAAACGGCATGTAGACGATCGAACTGTCATACTCCGACATGCCGACTTCGAAGATCGCGGTGATCGGATAGCCCTTCATGCGCGGCGTCGTGCCCAGCGGCGTCACGTCGCCGTCGGGCGATATCAAGGTGATGGTGTCGCCGAGCGCCAGGCCGAGATTCTCGGCCATGCGCTTGCCGATGGCGACGCCCTCGCCCGTATCGAAACCGGCGATCGAACCCTGCTTGATGTTGCCGGCGACGATGGCGATCTTGCCCAGATCCTCGCCGCGTATGCCGCGCACCAGCGCGCCGGTGCCGCCACCGACATTGCCTTGCGCCAGCACCTGGCCGTCGATCAGCGGGATAGCGTATTTGACGCCGGGCACGCCGTTGATTCGGCCGGCGACCTGCGCATAGTCCTCGAGCGGCGAATCGAGCGGCTGCACGATCAGATGGCCGTTCACGCCGAGGATGCGCGTCAACAGCTCCGCCCTGAAGCCGTTCATCACCGCCATGACCACAATCAGCGTGGCGACCCCCAGCATGATGCCGAGGAAGGAGATCGAGGCGATCACCGAGATCACCGTCTCCTTGCGCCGCGAGCGCAGATAGCGCCATGCAACCATGCGCTCGAAGATGGAAAAGGGTCCGGCGCCCGCCGATCTTGCCGCCACCGCCTCGCTCATGCGGCGACACCGAAGCGCTTTTTCGCGGCGGCGACAGGCAGCGTTTCGCGCTCGCCGGTCTTGCGATTCTTGATCTCGATCTCGCCGGCGGCAACGCCGCGCGGCCCGACGATCACTTGCCACGGCAGGCCGATCAGGTCGGCGGTGGCGAACTTGCCGCCAGGCCGCTGGTCGGTGTCGTCGTAGAGCACGTCCTTGCCGGCGGCGACGAAAGCGGCATGCAGTTCGTCGCAGACGCGGTCGCACTCGGCGTCGCCCGCCTTCATGTTGATCAGCCCGATGTCGAACGGCGCCACCGCTTCCGGCCAGATGATGCCGTTGTCGTCATGGCTGGCTTCGATGATCGCCGCCACCAGCCGCGACGGCCCGATGCCGTAGGAGCCCCCGGACACGAAATGATCCTTGCCGTCGGGCCCGGTCACCTTGGCTCCCATCGGCTTGGAATATTTGTCGCCGAAATGGAAGATGTGGCCGACCTCGATGCCGCGCGCCGAAACCTTGTCGTTTTCGCCGATCTGTTCCCAGGCCGCCTCGTCATGCATCTCATCGGTGGCGGCGTAGGGCGTCGTCCACGTCTTGACGATGTCGCCGATCTCGGCGTCGTTGGCGAAGTCGGTAGTCTCGCCGGGCACATCGAGCGAAAGATAGTCGCGATGGCAGAAGACCTGGCTCTCACCGGTGTCGGCGAGGATGATGAATTCGTGGCTGAGGTCGCCGCCGATCGGCCCCGTGTCGGCCCGCATCGGAATCGCCTGCAGCCCCATGCGCGTGAAAGTCCTGAGATAAGACACGAACATGCGGTTATAGGCCGCCTTTGCGCCCTCGAAGTCGAGATCGAAGGAATAGGCGTCCTTCATCAGGAATTCTCTGCTGCGCATGACGCCGAAGCGCGGCCGCACTTCGTCGCGGAACTTCCACTGGATGTGGTAGAGATTCAGCGGCAGGTCCTTGTAGGATTTCACGTAGGCGCGGACGATCTCGGTGACCACTTCCTCGTTGGTCGGGCCGTAAAGCATGTCGCGGTCCTGGCGATCCTTGATGCGCAGCATCTCCTTGCCATAGTCGTCATAGCGGCCGCTTTCGCGCCACAGATCGGCTGATTGGATGGTCGGCATCAGGATTTCCAGCGCACCGGCGCGGTTCTGCTCCTCGCGGATGATGCGGCAGACCTTGTCCAGCACCCGCTTGCCGAGTGGCAGCCACGAAAAACTGCCTTGCCCCTGCTGGCGGATCATGCCGGCGCGAAGCATCAACCGGTGCGAGACAATCTCGGCCTCTCGCGGATTTTCTTTGAGTATAGGCAGGAAATAGCGCGACAAACGCATGGACTGTTCCGTGAGAGAGGATGGCCCCGCCGGAATCGGCGCGACGCAGGCTGCTTGCCCCGGCTTCATAGCCATTTCATGACGGAATGGAAACCCGGCGAAGGCGGCACATCGATGCCTTCACGCCCGCAATCGTTCAGTTCCTGGATCTTGTCGCGCCCGGCTTGCTTGCGCCGACAAGCCGTGGGAGTCTGTCAGCTGCGGGTGGATTGGATCATTGCGTTTTTACCTGGCAGTCATCCTGGCGATCTTTTTCGTCTCGGCGGCCCATGCCGAGCGGCGAGTCGCGCTCATTCTGGCGGCCGACGACTACCGGAATGTGCGTCCACTGAAGAACGCGGTAAACGACAGCCGCACGATCGAATCCGCGCTGAAAAAGCTCGGCTTCGACGTCACCACCGAAGCGAACCGTGACTTGAAGCGCATGCGCCGGGCGCTGGAGGACTTTCGCGACGATGCGGCCGGCGCGGATGTCGCGCTGATCTATTTCTCCGGTCATGGCGTCGAGATCGCGGGCGACAACCGGCTGCTGCCGGTCGATGCCGATCCGTCATCGCTGGATCGATTGAAGGCCACAACCCTTCCGCTTGAAGAGGTGCGTGAGACAGTGACCGCGGTCGGCAAGATCGGCCTCGTGGTGCTCGATGCGTGCCGCAACGATCCTTTCGGCCAATCTGGGGGCAGCGAATCCGGAGACAGCAAATCTGGCGAAGGGCGCGGCGTGCTATCCATCGCGCCAGAGGTGAAAGCCGAGGCCAAGCCGGGGCTCGGACGCATGGGCAGGGCGGAAAACGTGCTGTTCGCCTTCTCCGCGGCGCCCGGACAGACGGCATCTGACGGCGCATCCGGCAACTCCGAATTTTCCGCCGCATTGGCCAGGTTCCTGCCCACGGACGGGCTGGAGATACGCTCCGTGCTGACGCTCGTGCAGCAACAGGTCTACGACCTGTCGCGCGGCAAACAGCTTCCCTATGTAGAGAGCGGCTTGCCGCAGCTTTTCTTCGCCGCACAGACCAGCAAGGACGCCCTGCCCGAGCGCGATCGGCTGCTGCTCGCCATGGCCGACGTCACGCCGGACTTGCGCGTCGAGGTCGAGGCGGTGGCGGCCAACGCCGACATGCCGCTAGCGCCGCTATACGCCGCGCTTATCACCTCCGACGGCAAGGCGATGGAGCCAAGGCGGCGCCGGCAGAAACTCCAGGAAGCGGCCGACGCTTTCACGAAGGTCCGGGCCGATTTGCGCAACTTCGCCTCCTCCGATCCGCAGGTTACGGCGCTGCGCCAACAGGCCGAAGCGCAATTGGCACTTGGCTCGTTCGACGAGGCACGTGCGCTGCTTGGCAAGGCGGCGGATATCGACGGCAGGTCGCGCGACGATCTGAAAACCCGTTTCATCGAGCGTACGCTGTCGGAGGCAACGACGCATTATCTCGCCGGCGGCGCTTCGCGGGCGCAACTGCGTTACGACCTCGCCATCGAGGACTACCGCAAGGCAGTGGCGCTCTACGCTGATGTCGAGGGTTTCCACATACCCGACGACGCCCGCTACCAGCAGACACTGTCCTGGGAACTGATCGGCACGCTGGAAACGACCGTCGGCCATTTGCAGGAAGCCGGCAAAGCCTTTGATTCCATGGTCCAGTCCGCTGAGAAACGCGCGGCTGCCGAGCCCGACAAGATCGACCACCAGCGCGACCTTGCCGTGGCTGAAAACAAGGTGGCCGACGTCAAGAAGGCGACGGGCGATACCGCCGGCGCGATCGCGCTTTACGAGCAGGCGCTCGCCACAATGAAGGCGATCCTCGAAAAGGAGCCTACGCTTGGCTATCTGCGCGACTACGCCGTCTGCTTCAACCGCATCGGCGACGCCATGCGGGGGTCGGGCGACGGACCTAGCGCGCTGGCGAATTACCGTTCAGCGCTCAAGGTTGCCGAATTCCTGGTCGAGAAGGCGCCGGACGATGATGGCTTTCGGCGCGACCTTTCCGTCAGCCATTCCAAGGTCGGGCTGGCGCTCAGGCTGACCAACGACCTGGAAGGCTCGATCGCCGAATATGAAGTGTCCTTGCAGATCACCGAGGCGCTGACGAAGAAGATGCCGGACGACGCCGAACTGCAGCGAGACATCACCGTCAGCCTCACCGCCATCGGCGACCTGCAACGGCTGACCGGGCACAACGAAAAAGCTTTCGAACCCTACCAGCGCAGCGTCGATATCGCGCGGAAGCTGGTGGCACGGGACCCCGGCAATACACTATGGCGGCGTGACCTCGAGCTTGCGCTGGGCAAGGTGGCCGACGGCCACGCCGAGGCTGGCGACCTCGATGGAGCGCTCTCCAACCGCCGTTCCGGGCAGGCCATTGCGGAATATCTGGCCGAACTCGATCCCGACAATGCCGAATGGCAGCGCGACCTTGCGGTTGGCCACAACCGGATCGGCGACGTGCTGATGAGCAAGGGGGACAAAATCGGCGCCGCAGCCGAATACCAGGCCGGTTTCGTGATCGCCAACACGCAGTCGCAAGCCGATCCGGGCAATGCACAGCGCACGGTCGATGCCGCCTACAGCCGCTATAAGCTGGCAGTAGCTGGCGTAGACCCGTCGACAAATCTCAAGGCCGCGCTGGCCATGCTAACCGGCCTGAAATCGGAAGGACGCCTGCCGGGTGCCAACGAAGGCTGGATCGGCATGGTCGAGAAGGCGATGGCTGAGGCCGGCTTCGCAAAGTAGGTTCCAGCCGACGGTGCGAGAGAGCTCGACCTCTTCGGGCTCGGCGCTCGAATTCTTTACGCGCGCCAATTCAGGAAGGGTGGTAAAGCTCTCCCGATCCTATTGGTCGTTTCCCAAGCAACGCCTGCCGCACTATTGTGCAGTGCAGCACGAGAATGCCCGTTTCAAGGCAAAATTCTTCGTGACATTTTCATTCGCGTTAGGCTAATGTGCCCTGATAACCGAGAGGGTAGAAAAAAATCTGCTCTCCTACGCGGTCAAAGTCTTGGGAGGATGCGATCTAGGCGCGGTTACTCGCTGCCGCCGGAAACCGGAAACAGATCGGACGCGTTTAAATTGCAAGGCCTCGTGCCTTGCATTTTTTTTGTGCAATCACCTGCTTAGCGCAACGCGTTGCCAAACTACTTTACCTAGCGTCAGCGCTTATCGAACCGGAGGAACGGTACGGCGTCCCAGAGCGAAGCCCTCGGCTCCACCATACAGAAATGCCGTCGTCGGACGGCCTATTTTGCTGGAGTCTGGCCGAAGTCCGGCACGATGTGCGGGATGTCGTTGAGGCTGTATCCCAGCCCATGCGTCAGGCCGTAGAAAATGCCCATCAGAACCGCCGTGGCGATGGTGGTGCGCACGACGGCGCGCAGCATATGGGGACCGCGCGGCGCGCTTGGAACCGTGCCCAGCGTCACGTCATGATCGTCATCCTGCGTCCTGATGCTGAAGGGCAGCACGGCAAAAAGCACCACCCACCAGGTCGCGAAGAACAGCGCGGTGAACGAAACCCAGCTCATGATTGCTCCAGTTCGATCAGCGTGCCGAAGAAATCCTTCGGGTGCAGGAACAACACCGGCTTGCCATGGGCGCCGGTCTTCGGATTGCCGTCGCCCAGCACGCGGGCGCCGGAAGCCTTGAGCTGGTCGCGCGCGGCCAGGATATCGGCAACTTCGTAGCAAAGATGATGCATGCCGCCGGAAGGATTCTTGGCGAGGAAGGCGGCGATCGGCGAGCCCTCGCCCAACGGCTCGAGAAGTTCGATCTTGGTGTTGCCGACATTGACGAAAACCACGGTGACGCCGTGCTCCGGCAGCGCCTGCGGCTCGGTCACTTCGGCGCCGAGCGTGTTGCGATAGGCGGCAACCGCCGCGGCCAGGTCCGGCACGGCAAGCGCGACATGATTCAGGCGTCCGAGCATAGGGTGCTCCGTGGAAAGTCAGGGGAGGAGCAGGGCCTACTCCCCTGTTCCTCACCTCGTGACGAACACCGTCACCAGTGGTTTCTTGCCCCAGGCTTCGTTTGCCGCACCGCGCACCGCGCGCCGTACGGCTTCTTGCACGAGGTCGAGGTCTTTTCGGCGCTGACGGGGGATCGAGTCCACCGCGCCGATTGCCGCATCGATCATCAGGTCCTCGAGCGTCTCGCCACCGGCGTCGGCCTCGGCAACGCCAATGGCCACCAGATCGGGATCGCCAGCGAGCTCGTACTTGTCGTCAAGCACGACATTGACCGCGACATGGCCGGCGAAGGAGAGCTTGCGCCGGTCGCGAATGCCCATCGCCTGGTCGGTGCCGATCAGCCTGCCGTCCTTGTAGATGCGGCCGAACGGCACCTGGTCGATGATGGTGGCAGGGCCAGGGGCAAGCCTCAGCATGTCACCGTCGCGCACCTGCGCCACCTGGCCTATGCCCGAGATCGACATCAGCGATCCCTGCGCCACCAGATGCGCCGCTTCGCCATGCACAGGCACGCCGATCTGCGGCCGCACCCACTCATACATCTTGCGCAATTCGCTGCGGCGCGGATGGCCCGAGACATGCACCAATGCGTCGCCATCCTCGATGATCTTGATGCCGAGATCGATCAGGCGGTTCTTGATCTCGAGGATCGCCTTCTCGTTGCCGGGAATGGTGCGCGAGGAAAACACCACCGTATCGCCAGCCGTCAGCGACACCGATTTCATCTCGTCGCGTGACAGCTTGGCAAGGGCCGCCAGCGGCTCGCCCTGGCTGCCGGTGCAGATGATGACGAGGTTTTCGCGCGGGATGAAGCCGAAATCCTCTTCGGCGATGAACTCCGGCAGCCCGTCCATGTAGCCGAGCTCGTCGGCCACGTCGATGACGCGCTTCAGCGAGCGGCCAAGCACCAGGCACTGACGGCCGGCGTCGCGCGCCGCCTTGGCAATGGAGACGATGCGCCCGACATTGGAGGAGAATGTGGTGACGGCGACACGGCCCTTGGCTGCCTGGATGACGCCCTTGAGGCCTTCGCCGACGGCCACTTCCGAAGGCGAGTCGCCTTCCCTCATCGCATTGGTCGAATCGCAGATCAGCGCCAGGACGCCCTTGTCGCCATAGGCGCGAAAGCGCGCCTCGTCGGTCTTCGGACCAATCGTCGGTTCCGGATCGATCTTCCAGTCGCCGGTGTGGATGACGGTGCCGGCAGGCGTGGTGATCGCCAGCGACATCGGCTCGGGGATCGAGTGCGCGACGGGAATGGCTTCGATCTCGAAGGGGCCGACGGTGAATTTCTCACCTGCCCGATAGATAGTCAGCGGAATCTTCGGCGCGCCCTGCTCGCCTTGCCGCTTGGCTTCCAGCAAGCCGGCGCTGAACGGCGTCATCCACACCGGCGCCTTCAGCTTCGGCCAGGTGTCGAGCAGCGCGCCATAGTGGTCTTCGTGCGCATGGGTGATGATGATGCCGCGCAGATTGGCGAGATTCTCTTCGATGAAACGCGTGTCGGGCAGCACCAGGTCGACGCCAGGCAGGCTGGCATCGGGAAAGGTCACGCCGACATCGATGACGATCCACTCGCGCGCGCTCGGCGGGCCGTAGCCGTAGAGAGCGAAGTTCATACCGATCTCGCCGACGCCGCCGAGCGGCACGAAGACGAGTTCGGCGTTTTCCGCTTTCGCCATGATTTTTCCCTTCCTGGCCCTCAGGCCAAGCCCGTTAGATCCGGGCAGACGCGACCGCGCCGAAATGCACGTCGCCGGCGGCGATCGTCAGAACCGAACCTTCATCGTCGCGGATCACGAAACGGCAGTCCTCGTCAATGGTTTCAAACACCCCACGCACCACATTACCGTCAATTCTGACAGCAACCTCGCCGCCGAGCCCCGCCGCGCGAGCCAGCCAGCGTCGCCTGACGGCGGCAAGTCCACGCCCCTCATCCCACAGCCGGGCATTCTCGCTCCACGCATCCGACAGCGCCAGGAACAGCGTTTCGGCATCGCATGTCGCGCCCAATGCATTGAGCGAAGTCGCGGGATACGGCAAATCCTCGGGATAAGCCACCACATTGACGCCGATGCCGACCGCTACCGCGAAGCGGCCGCCTTCCAGTATCGCCGATTCCAGCAGAATGCCGGCCAGCTTGGCGCCCGAGGCAAGCACGTCATTCGGCCATTTCAGCTCGAAACGGTTCTTGCCCGCGCTTGCACCGTCGAGGCCGATGGCGATCCGGCCCTTCGGGACGACGGCGTCGAGTGCATCGGCAAGCGCCAGCCCGGCGACAAAGCCGAGCGTCGCGGCAAGGCGAAGCTCGGCATTGGTGATGACGAGCAGCGTCGCCGCCAGATTGCCTTCGGGCGTCGCCCACACACGGCCGCGGCGGCCGCGGCCGCTTTCCTGCCTCTTGGAAACGACCCACAATTTGCCAGAGTCGCCCGCACGGGCGTGGTCCAGCGCCAGCGCATTGGTGGAGCCGACGCTGTCATGCGCCTCGAGCCGGAACCCTTCCGACGCCGAGGTTGGAGCCAGCCGAAATCCCATGCCGGCTAGAAAAAGGTCTTGGCGGCGGCTTCGGCATAGGTGCCGATCGGACCGCCGATCAGCACGTAGAACAGCACGAAGGCGCCGGAGACGCCGAGCACGAGGCGCAGTTCACTGGCCATCGGCACGAAGCCGCCGACCGGTTCGTCGAACCACATGATCTTGATGATGCGCAGATAGTAATAGGCGCCCACCACCGAGGCCAGCACGCCAATGATCGCCAGCGCGTAGAGGTTGGCGTTGATGGCGGCGAGGAACACGTACCATTTCCCCCAGAAGCCGGCGAGCGGCGGAATGCCGGCCAGCGAGAACATCAGGATGGTGAGGATCGTCGCCATGATCGGATTGGTCGACGACAGGCCGGCCAGATCGCTGATCTGCTCGACATTGCCTTCCTTGCGCCGCATCGCGAGGATGAAGGCGAAGGTGCCGAGCGTCATCACCAGGTAGATCAGCATGTAGATGGCAACGCCACGCACGCCGGCCTGGCTGTTGGCGGCAAGACCGACCAGCGCGTAGCCCATATGGCCGATGGAGGAATAGGCCATCAGCCGCTTGATGTTGGTCTGGCCGATGGCGGCGAAGGCGCCGAGCGCCATCGAGGCGATGGAGATGAAGACGATGATCTGCTGCCAGTCGGCGGCTATCGGCTTGAACGCGCCCATGGTGACGCGCACCATCAGCGCCATCGCCGCCATCTTCGGTGCCGCCGCCAGGAAGGCCGTCACCGGCGTCGGCGCGCCCTCATAGACGTCGGGCGTCCACATGTGGAACGGCACCGCCGAGATCTTGAAGGCAAGGCCGGCCAGCACGAAGACGAGGCCGAAGACGAGACCAAGCTGGCGCTCGCCGCTGCCCAGCGCCGTGGCGATCTCGTGGAAGCCGGTGTTGCCGGTGTAACCATAGATCAGGCTGATGCCATAAAGCAGCATGCCCGACGACAATGCGCCGAGAACGAAATACTTCAGGCCGGCCTCGGTGGAACGCAGGTTGTCGCGGTTGATCGCCGCCAGCACATAAATCGCCAGCGACTGCAGTTCGAGGCCGAGATAGAGCCCGATCATGCCGTTGGCCGAGATCATCAGCATCATGCCGAGCGTGCAGAGCAGGATCAGCACCGGATATTCGAACTTGTCGAAATGCTCCGTCTTGGCAAAGCGCATCGACATGACCAGCGTCACAGCCGAGCCGATCAGCGCCAGCACCTTCATGAAACGGGCGAAGGAATCCTGTATGAAGGCGTTGCCATAGGCGCTGCCCTGCCCCGTGGAAAAGATCAGCCAGGCGCCGGCGATCACCAGCACGGCGACGGCAAGGCCGGTCACGGTGTTGGCGGTGTTGGCGCGCGAATAGGCACCGACCATCAGCAGCGCCAGCGCGCCGATGGCAAGGATCAGCTCTGGCGTCGAAAGCGACAGGCTGGAGAGAAGGTCCGGCGTCATGGTTCGCAAAACCCCTGGTCAGTTCGCCGCCGCGGTCTGCGCGGCGCCGATGGATGCAGTGACATTGGTGACGAGCGACTTGACCGATTCGGCCGTCGCGTCGAAGACCGGTGCGGGATAGACGCCGAAGAAGATGACCAGCACGACCAGCGGATAGATGATGACCTTCTCGCGCGTCGACAGGTCGAGCAGGCCCTTCAGGCTGTCCTTGGTCAACGCGCCGAAGATCACCCGGCGATAGAGCCACAACGCGTAGGCGGCCGACAGGATGACGCCGGTGGCGGCGAAGAACGCCACCCAGGTGTTGACCCGGAACACGCCGAGCATGGTGAGGAACTCGCCAATGAAGCCGCTGGTGCCGGGCAGACCGACATTGGCCATGGTGAAGATCAGGAACACGGTGGCGTATTTCGGCATGTTGTTGACCAACCCGCCATAGGCGGCGATCTCGCGCGTGTGCATGCGGTCGTAGATGACGCCGACGCACAGGAACAGCGCGCCTGAGACGAGGCCGTGGCTGAGCATCTGGAAGATGGCGCCCTGCACGCCTTCCTGGTTCATGGCGAAGATGCCCATGGTGACGAAGCCCATATGGGCCACCGACGAATAGGCTATCAGCTTCTTCATGTCCTCCTGCATCAGCGCCACCAGCGAGGTGTAGATGATGGCGACGACCGACAGCGCGAAGACCAGCGGCGCGAACATTTCGGAAGCCAGCGGGAACATCGGCAGCGAGAAGCGCAGGAAGCCGTACCCGCCCATCTTCAGGAGGATGGCGGCCAGGATGACCGAACCGGCCGTCGGCGCTTCGACATGCGCGTCGGGCAGCCAGGTGTGCACCGGCCACATCGGCATCTTCACCGCGAAGGAAGCGAAGAAGGCGAGCCACAGCCATGTCTGCATGTTGGCCGGGAAGTTGTGCGTCAGAAGCGTCGGGATGTCGGTCGTCCCGGACTGATAGAACATCGCCATGATGGCTAGCAGCATCAGCACCGAGCCGGCGAGCGTATAGAGGAAGAACTTGAACGAGGCATAGACGCGCCGCTTGCCACCCCAGACGCCGATGATGATGAACATCGGGATCAGGCCGGCTTCGAAGAAGACGTAGAACAGCACGATATCCAGCGCGCAGAACACGCCGATCATCAGCGTCTCGAGCAGCAGGAAGGCGATCATGTAGGCCTTGACCCGCTTCTCGATCGATTCCCACGACGCCAGGATGCAGAGCGGCATCAGGAACGTCGTCAGGATGACGAACAGCATGGAAATGCCGTCGACGCCCATGTGGTAGGAGATGCCGGAGTCGAGCCAGGCCACCTTCTCGACGAACTGGAAGCCGGACTGCGAATTGTCGAAGCCGGTCCAGATGAACAGCGAGATGATGAAGGTGAACGTCGTCGTCAGCAGCGCGATGGCGCGGATGTTGCGGCGCGCGTTTTCACTGTCATCATTGATGAACAGGATGAGCAGCACACCAACCAGCGGCAGGAAGGTGACCAGCGAGAGGATTGGCCAGGCGGTCATCAGAGCATCATCCAGGTGACGAGTGCGGCAACGCCGATCAGCATGGCGAAGGCATAATGGTAAAGGTAGCCGGTCTGCAGCTTGACGACGCGGTTGGTGACATCGACGACACGTGCCGAAATGCCATCCGGACCAAGTCCGTCGATGACGGTGCCGTCGCCGGTCTTCCACAGGAAATGGCCGAGGCGCTTGGCGGGCCGCACGAACAGGAAGTCGTAGAGCTCGTCGAAATACCATTTGTTGAGCAGGAAGGCGTAGAGCCCGCGATGCTGCGCCGCGAGGTTCACCGGCATTTCCGGCGAGCGGATGTAGAACTTCCAGGCCAGCGCGAAGCCGATCAGCATGGCGATGAAGGGCGACAGCTCGACCCACAGCGGCAGTTCTTCGATCTCGTGCAGGATGTGGTTGTCCGGCAGCGTGAACAGCGACGCCTTCCAGAACTCGGCATAGCCCTCGCCGATGAAGGCGCCGTGGAAGATGATGCCGGCAAACAGCGCGCCGGCCGCCAGGATGAACAGCGGCACCAGCATCACCGGCGGCGATTCATGGACGTGGTGCATCACCTCGTGGCTTGCCCGCGGCTTGCCGTGGAAGGTCATGAAGATCAGCCGCCAGGAGTAGAAGGAGGTGAAGCAGGCGGCGACGACCAGGGCCACGAAGGCGAGGCCGGCAACCGAATTGTGGCCGGCGAAGGCGCTCTCGATGATGGCATCCTTGGAGAAGAAGCCGGCGGTGCCGATGACCGTCACCGGAATACCAACGCCGGTCAGCGCCAGCGTGCCGATCACCATCATCCAGTAGGTGGTCGGGATCAGCTTCCGCAGGCCGCCCATCTTGCGCATGTCCTGCTCGTCGGAGACGGCATGGATCACCGAGCCCGAGCCGAGGAACAGCAGCGCCTTGAAGAAGGCATGCGTGAACAGGTGGAAGATCGCGGCACCGTAGGCGCCGACGCCGAGCGCGACGAACATGTAGCCGAGCTGCGAGCAGGTCGAGTAGGCGATGACGCGCTTGATGTCGTTCTGGACGAGACCGACGGTCGCCGCGAAGAAGGCGGTGAAGGCGCCGATGAAGGTCACGACCGTCAGCGCCGAATGCGACAGCTCGAACAGCGGCGACAGGCGCGCCAGCATGAACACGCCTGCCGTCACCATGGTGGCGGCATGGATCAGCGCGGACACCGGCGTCGGGCCCTCCATGGCGTCCGGCAGCCAGGTGTGCAGCGGCACCTGCGCCGACTTGCCCATCGCGCCCATGAACAGCAGCAGGCAGACGACGGTCATTGCCGCCTGCTTGTCCAGCGCATGGCCGAGGAAGGTCAGCACGGCAGCACCCTGCGGGGCGCCTTCGGCGGGGATGAACGTCGCCGCATTGGCGAAGATGGTGCCGAGGTTGACCGAGCCGAACAGCACGAAGAGGCCGAAGATGCCAAGCGCGAAGCCGAAATCGCCGACGCGGTTGACGACGAAGGCCTTGATGGCGGCGGCGTTGGCCGACGGCTTCTTGTACCAGAAACCGATCAGCAGATAGGAGGCGAGGCCCACCCCTTCCCAGCCGAAGAACATCTGCACCAGATTGTCAGCCGTCACCAGCATCAGCATGGCAAAGGTGAACAGCGACAGATAGGCGAAGAAGCGCGGCCGGTTCGGATCGTGGTGCATGTAGCCGATCGAATAGATGTGAACCAGCGCCGACACGGTGTTGACCACCACCAGCATCACCACCGTCAGCGTGTCGATCCTGAGCGCCCAGGATGCTTCGAGCCCGCCGGACTGGATCCAGCGCAGCACCGGCACGGTGAACACCTCGCCATGGCCGAAGCCGACGCTGAAGAAAGCGATCCACGACAGCACCGCCGAAATCACCAGGAAACCGGAGGTTATGTATTCGGACGCCTTGGCGCCGAGCGACGTGCCGAACAGGCCGACGATCAGGAAGCCGAGCAGTGGAAGGAAGACGATGGCCTGATACATGGTGGTTCCGTCAACCCTTCATCATGTTCACGTCTTCGACCGCGATCGAGCCGCGGTTGCGGAAGAAGACGACGAGAATGGCAAGTCCGATGGCAGCCTCGGCCGCCGCGACCGTCAGCACGAACAACGCGAACACCTGGCCGACCAGATCGCCGAGCGAGGCCGAGAAGGCGACGAAGTTGATGTTGACCGCAAGCAGGATCAGCTCGATCGACATCAGGATGACGATGACGTTCTTGCGGTTGAGGAAGATGCCGAACACGCCGAGCGTGAACAGGATCGCCGATACGGTCAGATAATGCGCGATGCCGACAACCATCTCAGAGTCCCTCGCCCGTCTTGACCTTGCGGATTTCCATGCCGGTCGCCGGCGTACGGCCGACCTGGGCTGCGATCGACTGCCGCTTGACCCCTTCCTTGTGGCGCAGCGTCAGCACGATGGCGCCGATCATGGCAACCAGCAGGATGAGGCCCGAAATCTGGAAGTAGTAGAGGTAGTCCGTATAGAGGATGTCGCCGAGGGCGGCCGTGTTCGAGCGCGTTGCGAGATCAGGGATGGGTTTCGAGACCGTCGAGGCGAGCTGCGGCGCGAATGTATAGCCACCGAGCACGACGATCAGCTCCGCCGCCAGGATCAGACCGACCAGCGCGCCGATCGGCGCGTATTGCAGGGCGCCGCTCTTCAGTTCGGCGAAGTCGACGTCGAGCATCATGACGACGAACAGGAACAGCACCATCACCGCGCCGACATAGACGACGAGCAGGATCATCGCCAGGAACTCGGCGCCCGTCAGCATGAACAGGCCGGCGGCGTTGAAGAAGGTCAGGATCAGGAACAGCACCGAATGCACGGGGTTGCGCGACGAAATGACCATGAACGCCGACGCCACCGCGATAAAGGCGAAGAGGTAGAAAAAGGCCGCCTCTAGTCCACTCAACATGGGGTTCCCCCGGGTTCCTGACCGGACGGGCTCTCACCCTGTCCGCTTCTTTGGCCTGGTCCCGCCTCGGGGTTCCAAGCCGCGTTGTCCTTAGACGAGGCCCCTCGCCCCGTCCATGCGTCAAATGTCAGCGATACGGCGAGTCCAGCGAGATGTTGCGCGCCAGTTCGCGCTCCCACCGGTCGCCATTCGCCAACAGCTTGTCCTTGTCGTAGTAAAGTTCCTCGCGCGTCTCCGTCGCGAATTCGAAATTCGGCCCTTCGACGATGGCGTCGACCGGGCAGGCTTCCTGGCAGAAGCCGCAATAGATGCACTTCACCATGTCGATGTCGTAGCGCACCGTGCGGCGGGTGCCATCATTGCGGCGCGGACCGGCCTCGATGGTGATCGCCTGTGCCGGGCAGATGGCTTCGCACAATTTGCAGGCGATGCAGCGTTCCTCGCCGTTGGGATAGCGGCGCAAGGCATGCTCGCCACGGAAGCGCGGGCTGGTCGGCCCCTTCTCGTGCGGATAGTTGATCGTCTCCTTCGGCGCGAAGAACTGGCGCATCGACAGGAAGAAGGCGCTGACGAAATCCTGCAGCAGCAGCGATTTTGCGGCTTGGGACAGAGCGGACATCACGCAAACCCCGTGATCTTGAGGAAGGCTGCGGTGGCGACCACCATGAACAGCGAGATCGGCAGGAACACCTTCCAGCCGAGCCGCATTAGCTGGTCGTAGCGGTAGCGCGGCACGAACGCCTTCACCATGGAAATGCCGAAGAACACGAAGCAGACTTTCAGCACGAACCAGATGACGCCGGGCACCCAGGTGAACGGCGCGAAGTCGAAGGGCGGCAGCCAGCCGCCAAGGAACAGGATGGTGGCCAGCGCGCACATCAGCACGATGGCGACATATTCGCCGAGGAAGAACAGCAGGAACGGCGTCGACGAATATTCGACCATGTGGCCGGCGACCAGTTCCGATTCGGCTTCGACCAGATCGAAAGGCGGCCGGTTCGTCTCCGCCAGCGCCGAGATGAAGAAGATGATGAACATCGGGAACAGCGACAGCCAGTTCCAGTCGAGGAAGGTGTTGGGCAGGCCAAGCCGCGTGCCAAGCCCGTCATGCTGCGAAAGCACGATATCGCTGAGGTTGAGCGAGCCGGCGGTGAGCAGAACCGTGACGATGACGAAGCCGATCGAGACTTCGTAGGACACCATCTGCGCGGCCGAACGCAGCGCGCCGAGGAATGGATATTTCGAATTGGACGCCCAGCCGCCCATGATCACGCCATAGACCTCGAGCGAGGAGATGGCGAAGACATAGAGGATGCCGACATTGATGTTGGCGATCGCCCAGCCCTGACTGACCGGAATGACCGCCCAGGCCGAGATCGCCAGCACCGCGGACACCAGCGGCGCCAGCAGGAAGACGCCCTTGTTGGCGCCGGACGGGATGATCGGTTCCTTGAAGACGAACTTCAGCAGGTCGGCGAAGGCTTGCAGCGTGCCCCAGGGGCCGACGACGTTCGGACCGCGGCGCAGCTGCACCGCCGCCCATATCTTGCGGTCGGCGTAGAGGATGTAGGCGACGAAGACCAGCAGCACGACGATCAGCACGACCGACTTGAGCAGGATCAGCAGCGCCGGCAGCACGTAAAAGGAGAAGAAAGTATCCATGCTTATTCCGCCGCCTGCTTGAAGCCGCTCTTGGCCAGCGCCGAGCATTCCGCCATCACGGCCGATGCCCGCGCGATCGGGTTGGTCAGGTAGAAATCCTTGACCGGCGAGGTGAACGTGCCCTTGTTCAGCCGTCCGCCGAGCTTCGCCACCCTGGCAATGTCCTCGGCATTGCCGGCCGCGACCTGGTCGATGCGGGCCAGATGCGGATACTCGCCGTAGAGCTTGGCGCGCAGCTGCGGCAGCGAATCGAACGGCAGTTTCTTGCCCAGCACATCCGACAGCGCCCTGAGGATCGCCCAGTCTTCGCGGGCATCGCCGGGTGCGAAGCCGGCGCGGTTGGTCTGCTGCACGCGCCCTTCGGTGTTGACATAAGTGCCCGATTTTTCGGTGTAGGCAGCGCCCGGCAGGATGACGTTGGCGCGATGAGCACCGGCGTCGCCATGGGTGCCGATATAGACGACGAAGGCGCCGCCGGTCTTGCCCATGTCGATCTCGTCGGCGCCGAGCAGGAACAGCACGTCCATCTCGCCCAGCATGCCGGCAACGCTCTTGCCGCCCTCGCCCGGCACGAAGCCGAGATCAAGACCGCCGACTCGCCCAGCCGCGTTGTGCAGCACGGCGAAGCCGTTCCAGTCAGCCCTTGCGGCGTTGACGGCCATGCTGAGCTTCGCTGCCTGGCCGAGCACGGCGGCGCCATCGGCGCGCGCCAAAGCGCCCTGGCCGACGATGATCAGCGGATGCGTCGCTTTCTTCAGCGTCTGGAAGAATTTGCCATTGCCGTCGGCCAGATCCTTGAGCGAATCCGGCCCGGCACCCAACTGTTCATACTCGTAGCGCGTATCGCCGATTTCGCCGATGACGCCGACCGGCAGGTTGCCGACCCGCCAGCGCTTGCGGATGCGGGCATTGAGCACGGAGGCTTCATAGCGCGGATTGGCGCCGATGATCAGCACCGCGTCGGCCTGCTCGATGCCTTCGATGGTCGGGTTGAAGATGTAGCTCGCCCGGCCGAGCGACGGATCGAGCGCCGCGCCATCCTGGCGGCAGTCGGTGTTCTTCGAACCAAGCGAAGCCATCAGCAGCTTCAGCGCGTAGATTTCCTCGACCGCGGCGAGATCGCCGGATATGGCCCCGACCTTGTCGGGTGCCGCCTTGGACACCGCGTCCTTGATCGCCGAAAAAGCCTCGGCCCAGCTCACGGGAACCAGCTTGCCATCCTTGCGCACATAGGGGCGGTCGAGACGTTGCGTGCGCAGGCCGTCCCAGATGAAGCGGGTCTTGTCGGAGATCCACTCCTCGTTCACCTGCTCGTTGACGCGCGGCAGGATGCGCATCACTTCGCGGCCTCTGCTGTCGACGCGGATCGCCGAACCGACGGCGTCCATCACGTCGATGGATTCGGTCTTGGTCAGCTCCCACGGCCGCGCCTGGAAAGCGAAGGGCTTGGAGGTCAGCGCGCCGACGGGGCAAAGGTCGATGACGTTGCCCTGCAGCTCCGAGGTCATCGCCTGTTCGAGATAGGTGGTGATCTCGGCATCCTCGCCACGGCCGATCAGGCCGAGCTCGGAGATGCCGGCGACCTCGGTGGTGAAGCGGACGCAGCGCGTGCAATGGATGCAGCGGTTCATCACCGTCTTGACCAGCGGGCCGATATACTTGTCTTCGACCGCACGCTTGTTCTCGTGATAGCGCGAGGAATCGACGCCGAAGGCCATCGCCTGGTCCTGCAGGTCGCACTCGCCGCCCTGGTCGCAGATCGGGCAATCCAGCGGATGGTTGATGAGCAGGAATTCCATCACGCCTTCGCGGGCCTTCTTGACCATCGGCGTGTTGGTGAAGATTTCCGGCGGCTCGCCGTTCGGGCCGGGACGCAGGTCGCGCACGCCCATGGCGCAGGATGCCTGCGGCTTGGGCGGCCCGCCCTTCACCTCGATCAGGCACATGCGGCAGTTGCCGGCGATCGACAGCCGCTCATGGAAGCAGAAGCGCGGCACTTCCGCGCCTGCGTCCTCGGCCGCCTGCAGCAGCGTATAGTGGTCGGGTACAGTGATCTCTTTCCCGTCGACCTTGAGCTTTGCCATTCGCCTCAAACCCCTGCGGATTTCCCGCAATCTCTTTTTCCGGGCGCGATCGAAACCGCGTCCCGCATTTCATTCACTTCTTGACGGCGAGCGCCGCCGCTTGGGCAGTCCAATCGTCGCGGCCGATGCGGCCGGAGAGCGACAGATAGTCCTCGACCCAGGCAACCTCTTCCTGCGTCCATGCCGCGATCTGGGCATACGTCCAGATGCCGAGGCCGTTCAGCACCGTCTCCAGCTTCGGGCCGATGCCCGATATCGCCTTGAGATCCGACGGTTTCGCCGGCTTGTCCATGGCCCTGGGCTGCCTGAAATCCTCCGGCAGCAACCCGGCCGGAACCGCGCCCGCCATCGGGCCGGCATCGACGACTGGCGCCGTGTCGGCTGGCTCCCTGGCAACCATGTCGGTCACATCCTGCGCGAAGGACTGGGCTTCGGCGATCAAGGTCTTGGTCGCCGCGCGCGCCTTGGAGGCACTTCTTTCCATCTCCGACAAACGCTCGGTGCGCGCCTCGAAGTCGTCGACGATCGGCTGCAGCAGCCGCTGCGAGGCTTCGGCCGCTCCCGAAAGCGCGCCCATCCAGACGCCGAAAGCGTGGTTGGCGAGCCCAATGCCGAGCGCCGACATGGCCGCGACACCAGCGACAGGGTGCGCGAGAAGGTTGACGGCGCTCGCCATCTCCTTCGGCATCATCCTGGTCAGGTCCTGGTTCATCTTCTCGAGCTGGTCCAAATTGGGCATCAATGGGTGGGGTGTCGAATACGGCGCCATAGATATCTCCTGGTCGTTTGTTCGTTCGCCCGCCCCGGCTTTCTCGCTTCGGGCATTCGCCCGCATTCACAAACTCTTCTATTCCGCCGCCACCATCACCGGCTCGGCCCGATGCGCGTTGCGCGAAAACTCGTCGATGCGCCGTTCCACCTCGCCACGGAAATGCCGCATCAGGCCCTGGATCGGCCATGCCGCCGCGTCGCCCAGCGCACAGATCGTGTGGCCTTCGACCTGCTTGGTGACGTCGAGCAGCATGTCGATCTCGCGCTTCTGCGCCTCACCGCGCACCAGCCTCTCCATAACCCGCCACATCCAGCCGGTGCCTTCGCGGCACGGCGTACACTGGCCGCAGCTCTCATGCTTGTAGAAGTAGGAAAGCCGCGCGATCGCCTTCACGACATCGGTCGACTTGTCCATGACGATGACAGCCGCCGTGCCGAGGCCGGACTTGAGGTCGCGCAGCGCGTCGAAATCCATCGGCGTGTCGATGATCTGCTCGGCCGGCACCAGCGGCACCGAGGCGCCACCCGGAATGACCGCGAGCAGATTGTCCCAGCCGCCGCGAATGCCGCCGCAATGGGTCTCGATCAGCTCGCGGAACGGGATCGACATCGCCTCTTCGACCGTGCACGGATTGTTGACGTGGCCGGAGACGCAGAACAGCTTGGTGCCGACATTGTTCGGCCGGCCGAAGGACGAGAACCAGGCGGCACCGCGACGCAGGATGGTCGGCGCCACCGCGATCGATTCGACATTGTTGACGGTGGTCGGGCAGCCATAGAGGCCGACATTGGCCGGGAATGGCGGCTTCAGCCGGGGCTGGCCCTTCTTGCCTTCCAGGCTTTCGAGCAGCGCCGTCTCCTCGCCGCAGATATAGGCGCCGGCACCGTGATGCATGTAGATGTCGAAGTCGTAGCCGGACGTGTTGTTCTTGCCGATCAGCTTGGCTTCGTAGGCCTCGTCGATGGCCCGCTGCAATGCCTCGCGCTCGCGGATGAACTCGCCGCGCACATAGATGTAGGCGGCAATCGCGCCCATGGCGAAACCGGCGAGCAGCGCACCCTCGACCAGCGTGTGCGGATCGTTGCGCAGGATGTCGCGGTCCTTGCAGGTGCCGGGCTCGGATTCGTCGGCATTGATGACGAGGTAGCTCGGCCGGCCGTCGCTCTGCTTGGGCATGAACGACCATTTCAGGCCGGTCGGGAAGCCGGCGCCACCGCGTCCGCGCAGGCCAGACGCCTTCATCTCGTTGACGATCCAGTCGCGCCCCTTGGCAACGATGCCGGGCGTGTTGTCCCAGGCACCGCGCGCGATCGCGCCGGCCAGCGACTTGTCGAAGAGGCCGTAGATGTTGGTGAAGATTCGGTCTTTGTCCTGGAGCATTTTTCGTCCCTCAGACCGGCTTCTTGCCGAAGACGCGGATGTATTCGGCGACACCGCCCTTGGCGAGCGCCTTGGCCTGCTTGACCCAGTCGTCGCGCTCGATACGGCCTTGGAAAGAGAGGTAGCCGTCCACCCACTCGCGCTCGGCCTTCTTCCACGCCGCGACCTGCGCGAAGGTGAAGATGCCCAGCGTATGCAGGATGCCCTCGATCTTCGGGCCTACGCCGGAAATCAGCTTGAGATCGTCGACCAGCGCCGGCTTGGCGATGCCGGCCGGGCGGTTCTTGTCTTCCAGCGACGGCTTGGCGGCCGCCTTCGCGGCCGGCGCCTTGGCCTCCGGTGCCTTGTAAGCAGCGGCAGGCTCGGCCTTGGTCTTGGGACCATTGCGCTGCTTGGAGACCTGCTCGACCTCTGGAGCGGCCGTGTTGGCATTGGCGGCCGAATGCAGTGGCGCCGAAACACTTGCGGCCTTTTCGGCCGCCGGCGCGACCTTGGTCTTTGAGGGCGTCTTCAAGGCCGGGCTGGTTTCA
Source organism: Mesorhizobium sp. Mes31 (assembly GCF_024519675.1). Taxonomy (NCBI): domain Bacteria; kingdom Pseudomonadati; phylum Pseudomonadota; class Alphaproteobacteria; order Hyphomicrobiales; family Phyllobacteriaceae; genus Mesorhizobium; species Mesorhizobium sp. Mes31. The sequence continues at coordinate 266,578 of NZ_JALJRL010000006.1, read as the reverse complement.
GGGGCATCGGTCTTTGGCTTGCCGGCATTCGAAGGCGCCACCGGCGCGGCCGATGCCTGCGCCGCCGGTGCGGCTGCGGCCGGAGCGGTGGCAGCAACTGGTGCCGCGTCCTTGGCGGCCTTGGTGGCTGCCTTGGCCTCCTTGTCGCGGGTCGACTTGAGGATCGCCTTTTCGCTCTTCAGCGTCGTCAGGCCAGAGGCCGGCTCCGAGCCGGTGCGGCCGTTCTGCGGTCCCGGGGCCACCGAGGCGCCCTTGCCGGACTCGTAGAGATCGATGATTTCGGCAAGCCGTTCCGGTGTCAGATCCTCGAACGTGTCCTTGAAGATCATCACCATCGGCGCGTTGACGCAGGCACCGAGGCATTCGACCTCTTCCCACGACAAGGTGCCCTTGTCGTTGGTGTGGAACTGGTCGTGATGGATCTTGGAGCGGCACACATCCATCAGCGCTTCCGAGCCGCGCAGCATGCAGGGCGTGGTGCCGCAGACCTGGATATGGGCGCGCGTGCCGACCGGGTTCAACTGGTACTGGGTGTAGAAGGTCGCGACTTCGAGGCCACGGATCCGAGGCATGCCGAGCATGTCCGAAATCGTCTCGATCGCCGCCTTCGTCACCCAGCCTTCCTGCTCCTGCGCCAGCATCAAGAGCGGAATGATCGCCGACTGTTCGCGGCCCTTCGGGTATTTCTTGATCCATTGCTTCGCCGCTGCCGCGTTCGCCCGGTTGAAGGCGAAGGATGCTGGCTGGACGCTGGCTTCTGCGAGACGGCGGACTGACATTTAGCGATCGACCTCACCAAACACGATGTCGAGGGAGCCGAGAACGGCGGTGACGTCGGCCAGCATGTGGCCGCGGCAGAGGAAATCCATGGCCTGCAGATGCGCGAAGCCGGGCGCCCGCAGCTTGCAGCGATAGGGCTTGTTGGAGCCGTCGGAGACCAGATAGACGCCGAATTCGCCCTTCGGCGCCTCGACGGCGGCATAGACCTCGCCGGCCGGCACGCGGTAGCCCTCGGTGTAGAGCTTGAAGTGATGGATCAGCGCTTCCATCGAGCGCTTCATCGCCTGGCGCTTGGGCGGCACCACCTTGCCGTCGAGGTTCGACACCGGGCCGGTGCTTTCCTTGCCGAGCAGGAGATCGACGCACTGGCGCATGATCTTCGCCGACTGGCGCATTTCTTCCATGCGCACGAGGTAGCGGTCGTAGCAGTCACCGTTCTTGCCGATCGGAATGTCGAAATCCATTTCCGAATAGCATTCGTAGGGCTGCGACTTGCGCAGGTCCCATGGCGCGCCCGAGCCGCGCACCATGACGCCGGAAAAGCCCCAGGCCCAGGCATCGGCCAGCGAGACGATGCCGATATCGACATTGCGCTGCTTGAAGATGCGGTTGCCGGTCAAAAGCGCATCGAGGTCGTCGATCGACTTCAGGAACGGGTCGATCCACTTGCCGATGTCCTCGACCAACTGCCGCGGCAGATCCTGATGGACGCCGCCGGGACGGAAATAGGCGGCATGCATGCGCGAGCCGGAGGCGCGCTCATAGAACACCATCAGCTTTTCGCGCTCGACGAAGCCCCACAGCGGCGGCGTCAGCGCGCCGACGTCCATCGCCTGCGTCGTCACATTGAGGATGTGCGACATGATGCGGCCGATTTCGCAGTAGAGCACGCGGATCAGCTGGCCGCGCTTCGGCACCTCGATGCCGAGCAAACGCTCGGCGGCGAGCGCGAAGGCATGCTCCTGGTTCATCGGCGCGCAATAGTCGAGCCGGTCGAGATAGGGCACCGCCTGCAGATAGGTCTTGGCCTCGATCAGCTTTTCCGTGCCGCGATGCAGCAGCCCGATATGCGGATCGACGCGATCGACGACTTCGCCGTCGAGTTCCAGCACGAGGCGCAAAACGCCGTGCGCCGCAGGGTGTTGCGGGCCGAAATTGATGTTGAAATTGCGGACGGAGTTTTCAGCCATTCTGGCGCCTCAATTCGTCTTGGCTTTTTCGTCCCCGGGCAGCACGTAGTCGGTGCCTTCCCAAGGGGAAAGAAAATCGAAATTGCGGAATTCCTGCTTGAGCTCGACCGGCTCGTAGATGACGCGCTTGGCCTCGTCGTCGTAGCGCACCTCGACGAAGCCGGTGAGCGGGAAATCCTTGCGCAGCGGATGGCCTTCGAAACCGTAATCGGTCAACAGGCGGCGCAAATCGGGATGGCCCGAGAACAGCACGCCATAGAGATCGTAGGTCTCGCGCTCGAACCAGTCGGCGCCGGGATAGACGCCGGTGATCGACGGCACCATCGTCTCCTCGTCGGCCTGCACCTTGACGCGGATGCGGACATTCTGCTTCGGCGACAACAGGTGATAGACGACGTCGAAGCGCTTGGCCCGCGACGGATAGTCGGCGCCGCAGACGTCGATGATCGAGATGAACTGGCAGCGCGCATCGTCGCGCAGGAAGGTTATCACCTCGATCAGGTCGCGTGGCTCGACATGGACGGTGAGTTCGCCATAGGCGATCGCCGCCTCATTCACGCGGCCGATCAGCTTCTCGCCGAGATAGGTCGACAGTTCGCTCAGGGATGCGGTCATGGATTTACCGTTCGATCGTGCCGGTGCGGCGGATCTTCTTCTGCAGCAGAAGAATGCCGTAGAGCAGCGCTTCGGCGCTCGGCGGACAGCCGGGCACATAGATGTCGACCGGCACGATGCGGTCGCAGCCGCGCACCACCGAATAGGAATAGTGGTAGTAGCCGCCGCCATTGGCGCACGAGCCCATCGAGATGACGTAGCGCGGCTCCGGCATCTGGTCGTAGACCTTGCGCAGCGCCGGCGCCATCTTGTTGGTCAGCGTGCCGGCGACGATCATTATATCGGACTGACGCGGAGACGCGCGCGGCGCGACGCCGAACCGCTCCGAGTCGTAGCGCGGCATCGAGGTGTGGATCATCTCGACCGCGCAGCAGGCAAGGCCGAAGGTCATGAACATCAGCGAACCGCTGCGGGCCCAGGTGATCAGCGCCTCGGTAGAGGTGACGAGAAAGCCCTTGTCGGCCAACTCGTTGTTGATCTCGAGGAAGAAGGGATCGTCCTCCCCCACCGGCCTGCCGGTGTTGGGATCGATCAGCCCCTTGGGCTTCGGCGCGATGAGCGTGCCGGAACTGTCGCTCAATCCCATTCCAGCGCTCCTTTTTTCCATTCATAGGCAAAGCCGATGGTCAGCACCGCCAAAAAGACCATCATCGACCAGAAACCGAGCATGCCGATCTTCGAGAACGACACCGCCCAAGGAAACAGGAAGGCCACTTCCAGATCGAAGATGATGAACAGGATCGACACCAGGTAGAAACGGATGTCGAATTTCATGCGGGCGTCGTCGAACGAGTTGAAGCCGCACTCGTAGGCGGAAAGCTTTTCGGGATCGGGATTGCGGTAGGCCACCAGGAAGGGTGCGGCCAGCAGCGCCAGGCCGACAACCAGCGCCACGCCGATGAACAGGACGATGGGCAGGTACGAACTGAGAAGTGCGTTCATGCAGCGGCTTTCCGTTGGCGCCAATCCATTCTGATTACAGCACCGGACCTTATTGCGGAAGCGTGACAGTTTAACCGCTGAACCGTTTTAAGGGGCCTATGCTGCAACGCGGCGAGGGTTAGCGCAGCACTTCCGGCGAAGCAAGTCAAACCTTGTTCAAAACGCTGACCTGGACGGCATATACGGGGAAACTGGTCCGATCCGCTCCTGTTTGATTTCCTTCATTTTTTACTCCACTTTTCTCTCCTGACATATATGCCGCCAAAACCCTGCTAGCATCCCGCGGAATCACGATCATCTGCACGCTCGAACCCCGTTAGAGTCGCATCAGCATGAAGGAAAAAATCTCGCTCCCCATGGCCCGGCGCATTGCACTCGCCGCCCAGGGGTTTGCCGACGCCAGACCAGCCGCTACGCCCGATCGACGGCATCTGGCCCGCGTGCTTGCCCGCACCGGCCTGCTGCAGATCGATTCCGTCAGCGCCGTGGTGCGCGCTCATTATATGCCGCTTTATTCGCGCCTTGGCCCCTACCCGCTCGCCTTGCTCGACAACGCCGCGGTCACGCGCAAGCGCACCGTGTTCGAATACTGGGCGCATGAGGCCTCGTTCCTGCCGGTCGAGACATACCCGCTGATGCGCTGGCGCATGCAGCGGGCCGAGCGCGGCGATGAGATGTATTCGGGCCTGGCCAAATGGGGCCGCGAGCACGCCGCCTATATCGAAGAGATCTACCGCGCGGTCGTCGAGCGCGGCCCGATCGCCGCTTCGGCACTGGAAGGCCAGAAGGGCTCGGGCGGCTGGTGGGGATGGAGCCATGCCAAGCACGCCTTCGAATGGCTGTTCTGGGCCGGCCGCATCACCACGGCGCACCGCCGTGGCTTCGAGCGTTTCTATGACCTGCCGGAGCGCGTGCTGCCGCAGGCGATCCTAGATCTGCCGGTGCCAGCCACCGAGGACGCGCATCGCGAATTGCTGCGCATATCCGCGCGCGCCCACGGCATCGCGACATCAGGCGATTTGCGCGACTATTTCCGCCTGTCGCCCGCGGACATGAAAGGCCGGCTGGAGGAACTGGTTGAAACAGGCGAACTGGCGCCGGTGCGTGTCGAAGGCTGGGATAAGCCGGCTTACCTTCACAGGGACGCACGCATACCTCGAAAAATCGAGGCGCGCGCCCTGCTGGCGCCATTCGATCCGGTCGTCTTCGAGCGGTCGCGCTCGGAGCGGTTGTTCGATTTCCACTATCGCATCGAAATCTACACGCCGGCCGATAAGCGCCAGTACGGCTACTACGTCCTGCCCTTCCTGCTCGGCGATAGGATCGTGGCCCGCGTCGACCTCAAGGCAGACCGGCCTGCCAGCGTATTGCGTGTCCATGCGGCCTATGCGGAGCCAAGCGCACCCGCCGAAACCGCCGCCCAGCTGTTCGAGGAATTGAAGCAGATGCAGGGTTGGCTGGGCCTCGAACGCATTGAAGTGACGCCTGCAGGCGACCTCGGACAGCCACTTGCCGACATTGCCGCGTCGTAGACGTGCGTTGACACGGCTGTCCCTACAAGCCTAAATCCGGTCCAGACGGTCTCCTCTCGGCAAAGGGAGGAGCCAAGAGGGAATGCGGTGCGGGATCGCAAGATTTCAAATCCGCGGCTGTCCCCGCAACTGTAAGCGACGAGCCTGGGCCGAAAACCACTGGGATGTTCCCGGGAAGGCGGCACCCGAGGCGATGACCCGCGAGCCAGGAGACCTGCCGTCTGAGAGACAAAGAATCCGATCGCCTGGCGGGTTTTCCGGGCAAGGAGCCTGATTTGGAACGCGACAGCAGTTTTCCGGCTGAGACAGCGGACGTATTGTCCGGTGACGCCTTGACCGGCGTGACCGTGATCGTCTGCGCCTCCTGTCGCGACGAAACCGGTTCCGACGCCCATCCCCGCGCCGGCGAATTGCTTGCGGACGACACACGCCGCGCCGCCTCCGGGGAAGATATCCGCATCCGCAGCGTCGAATGCCTCGGCAATTGCAAGCGCCGGCTGAGCGCCGCGATCCTGCGCGACGGCTGCTGGAGCTACGTCTTCGGCGATCTGAGCGCCACCAGCGGCGCCGATCTCGTCGCTGGTGCAAAGCTCTTCGCCACCTCGACGGATGGCCTCATGCCATGGCGGGGCCGTCCCGATTCCCTCAAGCGCGGCCTCGTGGCCCGCATTCCTCCCCTCGACATGCTGAAGGACCAGATATGACAGCCTCCGTCTCCCGTGTTCCCTGCACTGTCGTCACCGGCTTCCTCGGCGCCGGCAAGACGACGCTGATCCGCCACCTCCTGGAAAACGCCGGCGGCAAGCGTATCGCCATCATCGTCAACGAGTTCGGCGACATCGGCATCGACGGCGAGATCCTGAAGGGCTGCGGCATCGACACCTGCCCCGAGGAAAACATCGTCGAGCTGGCCAATGGCTGCATCTGCTGCACCGTCGCCGATGATTTCGTGCCGGCGCTCGACCAGATCCTGTCGCTGACGCCGAAGGTCGACCATATCCTGATCGAGACCTCCGGCCTCGCTCTGCCCAAGCCGCTGGTGCAAGCCTTCCAGTGGCCGACGGTGAGGAGCCGGGTGACCGTCGATGGCGTCATCGCGGTGGTCGACGGCCCGGCGCTGGCCGAAGGCCGCGTCGCCAATGACATGGACGCCTTGCAGGCGCAGCGCGCTCAGGATGGGACGCTCGACCACGACGACCCGGTCGAGGAAGTGTTCGAGGACCAGATCGCCTGCGCCGACCTCATCATCCTGTCGAAAAGCGATCTGATGGACGCCGCCGGCTCCGCCCGCGCCAATGCCATCATCAATGAGCACATCGCTCGCGCGGTGAAGATTGTGCCGACCTCGCAGGGCAAGGTCGATCCCTCGGTGCTGCTCGGCCTCGGCCTCGCCGTCGAGGACGACATCGAAAACCGCAAGACCCACCACGACGACGAACTCGACCACGAGCATGACGACTTCGACAGCTTCGTCATCGATATTTCCTCGATCGCCAACCCGGAGGAGCTGGCAAAACGCGTCGCCACCGCAGCCGAGGAAGAAAACGTGCTGCGTGTAAAAGGCTTCGTCGAGGTCGGCGGCAAGCCGATGCGGCTTTTGCTTCAGGCCGTCGGGCCGCGCGTCAATCATTACTATGACCGCGCCTGGACCGCAGCGGACGACCGCCGCTCTCGCCTCGTGGTCATCGGCCTCAAGGGGCTGAATCGCCCGGCGATCGAGCGTATCCTCGCCGGCTGATTTTAACGCCATGCACATCCTCACCACGACCTCCGCCTCGCTCGACGATTTCGCCGAGCCGGTCGATCTGCGGCAGACGCCGGCGGATGTCGTGGCGCTGTCCTTCACCGACAGCGATCTCGCCGGGCTGGCGGCGGCGTGGAAGACGGATGCCAACCGCCTGCCTTCGATGCGGCTGGCCGCACTTCGCGACCTGCGCCATCCCATGTCCGTCGACCTCTGGGTCGACAGCGTCGCCCGCCACGCCAAGGTCATCCTCGTTCGCATCCTTGGCGGCTACGACTGGTGGCGCTATGGCTGTGACCAGCTTGCTGCGGTCGCCCGCGACCGCGGCATAAAACTGGCGCTACTGCCCGGCGAGTGCCGCGACGAGGACCTGCGCCTGATCGAAGCCTCGACACTGCCGCGCGAGGAATTGGAGGGCCTGCTCGACTATTTTCGCGAGGGCGGCCCGGCGAATATGAGCGCGCTGGTGCACCGGCTTGCACGGTTGGCGGGATCGGATGCGGCAGTCGCCGAACCGGTCGCGGTTCCGAAGGCCGGGTTTTATGAGCCGGGACATGGCGTCATGGAGCGCGGCCTACCCCTTCCCTTCGAGGGGGAGGGAAACGTCGTGCCCATCCTGTTCTATCGCTCGATGCTGCTCGCCGCCGATGTCGCGCCGATCGATGCCCTTTTCGAAGCGCTGCGGCAGCGCGGCATGCGCCCGGCCCCGATCTTCGTCGCCAGCCTGAAGGACCCGGCGTCGCTCACGTTCGTGGAGACCGCGCTCGCCGCGCTGAAACCCGCCGCCATCATCACCGCGACCGCTTTCGCCTCTGGCGCCGAACCCGGCGTCGAAACCCCGTTCGACCGCGCCGGCGTGCCTGTGTTCCAGGTCATCGTCGCCACCACCCGCCGCGACATCTGGGAGAACAACCAGCGTGGGCTGGCGCCCGCCGACCTCGCCATGCATGTCGTGCTGCCCGAATTGGACGGCCGCATCCTTGCCGGCGCGATTTCCTTCAAGGGCGAAAGCGAGACCGATCCGGCGCTTGGTCACCGCGCCTTCGCCAACCGGCCGGAAGCGGATCGCGTAGCGCAAGTGGCGGACCGCGTCGCGGCCTTCATTCGCTTGCAGGAGACGCCTCGCGCCGAGCGCAAGCTCGCCATCCTCATCCCGGACTATCCGAGCGCCCCCGGCCGCACCGGCTATGCCGTCGGCCTCGACGTGCCGTCCAGCGTGCTGGCGATGCTGCACGATCTGAGCGAACAGGGCTACGCCGTCGAGGGGATTCCGCAAACGCCGCGTGAGCTGCTGCAGATGCTGGAACGCGGCAGTGACGGGCTGGGGCTGGGGGACTATCGAGACTTGTCCAAGGGCCTGCCGCCTGGGGCGATGGCTGCGGTAAAAGCTGCGTGGGGCAAGGCGGAGGACGACAAAGGCCTGTGCGAGGCACACCCCTCTGTCCTGCCGGACATCTCCCCCGCAAGGGGGGAGATTGCGCCGTCATCATTGCTTTCGCCAATATCAGACGTTGCGCCAACCGCTGAGGCTGCAAAAGGAGAACCGGCACCGAAACTGCCGATCTCCCCCCTTGCGGGGGAGATGTCCGGGAGGACAGAGGGGGGTGTTCAAGCGCCGACATCGGCACACTTTCCCTTCCGTGCCGCCACCTTCGGCAACATCACCGTCGCGCTAGCCCCCGATCGCGGCCGTTCCGCTGACCGCCGCGCCGACTATCATGACCCGACGCTGCCACCGCGCCATGCGCTGATCGCCTTCGGCCTCTGGCTGCGCAAATCGCTTGCCGTCCATGCGCTTGTCCATGTCGGCGCCCATGGCACGCTGGAATGGCTGCCGGGCAAGACGGTTGCACTCTCTGAAAACTGTTTTCCCGAGATCGTCACCGGTCCCCTGCCCGTTATCTATCCCTTCATCGTTTCCAATCCCGGCGAGGCGGCGCAGGCCAAGCGGCGCATCGCCGCCGTCACCCTTGGCCATCTGCCGCCGCCGCTAACTGGCGCCGGGCTGGACGAAAACCAGCACAGACTTGAGCGCCTGGTCGACGAATATGCCCAGGCCGATGGTCTCGACCGCCGCCGGCGCGACCGTCTGGCCAAGCTGATCGTCGAAACCGCGCAAAAGACCGGCCTCGCCTCCGAAGCCGGGGTCGCCAGGACCGACGCGCCCGACGAGGCGCTGCGCCGCATCGACGCCTGGCTCTGCGACCTCAAGGATTTCGCCATCAAGGACGGCTTGCATATCTATGGCCGCTCGCCCGAGGACGAACCCGACGCCATGCGCCGCCAAAGTGCGGAAGCCGAGAAAACGGCATTGCTCGCCGCACTCGACGGCCGCCACGTGAAGGCCGGTCCGGCCGGCGCACCCGCACGCGGCCGCTCCGATGTTTTGCCCACCGGCCGCAACCTGTTCACCTCGGACCCGCGCACCATGCCGACGCCGACCGCCTATGATCTGGGCCGAGCGGCGGCGGAGGAAGTGGTGCGCAGCTACATGCAATCGCATGGCGACTGGCCGCGTTCGCTGGTCATCGATCTCTGGGGTTCGGCGTCGCTGCGCACCGGCGGCGAGGAGATCGCGCAGGGCCTGGCGCTGATGGGATGCCGGCCGCAATGGGACGCCGCGACCGGACGTATCACCGGCATCGAGGTGTTGCCGCCGGCCATGCTTGGCCGCCCGCGCGTCGACGTCACCTGGCGTATCTCAGGCCTGTTCCGCGACATGTTCCCGACCCAGATCGCGCTGATCGATACCGCCGCCAACGCGGTTGCCGCGCGTGACGAGGAGGATTCCGAAAACCCGCTCGCGGCGAGAACCCGCACGGACGGCAAGGTCAGCCCCCGCATCTTCGGCACCTCGCCCGGCACCTACGGCGCCGGCGTCGAGGATCTGCTGTCGAGCGGCGACTGGGCGACGCGCGAGGAGATCGGCCGCGCCTATCTCGACGCCACCTCGCATGCTTATGGCGGCGAAGGCATCTCGGCGCCTGGCGCCTTCGAGGGACGCATCGCCGAGGCCGATCTTCTCGTCCACACCGGTGACGACCCCGGACGCGACATTCTCGAAGGCTCCGCCGACGTCGCCTTCATCGGCGGCTTTTCGGCCGCGCTTGCGACCCTCGGCAGGAATGCCGACGTCATCGTGCTCGACACCACGGATCCGCAGAAGCCGAAGCCGCGCTCTGTTGGCGAGGCGGTGGCCCGCGTGGTGCGTGCGCGTGCCGTCAATCCCCGCTTCATATCAGGCCAGATGCGCCACGGCCCGCGCGGCGCTTCCGAATTCGCCGAGACGGTCGACCGGCTGGTCGGCTTCGCCGAAACCACCCACGCCATTCCGGGCACGCTGATCGAGGCCGTTCATGATGCCTATGTCGGTGATCCCGAGGTGCGCGCCTTCATCCTGCGCGAAAACCCTGCTGCCGCGAAGGTCATTGCCGAGCGCTTCCTGTCGGCGCGCCGGCGTGGTCTGTGGCATCCGTTGCGCAATTCCATCGACGACGATCTGGCCGCGCTGATCGCCGAGGCCGAGGCGCTTGGGGTGGCAGCATGAACGCCTTTTCGCGCCGTGGCGCCTGCCCCGCTTTGGCAGCCCCCATGCAGACCGGCGACGGCCTGCTGGTGCGGCTCAACCCTGTCGCTGGAGGGTTGTCGCCGAAATCGGTGATCGGGCTGGCCGAATCCGCCCTGCGACACGGCAACGGCATCATGGAAGTCACCGCGCGCGGCAGTTTGCAGATACGCGGCCTGACAGCGGATAGCGCGCGACTTCTGGCGACCGAGGTTGATGCGCTGGGCATCGCAGTGCGCACCGGCATGCCGGTTGAAACCGGGCCGCTGGCGGGCATCGATTCCTATGAGATTGCCGATCCGCGCCCGCTGGCTGAACGAATTCGGGTAGCAGTTGAAGAAGCCGGGCTCACGCCACGGCTCGGCCCGAAAGTGTCGGTCATTGTGGACGGCGGCGGGCAGCTGATGATGGATGCGTTGACGGCCGATGTGCGGCTGAAGGCAATACGAGCCGACAACGACATCCGTTGGAGAGTATCGGTTGCCGGCGACGGCCGAAACGCGAAGGTGTTGGCAAAGGTCGATGCGGATGCCGCGAGAGACATAGCCGTCGCTGCACTGAGGATGGTCGCTGAAAAAGGCCGTGACGCCCACGCAAGGGATTTGTCGGAGAGACAGTTGGCGTCTCTGGCGGGCTGGCTACGCTTGACAGGTTTGCGCGAGGCGCCCCCCTCTGTCCTGCCGGACATCTCCCCCTCAAGGGGGGAGATTACGCTGTCACCGATGGTTTCGCCAATCTCCACTGTTGTTATGGAAGAGCAAGCGTTGAAGCTGCCGATCTCCCCCCCTGAGGGGGAGATGTCCGGCAGGACAGAGGGGGGCGCCTCGCGCAAACCAATCGGCCTTTTCCCCTTGGCCCTCCACGCCATCGCTGTCGGCATCGCCCTACCCTTCGGCAGCATGCCGGCGGACAAGATCATCGGCCTTGCACAGCGCGCCCTCGCACTCGGCACCACCGAAATCCGCCTCGCCCCGGGTCGCGCCCTGCTTTTCCTCGGCCAGCCGGCAGCCGCCGACCTCCCCCTCCGGGACACCGCCGCCAGCCTCGGCTTCGTCACCGACGCCTCCGATCCGCGCACGCGCATTGCCGCTTGTCCTGGCGCTCCGGCCTGCGCATCCGGCCGGATCGCCACGCGCGACATTGCGGAGACGATCGCCGCCGAAAACGCCGACATCCTCGACTTCACCCTTCACATTTCCGGCTGCGCCAAGGGCTGCGCCCACCCCGGCCCGGCGGCGCTGACCGTCGTCGGCGACGAAAACGGAGCCGGACTTGTCGTGAACGCGACGGCAAAGGCCCTTCCTGCCGGGTACAGGCCGGGCTATGACGCCGCGCGCGGCATCAGCCGCGTCGCGGCGAGGATCCGCAGTGCACGACTTCCAGGCGAAACAGCCGCCGCTTGCCTGACACGGCTTGGCGCGGCCGGCATCGCCGAGGCTTACCGACAGGAATGAGCATGGCCGCCTACGACTACATCCACGACGGCACGGCGATCTACGAGCGCTCCTTCGCCATCATTCGCGCCGAGGCGGACCTGTCGCGCTTCTCCGAAGCCGAGGCCGATGTCGCCATCCGCATGATCCATGCCTGCGGCCAGGTCGAGGCTGCCAGGCATTTTGTTTTTTCCACCGATTTCGTGGCCGCGGCGCGCAAGGCGCTTTCGGCCGGCGCACCGATCTTCTGCGATGCGGAAATGGTCTCCCATGGCGTCACCCGCGCCCGGCTGCCGGCCGGCAACGAGGTGATCTGCACGCTGCGCGACCAGCGCACGCACGAAATCGCCAGGGAGATCGGCAACACCCGTTCGGCCGCCGCGATCGACCTTTGGGGCGAGCGCATGGCCGGCTCGGTGGTCGCCATCGGCAATGCGCCGACCGCGCTCTTCTATCTGCTGGAAAAACTGCGCGACGGAGCGCCGAAGCCGGCGGCCATCATCGGCATGCCGGTCGGCTTTGTCGGGGCCGCGGAATCCAAGGATGCGCTGGCCGATAATTCCTACGGCGTGCCCTATGCCATCGTGCGAGGCCGGCTTGGCGGCAGCGCCATGACCGCCGCCGCGCTCAATTCGCTGGCGAGGGCTGGCCTGTGAACGCGCTTGCCAAAGGCCGTCTCGTCGGCGTCGGCACTGGTCCCGGCGACCCCGAGCTGTTGACGCTGAAGGCCGCGCGGGCCCTGGCCGAGGCCGATGTCGTGGCCTATTTCGCCAAGCGCGGCAACAACAGCAACGCGCGCGCCATCGTCGAAGCGCGGTTCCGCCCCGGCATGACGGAACTGCCGCTGCTCTATCCCGTCACCACCGAAATCGACAAGGATCACGACGACTACCGCTCGCAGATCACGGGTTTCTACGAGGAGTCGGCCGAGAAGGTCGCCGGGCACCTCGAAGCAGGCAGAATGGTTGCCGTGCTTTCCGAGGGCGATCCGCTTTTCTACGGCTCCTACATGCATCTGCATGTGCGCCTGGCTCATCGTTTTCCAACCGAGGTCATTCCCGGCATAACCGCAATGTCCGGCTGCTGGTCGGCGACCGGCCTGCCGATCGTCCAGGGCGATGACGTGCTGACCGTGCTGCCCGGCACGATGAGCGAGTTCGATCTGACCCGCCGGCTGGCTGACACCGATGCCGCCGTCATCATGAAGGTCGGCCGCAACCTGCCCAAGATCAGGCGGGCGCTGGAAGCGACAGGCAAGCTGGCGCGTGCCGTCTATGTCGAGCGCGGCACGATGCCGGGCAGCGTCTCGATGAAGCTTGCCGACAAAAAGGACGACAAGGCCCCCTATTTCGCCATTGTGCTGGTTGCCGGCTGGTCCGGCAGGCCAGGCGCCCTGGGAGCCGAAGCATGAGCGGCCGTCTCACCGTCATCGGGCTTGGACCCGGCAATGCCGATCAGGTGACGCCGGAAGCCAACCGCGCCGTGGCGGAAGCAAAATTCTTCTATGGCTACAAGCCCTATCTCGACCGGCTCGAGCTGCGCCCGGACCAGACCCGCGTCGCCTCCGACAACCGCGAGGAACTCGCCCGCTCCAAGGATGCTTTGACGAAAGCAGCCGAAGGTCACGATGTCGCCGTCGTCTCCGGTGGCGATCCCGGCGTGTTCGCCATGGCTGCCGCCGTCTGCGAAGCAATCGAGGCCGGCCCGGTCGAATGGCGCGCGGTCGATGTCGCGGTCGTGCCCGGAATTACCGCCATGCTTGCGGTCGCCGCACGCATCGGCGCGCCGCTCGGCCATGATTTCTGCGCGATTTCGCTGTCCGACAATCTGAAGCCATGGGAATTGATCGAGCTGCGCCTGCTGGCGGCGGCCGGCGCCGGCTTCGTCATCGCACTCTACAATCCGATCAGCAAGGCACGCCCCTGGCAACTTGGCCGCGCCTTCGAATGCCTGACCGCGATCCTGCCCGGCACCACGCCGGTGATTTTCGGCCGAGCCGCCGGCCGCCCGGACGAGCGCATCGAGGTCTATCTGCTGGCCGACGTCGATGCGCGCAAGGCCGACATGGCCACCTGCATCATCATCGGTTCGCCGGAAACCCGGATCATCAGGCGCGGCGAGAAGCCGGCGCTTGTCTACACGCCGCGCTCGTCGACGGGTCAGAGAAAATGATCGACCCCAAGTTGATCGATAAGCGCGGCCAGCGCCTCGACGGTTTCAGCCGAGGGAACGTCCGGCAGATCGGGCCTGCGCACCATGACCACCTCGATACCCAGCGCCCGCGCCGCGGCGATCTTGCCATAGGTCGCTTCGCCGCCGCTGTCCTTGGACACGACGATTTCGATGCGATGCTTTTCGAGCAGTGCGCGTTCTTCCGCCTCGCGAAAGGGCCCACGAGCCAACAGATAGCTCGCATCCGGCACGTCCAGCTTCGGCTCGACTGGATCGACGCTGCGGATGAGATAGTGGTGTTGGGGTGCTGCTTCGAAAGCGGCGACCTCTTGCCTGCCGAGCGCCAGGAAGACGCGACGCGGCGCCGGCCCAAGCGCTCGCACGGCATCGCCAACCGTATCGACCGGCGTCCAGCGGTCGCCGTCGACAGGCTCCCAGCCCGGGCGCCGCAGGGCAAGGATCGGCACGCCGGCAGCGCGCGCGGCTTGCGCGGCATTGGCGGAGATTTGCGCTGCATAGGGGTGCGTGGCGTCGACCATCAGATCGGTGCCCGTTTCCCGAAGATAGGCGGCCAGACCATCGGCGCCGCCAAATCCTCCGCTTCGCACAGGCACGCCTTGCGCCACCGGGCTTTCGGTACGGCCTGCCAGCGACAGTGTGACCGACAGATCGGCGCGGGCGGCGAGCTTGCCCGCCAATTGCCGGGCTTCGGTGGTGCCGCCGAGGATCAGAATACGGTGGGTCATCATGCCTGCTGAGGGTCCGCGCGGTGCCAAGCTCAACTCGCGATGGCTGACGGTCGTCGGCATCGGCGAGGACGGTTTAGCGGGTCTCGGCGACGAGGCCAAGCAACTGATCGCCCAGGCGGAAGTCATCTTCGGCGGCAAGCGGCACCTGGCGCTGGTGGCTGCCTTTGCCAAGGGCGAGGCGCGCGCCTGGCCGGTTCCTTTCGATGCCGAGATGGCTGATGTGCTCGCGCTTGCCGGCAGACGCGTCTGCGTGCTCGCCTCCGGCGATCCGTTCTTCCACGGTGTCGGCGCTACCCTCGCCCGCAAGGTCGAGCCGCGGGAGATGCATGTCATTCCCGCGCCGTCGGCCATTTCGCTGGCCGCCGCGAGGCTTGGCTGGGCGCTGCAGGACATCGAGACCGTCTCCCTGCATGGCCGGCCGCTCGACCTGATCCGGCCGCTGCTGCAGCCGAACGCGCACATATTGGCGCTGACCTCGGATGGCGAAGCGCCGGCGGCAATCGCCCGCCTGCTCGCCGAGCTCGACTTCGGTGCATCGCGGCTGACGGTTCTGGAGGCGCTGGGCGGGCCAAACGAGAAGCTGCGCACGGCCCGCGCCGACGCCTTCGATCTCGAAAACATCAATCCGCTCAACGTTCTGGCCATCGAAATTGATTCAAATCCGCAGGCCCGTGTCCTGCCGCTCACGGTTGGTCTTGCCGACCATCTGTTCGACCATGACGGCCAGATCACCAAGCGCGAAATCCGCTCGATAACCCTGTCGACGCTGGCACCGAGGCGCGGCGAACTGTTGTGGGACATCGGCGCCGCCTCCGGTTCCATCGGCATCGAATGGATGCTGGCCCATCCCTCCATGCGCGCCATAGCCATCGAGGCAGACCCGACCCGCGCCGCCCGGATTGGCCGCAACGCCGCCACCTGTGGCGTTCCCGGCCTGGTCGTGGTGGAGGGCAGCGCACCCAGGGCGCTTGCCAGGCTGGACACGCCCGACGCGATCTTCATCGGCGGTGGCGGCAGCGACACCGGCGTGTTGAACGCCGCCATCAAGGCCCTGCGCACTGGCGGCCGCCTCGTCGCCAATGCGGTGACGCTGGAGATGGAGGCCCTGCTTCTTGACCGCCATGTCTCGCTTGGCGGCGATCTCATCCGCATCAACATATCCCGCGCGTCACCGGTCGGCACGATGCAGGCATGGCGGCCGGCGATGCCGGTCACGCAATGGAGCTGGGTGAAGCCATGATGGTCGCGGGCATCGGCAGCCGAAAAGGCGTGAGCGTCGAGGACGTGCTTGCGGCGGTAGAAACCGCTGTCGACGCGCATGGCCTGACGATGACGGCGCTGTCTGCCTTGGCGACCGCTCCTCTGAAGCAGGACGAGAATGCCATCTTTGCCGCCGGACATCGGCTCAATCTTCCGGTCATCGTCGCCGATGCGGCCGCGATCGAGGCTGCCGCATCAGCCACAATCAGCCGCTCCAGCCTGTCGCAGGATCTGGCCGGAACGCCATCGGTTTCCGAGGCATCTGCCCTTGCCGTTGCCGGCAAAGGCGCCAGGCTGCTCGGCCCCCGCACGGTGCTCGGTCCGGTCACCTGCGCCATCGCCATCAGCGGAGATGCGCCATGACCGTTCATTTCATCGGCGCCGGCCCAGGTGCCGCCGACCTCATCACGCTGCGCGGCGCGAGGCTGCTGGCAAGCTGCCCGGTCTGCCTCCATGCCGGTTCGATCGTCGCGCCCGAATTGCTGCAGCATTGCGCGCCGGGCACCAGACTGATCGACACCGCGCCGATGTCGCTGGATGAGATCGAGGCCGCCTATCTCGATGCCCACAAGGCCGGCCACGATGTGGCGCGACTGCATTCCGGCGACCTGTCGGTGTGGAGCGCCGTCGCCGAGCAGATCCGCCGGTTGGAAAAGCACGGCATTCCCTACACGCTGACGCCGGGCGTCCCTTCCTTCGCTGCGGCGGCAGCAGCGCTTCGCCGCGAACTGACCATTCCCGAAGTGGCGCAAAGCCTGGTGCTGACCCGCATCTCCGGCCGCGCGTCAAAGATGCCGCCTGGCGAAACGCTGGCCGGTTTCGGACGCACCGGCGCCACGCTCGCCATCCATCTGGCCATCCACGCCATCGATCGCGTCGTCGCCGAGCTGACACCGTATTATGGCGGCGATTGCCCGGTGGCGATCGTCTTCCGCGCCTCCTGGCCGGACGAGCGCGTGCTGACCGGAACACTTGCGACCATCGAGGCGCTGCTCGCCGCCGATCCGATGAAGCGCACGGCGATCATCTTCGTCGGCCGCTCGCTGGCGGCGGAAGGTTTTGGCGAGAGTTCATTGTACGACGCCCACTACCAGCGGCGTTTTCGCGGACGGGACGGATTGTGAGCGGCGGCACCAAAAACAACGGCGAGAACGCCACGCTCGAACAGGCGCTCGCCCGGCTGAACTTCAAGCCGCGCCGGCTGGAGCCGGGCCATGTCTGGCTGGCCGGCGCCGGCCCCGGCGATCCAGGCTGCCTGACCCTGGAGGTGCTGGCGGCGCTGGCCGAGGCGGATGCGGTGGTCTACGACGCGCTGGTCTCCCCCGATGTCGTTGCGGTTGCCGGAAATGCCGAGCTTTTCTTTGCCGGCAAGCGCGGCGGCAAACCGTCGATGAAACAGGACGACATCACCGCACTGCTGGTCCGACTTGCGCGCGACGGCCGCCGCGTCATCAGGCTGAAGGGCGGCGATCCCTATATTTTCGGCCGTGGCGGCGAAGAAGCGCTGGCGCTGGCGCGGGAAGGCATCCCGTTCCGCGTCCTGCCCGGCCTGACCTCGGGCCTCAGCGCGCTTGCCGCCACCGGCATCCCGGCCACCATGCGCGGCATCAACAAGGCGGTGATCCTGGCGACCGGCCACGCCGCCGGCACCGATGACGACATCGACTGGGGGGCAATCGCCCGCACCGGCCAGCCTGTCGTGGTCTATATGGGCATGGCCAATTTGCCTCTGATCGCCGCGGCACTGCTGGACGGCGGGCTGGCGCCATCGACGCCGGCGGCAGTGATCGTCGCCGCGACGACGCCGCAGGAACGAACCGTCGTCGCCACGCTCGCCACCATCGCCGAGGAAGCGGCCGCCGCCGGGCTGGCCTCGCCGGCGCTGATCGTCGTCGGCGGCATCGTCGCCATGCGCGCGGCACTGGCGGGCCACACATGACGGCCCGTGCCATCATCATCGGCGCGCCGCGCTCCGGCTCGGGCAAGACCAGCGTCACCATCGGCATCTTGCGCGCGCTCACCCGGCGCGGCCTGAAAGTGCGCGGCGCCAAATCCGGCCCCGATTACATCGACCCCGGTTTTCATACCGCCGCCACGGGCTTGTCTGGCGTCAATCTCGACAGCTGGGCGATGCCGCCATCGCTGCTCAACGCGCTCGCCGCGCTAGCGGCCGACGATACCGATTTCGTCATCCTCGAAAGCGCCATGGGCCTGTTCGACGGCATTCCGGCCTCGCCGGGACGCACCGGCTCCGCCGCCGACCTCGCCCGGCTTTACGGCCTGCCGGTGCTGCTGGTGCTCGACGTTTCCGGCCAGTCGACGACGGCGGCGGCCGTCGCCAAGGGTTTTGCCACCTACGATCCTGACGTGCGCATGGCCGGCGTCGTGCTCAACCGGCTGGGCAGCGAGCGCCACCGCCGGCTGTCGGGCGACGCCATCGAGGCGATCGGCCTGCCGGTCGTCGGCGCCATCCTGCGCGATCCAACCTTGAACCTGCCCGAGCGCCACCTGGGCCTCGTCCAGGCCGGCGAATATGATGACCTGATGGCGCATCTCGACCGGTTGGCCGACATGGCCGAAAAGTCGCTCGACCTCGACGCCATCATGTCCCTGGCGAGCCCCCTCACCCCGGCGCCCGGCGGCTTCGACGACGCTTTGGTGCCGCCTGGCCAGCGGATCGCCCTGGCCGAGGATGCGGCCTTCACCTTTCTCTATCCGCATGTCGCAGCCTATTGGCGCAAGGCCGGCGCCGAGATCGTCCCGTTCTCGCCGCTCGCCGACGAGGCACCTGCCGACGACTGCGATGTCTGCTGGCTGCCAGGCGGCTATCCCGAACTTCACGCCGGCCGGCTTGCGGCGGCGGGGACTTTCAAGGCCGGCATGGCAAGATTCGCCGCGGCGAAGCCGATCCACGGCGAGTGCGGTGGCTTCATGGTGCTCGGCGAAGCGCTGGAGGACGCCTCCAGCGAAACGCATGCGATGCTCGGCCTGCTCGGCCATTCCACCAGCTTCGCCAAACGAAAAATGAATCTTGGCTATCGCGAGGCGCGGCTGCGCGCCGATTGCCCGCTCGGCTCAGCTGGCGCGCTGATCCGCGGCCACGAATTCCACTATGCGCAAATGACCGCGACCGGGAACGACGACCCGCTGGCCGACCTGGCCGATGGCCAGGGCAATCCGATCGGCGCCTCTGGCTACCGGCGTGGCCATGTCAGCGGCACCTTCTTCCACGCCATTGCGAGGGGCTAGAGCATGATCCCGAAAAGTGGCAATCGGTTTTCGGAAAAAGTCCGGCTCATGTTCCAGAACATGAGCCTTTCGCCCAGGCAGATCCTCGACGATATCGCGCTCTGCCTGGTCTTCTTCACCCGCCTGCCGTTGCCCGTCTTCGATTTTCGCGGCCGCGGCCTTGCCGCCGCGATCTGGGCCGCACCGGTCGCTGGCCTCGCCATCGGGCTGATCGGCGCCATCGTCTACGCTACGGCGGAGAGGTTTGGCCTTGCCATGGGCCCGGCGGCAGCCCTTGCCCTCGCGGCAACCCTCACCACCACCGGCTGCCTGCATGAAGACGGGCTTTCCGATGTCGCCGACGGTTTCGGCGGCGGCAACTCGCGCGGCCGGAAACTCGAGATCATGCGCGACAGCCGCATCGGCGCCTATGGTGCTGCGGCGCTGGCCCTGTCGCTGCTGATCCGCTGGAGCGCGCTTTCGGAATTCGTCGACCCCACACAAGCCCTCTTCGCCCTGGTGGCCGCACACGCGGCCTCGCGCGGCATGCTCGGCGCCTTCATGCATCTCTTGCCCTCAGCGCGGTCCGAAGGCCTCTCGGCCGGCGCCGGCGCCGTCTCTGCTGAAACCGCTGTCGCCGGCGCTGTGCTCGGCGCGATCCCGCTGCTGTTGCTGGGGATCGGTGGTGCGGTTTTCGCGCTCATCCTGCTTGGCCTGCTGTTTGCCGCGTTCCGCGCCCTTTGCCTCAACCAGATCGGCGGCCAGACCGGCGACACGATCGGCGCCTTGCAGCAGGTGAGCGAAATCGCCGTGCTGCTCGTCGCTTCCGTAGCTCTTTCCTGATTCCCTTTGGCCTGATTCCCTTTCGGAGACTTTGCCCCCATGCCCTTCAAATCACTCGATGAACTGCGCGCCGCCTGCCTCGACCTGCCCGCCGGCAGCGATGCCGCCGCCAACGCGGTCGCTCGCCGCCAGGACACGCTGACCAAGCCGCAAGGCAGCCTCGGCCGGCTGGAAACAATCGCCGCATGGCTGGCGCGCTGGCAGGGCCGCGATATGCCCAGGCTCGACCGGGTGAAGGTTTTCGTCTTCGCCGGCAATCACGGCGTCACCGCGCAAGGCGTATCGGCCTATCCTTCGGAAGTCACCGTGCAGATGGTGGCGAATTTCGCCGGCGGCGGCGCCGCCATCAACCAGCTTGCCCGCATCGCCGGCGCCGAACTCGACGTCATCCCGCTCGACCTCGATCATCCCACCGGCGACTTCACGCAAGTGCCGGCAATGGATGACAAGGCCTTCCTCGCCGCCGTCTCCGCCGGCTACGACGCGGTGACGAAGGATCTCGACATCATCTGCTTCGGCGAAATGGGCATCGGCAACACCACGCCGGCGGCAGCCATTTCCGCCGCCCTGTTCGGAGGCGGTGCGGAAAAATGGACCGGACGCGGCACCGGCGTCGATGATGCCGGCCTGAAGCGCAAGGTGGTCGCCATCGAAGCCGGCCTGAAGCGCCATGCCGCTGTCCTTGCCGATCCGCTTGGCATCGCCGCCGCGCTTGGCGGACGCGAACTCGCCGCCATTTTCGGCGCGACCCTCGCCGCCCGCCATCTGGGCATACCAGTGCTGCTCGACGGCTTCGTCTGCACGGCAGCCGCCGCGCCCCTGGCAAAGCTGCACCCGGCCGGCCTCGCCCACACCATCGCCGCGCACGTCTCGGCCGAATCGGGTCATCGCGGCCTGCTCGAAGCCCTCGACCTGCCGCCTCTACTCGATCTCGGCATGCGGCTCGGCGAAGGCTCCGGCGCCTGCCTCGCCGTCAACATCGTCCGCTCGGCGCTGGAGTGCCATGCCCGCATGGCAAGTTTTGCCGAGGCTGGTGTTTCGGAGAAGTAGACACCGCCCTGCGGAATGAGATCCGGGCCGCCACGTTTGTGAGCGCGGCTCGGAGGATCACCGGAAATGGGCACATCTGTGCCCCCTGCGGCTGCCCCGCAGGGTCTGGCCCCTGCAATTCCTGAACTTCTTCATGGCCGATGCCCATACCGGCATCAGGCCGTTTCTCGGCGTGTTCCCTTTGACGCATGGCTGGGCAAGCGGCGCCATCGGCACGGTCATGACCATGGCGGTGTGGCCGGTAGGCGCGCCGCGTTGCAGCATGCCATTCGGCTTCATCCGGTTGCGCGACAAGCGGACATTCGCCGCTTGTGCCAACGCAATAGGACCTAGGCCCGAGCGCACTATCACGCCTCCAGATTTGACCGGGAATGCAGCTATGCCAAACCCGCACGACGGGCGCCTTCTCTGATCGCAGCAATAGCGACAGGATTGGTAACCGGATAGGTGCTGATGAACACTTCAGGCGTGAAATCCGGGAACTCGTCCTTCAGTCGCGAATTGATCTTGGCGACCTGTGGCGTTTCATTGAGCATCGCGTGAGCCATTGCCAGAAACAGAAGTGTGGCGGGGGAGTCTGGCGCAGATTGACGTAGTGCGACCAGCGATTCCCGGTAAAGGCCAAGAACGTAGCTGCATCGCGCAAGCATTCCATAATACCAGGGAACATTGGGATTTAGCTTGACCGCTCGCTTGGCCAATTCGTAGCCCTGCTTCGGGTCGCTTCCAACAAGAGCAAGGCTACCCGCAAGAAAGGCAAGTGAGTCAGCATCATTTGGAGCCGCCGCCAGCACTCGGTCATGTTCTTCAACGGCAGCTTCGATATCGCCCTGCAATGCCCGAAGATCACCAAGCATTATGCGGGCGTAAATATCGGCCGGATCGAGTGCCAGTGCTTGCTTGACACATTTGCTCCAGCTTTCGATCGAGACGGAAACGTCGTCGGTAAACCCGTTGATAGCATCCACAGAATGCGCAAGTGCCAGCGCGGTCCAGGCCCTTGCAAGATCCGGGTCGAGCTCGATTGCACGCGCCAGTAGCCGTATCGCTTCCTTGTTAGACTCACGGGTGAAAAAGTGCTTCTGCTCAAGCCCAAGCAGATAGCAATCGTAAGCCTGCAAATTTGCTGGAGGTTTCCGACGAGCCGCATCGCGTCGCAGATTGGCGAGCTGACCGTGGCAGGTTGCAAGGACATTGATGATATTTTCGGTCACGCTGTCCAGCATCGCAAATAGATTGTTCGCGGAACGATCGTAACGCGCCGTCCAAACATCAACCCCTGTGTGGGCGTCGACGAGTTGCACGCGGATGCGCACCCGCTGCCGGTCCACTTGAAAACTTCCCTCGATCACATAGTCAGCATTCAACTCTCGCCCAAGGGCACGAACGTCAACACGCCGTCCCTTGTAAGAAAGCATTGTCTGACGGGCGATCACCGCAAGGTCGCGGTAACGGGCGAAATCAACTATGAGATCCGCCGACAAACCATCAGCGATACGAGTCCAGCGTTCTTCTCCGCTTAGATTGTCGAACGGAAGAACCGCGAGGACTGGCGGGCCCGACTGGTCCGTCGAGGGGCTTCCGGGTAGCGCCTGGCTGAGGTCCTGCTGGCGGTGATCCGTAAGGAACGCAGCAAGCGCCACTTTGCTACGAACATCGAGCTTCCGATAAATGGTCGAAAGATGGGTCCGAACGGTGGTAGGCGCTATAAAGAGCGTTTCGCCGATTTCGCGATAGGTCATTCCCTCCGCGAACTTTGCCGCGACCACCAGCTCCCGATCCGACAGGCTGGCGAGAGGATTGGCTACAGCGCGAAGCATTGTTTCAAATCTCTCATCCGCTGCCAACCTGTGGCCAAGAACCGATGACCTTGCATCAGGGCGAAAATACTACAGATGCGACATCGAAAACACTGCATTTGCACGATTCCATCCGATGGTTCGGCATCCTAGGCTCCGCAGGTCGGCAGGGTCTGGTCGCTTGGCAGACCCGGGTCGATTCCCAACACGGAGGGCATCCATGACGAAGTTGTCTGTCTTGGCCGCAATACTGGTGCTGTCCGCATCGGCGGGACCGTGCTTGTCCGAAGGCGCACAAACTAAAGGTAAACTGATTTCCGAAGAAGCGGTGAAAGCTGCCAGCGCTGAACTGTATTCCGACATTCTCGTGCGAGCATGTAGGAACGGATGGCGGTATCCTCGCAGCCAAATCGAAGACGGATTCAGGCGCCACCTCGCAGAGCGGAAACTGCAGCTTGTCGATCAGGGTTACACTGTCGTAGCCGACATAACCGCGAATGAACTGCAGCCCAAGGAACGATACCGGGGAACCAAACGCCAGCTGGTTGCGTCGCACCGATTCACCTGTGCTCACCCATACTGGCGCGACGAATGACCTCCAGCCCGACGAAATGCAATTCGAAAGGCAGATACGAGTCAGGTTCTCCGTATAACCTCTCCAAACGAAGGGGCCGGATTTGGTCAGATCGCTTCATGCGACGCTCGCAACCGAACCACCGCAAAGGCTCAAACCCGGTCGTTCAAAGGGTTGGGTTTTGGGCCTAGCGCAAGGCATGGGAGTTGCGCTGGACCAACAACGCAGGATCGCACCCCTTGTTGTCGGCATTCGCGGCGATCAAGCCGCTGTCACAGCCTGCTACTTCGGGATTTACCTTATTGGGGATCTGACGGGGTCAACTTTCCGCCGTCGTATCGCCTGTAACAGGTTGAAATATCAGCGGAAAAATGGTGGGTGCGCACAGGATTGAACTGTGGACCCGCTGATTAAGAGTCAGCTGCTCTACCAACTGAGCTACGCACCCACTCGGCCGGCAAAAACCGGCGTTGGCGGGCATATAGCCGCCACCATCGGTCCTGTCCAGCCCTGCCGGAATCATTTCCCGACAAATCGCTGAAGTGCCGCACGTCTCAGACGAACAGCTTGCCTTCCGCCACCTTGATCGCGTTGCCGCCGATGCGCGCGGAGGCCAGTTTTCCGCCTTGCACGGTCAGCTCGAGGCGGATGCGCGACGGCCGGCCCATCTCCAGCCCCTGCTCGATCCACAGCTGCGAAATGCCGTCGGTCGGGCCGTCGAAATGCATGATGGCGCCGGCAAAGGCGGCCGCCGCCGAGCCGGTCGCCGGGTCCTCATAGGAAGGCGTGCCCGGCACGATCATGCGCACATGGAACGCGCTTTCGTGGTTCACCGTCTCACGGCAATAGACATAGGGGCTGGCGAATGCCCAGTCGCTCTTGCGCGGCGCCAGCTCCGACCACGCCTGATTGTCCAGCCGGATCCGCCCCGCCGCCTCGAGATTGGCAACCGGGATGGTCACATAGGGCACGCCCGCCGACCAGAACGCGACGCGGTGATTCTCGAAGCCGATCTCGTGCGGCGCCAGGCCAAGGGCCGCGCCGATCGCCTGCGGATCGGCCTCGAGTTTCAACGGCTCCGGCAATTTGGCCAGGTCGAATTCGGCGAAGGTGGCGCCATCGTGCTTGCTGACGGCGCAGCGCACCGGGCCAATGTTCTCTTCCAGCACGAAGATGCCGGCGCCGCCCTCTTCGGCCAATTCGGCCAGCGCGATCGCGGCGCCAACAGTCGGATGGCCGGCGAACGGCATTTCATAGTCGGGCGTGAAGATGCGGATGCGGTTTTTATGCTTGGGATTGTCCGGCGGCAGCACGAAGACGGATTCGGACAAGTTGAATTCGCGCGCGATGGCCTGCATGGCGCGCGTGTCCAGACCTTTGCAATCCAGCACGACGGCCAGCGGATTGCCGGCCAGCCGCTCGGTCGTAAACACATCGTAAAGCAAGTAGTTCCGGGTTTTCATTCCTGCCTCAATCCAAACATGGGCGAAATTTAATTTGATATTCGAACCAGTAAGCCTGATCTGTGCACAGATAGGGACACTGCGCATTATAGGGGTCCGGCGTGGACCAGATTGTCAATCTGCCAAAGACGGAATCGGATTCCGCCATCGAGACCGCGCTCGGTCTCGACAGACGAGGTCTGCGCAAGTCGCGCCGGCGTGGCTGGCTCTATGCGCTGCTGGCGCTGATCGTGCTCGCCGCCGGCCTCGGCGTCTATCAGTGGTATGCAGGCTCGCCCACCAGGATCGACTACACCACCGTGCCGGCCGCCAAGGCCGATTTCACTGTCCAGGTGTCCGCGACAGGCACGCTGCAGCCCCTCACCCAGGTCGATATTTCCAGCCAGCTCTCCGGCATTATCCGTTCGGTCTCCGTCGAGGAGAACCAGCAGGTCAAGAAGGGCGATGTGCTGGCCGCACTCGACACCACCAAGCTGCAGGTCCAGATCGAGCGGGCGGAGGCATCCGCCAAGGCGGCGGCGGCAAATGTCGAGGACGCCACGGTAACGCTTGCCGAGAACGAAAGCGGGCTTATCCGCGCGGCGGCATTGACCAAGCGTGGCATGGCGACCGACCAGTCGCTCGAAGCGGCGACCGCGACGCGCGACCGTTCCAAGGCGGCGCTCGACAGCGCCCGGGCCAACCTCGCCATCGCCAATGCCGATCTGAAGTCGCAGCAGACCGACCTCGCCAACAGCACCATCTACGCGCCGATCGACGGCATCGTGCTGACGCGCTCGGTCGACCCCGGCCAGACGGTCGCCTCGTCGCTGCAGGCGCCGGTGCTGTTCATCATCGCCGCCGACCTGAAGAACATGGAACTGGTGGCGGCTGTCGACGAGGCCGACATCGGCACGGTGAAGACCGGCCAGCATGCCCGCTTCACGGTCGACGCCTTCCCGGAGCGGCCGTTCGATGCCGAGATCCGCGACATCTCCTATGCCTCGGTCACCACCGATGGCGTCGTCACCTACAATGCGCGGCTCGAAGTCGACAACAACGAGCTGTTGCTGCGGCCCGGCATGACCGCCACCGTTTCGGTCGTCACCCGGCAGGCCAAGGGTGTGCTCACCGTCCCGGCCACCGCCTTCCGCTATCGACCCCCGGCACCCACGGCCCGCGCGTGGAGCCTGAGCGACCTGTTCACCGGCCGCATGGGGCGTCCCGGCGGCAATCGCCAGCGCCAGGTCGCGCCACCCACGGACGGCTCGCGCACGCTCTACGTGCTGGAGAATGGGCGGCCGCATGCGGTCAACGTCAAGATCGGCTCGACCGACGGCGAACTGACCGAGATCACCTCGGGCCTGGAGGAAGGCGCTCAGGTCATCACCGCGTCGCAGCAGCGGAGCTGAGGCCGTGGCTTCGGGCGCGCATCTCATCACCTTCGACAAGGTCTGGAAGAGCTATGGTCAGGGCGAGGCCCGGATCCACGCGCTGGCCGGCGTCGACCTTGCCATAAAGCGTGGCGAATTCGTCGCCATCATGGGCCCGTCCGGCTCCGGCAAGTCGACAGCCATGAACATCATCGGCTGCCTCGACACGCCGACCGCCGGAACCTACTCCTTCATGGGCATCGATGCCGGCCGGCTCGACCGCAACCGCCGCGCAATGCTGCGCAACCTCTATGTCGGTTTCGTCTTCCAGGGCTACAATCTGCTGGCCCGCACCACAGCGGCGGAGAATGTCGAGCTGCCGCTGATCTATCGCGGCGTTGCCGCCCGCGAGCGCCGCGACCTCGCCATGCAGGCGCTGGACCAGGTCGGCCTTGTCGGCCGCGAGCACCACACGCCGGCCGAGTTGTCCGGCGGCCAGCAGCAGCGCGTGGCGATCGCACGCGCCATCGTCACAAGGCCGACGCTGCTCGTCGCCGACGAGCCGACCGGCAATCTCGACACCGCCCGCACCCATGAAATCATGGAACTGCTGACGAAGCTGAACGAGGAGCTTGGCCTGACCATCACCATGGTCACCCACGAGGCCGATGTCGCCGAATATGCCAAGCGCACCATCCGCTTCGTCGACGGCCGCGTCGCCTCGGACACAGCGACGCTGGAAGTGGCTCAGCCATGATCCCGAAAGGTGGCATCCGGTTTTCGGAGAAGATCATGGCCGAACACAGAGATGGAGCCCCATCCCGGTTCTGTCGGGATGGAAGGCTCTGACCATGATCTGGGAAACCGTCCGCCTCTCGCTCCGCTCGATCCGCCGCAACGTGCTGCGCTCGTTCCTGACATTGCTCGGCATCGTCATCGGCGTTGCCGCCGTCATCGCCATGCTCACCATCGGCTCCGGCACCACCGAAAAGGTCAAGGCCGACATCTCCAAGCTCGGCAGCAACCTGCTGGTCGTCCGTTCCGGCCGCCCGGCCGGTCCCGGTGGTCCGGGGGGGCTCGAACAGGTGGTGCGTCCGCTGGCCGAGAAGGATCTTGCGGCGCTGGTTGCGCATCTCACCGGCGCGCGTGCCATTTCGCCGGCTTCGCAAAAGCAGGTCCGTGTCATCTTCGGCACCGAGAGCCTGACCTCGGGCGTCACCGGCACCGACAGCGCCTATCTCGATGCGCGCGATTGGAAGCTGGTTTCCGGCCGCCCGTTCAGCGATTCCGAAACCCGCTCGGGCACCGGCGTGTGCCTGATCGGCGAGACGGTGCGTCAGCAATTCTTCGGCGCCGGCGACCCCGAGGGCGAGATCATCCGCGTCAACCGCACCTCCTGCAAGATCGTCGGCCTGCTCGAACCCAAGGGCTATACCGGTTTCGGCCAGGACCAGGACAATGTCGTGCTGATGCCGCTGCACGCCTATCAGCGCCGCATCGCCGGCAATCGCGACATCGACAACATCTACATCGCCGCCGACGACCGCACGCCGACCAGCGAACTGCAGCCGCGCGTCGAGGACATTTTGCGCGATGCGCGCCGC
Source organism: Mesorhizobium sp. Mes31 (assembly GCF_024519675.1). NCBI lineage: Bacteria > Pseudomonadati > Pseudomonadota > Alphaproteobacteria > Hyphomicrobiales > Phyllobacteriaceae > Mesorhizobium > Mesorhizobium sp. Mes31. Next base: position 238,683 of record NZ_JALJRL010000006.1, on the reverse strand, counting down.
ATCACGCCCGACCGCGAAAGCGATTTCGCCATTCGCGACATGACCCAGATCGCCGACGCCATGGCCAGCGCCACCGCCACCATGACCGGCATGCTGGGCGCGGTCGCCGGCGTCAGCCTGCTGGTCGGCGGCATCGGCATCATGAACATCATGCTGGTGTCGGTCACCGAGCGCACCCGCGAGATCGGCATCAGGCTCGCCATCGGCGCGCATGAAAAGCACATCCTCATCCAGTTCCTGGTCGAGGCGACGGTGCTGTCGCTGCTCGGCGGCATCATCGGCATCCTGATCGGCCTGGCGCTGGCCGGCCTCGCCTCGGTGACGCTGACCATCCCGTTCGCGCCGAGCCCGGCGGTCATCCTGCTCGCCGTCGGTTTTTCGGCGCTGATCGGCATGGTGTTCGGCTTCTTCCCGGCGCTGCGCGGCGCTCGCCTCGATCCGATCGACGCGCTACGCCACGAGTAAGACGGCGCCTGCATCCGGCACCCGATCTGATTTTGCACAACTTTTGACGTTTCCGCCCCGTGCCTCCACTGTCACTGTGCGGTTCGCGATGTTAGGGCAAGGCATCTCCACTCGAGGAATGGCGTGATGAGCAAGAAGGCGCGACTGATCCTGGTGATGGTGATCATCGAAGCCGTCCTTGCCGGCATCTGGTGGTATCTCGCCCGCTTCGGCATGGCCAATCCCGATCGCGTCACCGCCGATTTTCAGGCGGTTGTCGGCCAGACGATGGGAATGGCCATGGGCGGCTTGCTGGGCATCGGATTTATCTCGTTCTTCGTCGCCGCCCGCAACGATCACAAGGCAGCGCAGAACAGGGCGCGCCGCTAACCCTTGCCCGAGAAATGCCACTCGATCAGCGGCTTCATGTGCGCCGACAGCCCGTCCGGCAGGTCTGCGGCATGGCGGATGATCACCGGCCCCTCGATCTCCGGATCGGTCTCGGCCGCGACGAAGGCCGAGATTCGGCGAGCGATCTCGTCGGCTGGCGCCGGCTCGTGATAGCGGCGAAAGATCACCGTGCCGCTGTTCGTCGACAGGGCGTGATAACGCTGGCCGCGTTCAGCAATCGACAGGTCCAGGCCGGTCTCTTCGCGCACTTCACGGATCATGTTGAAATCGACATCGACCAGCCCGTCGCGGAAATCGATAGGCTCGAACGAGCCGGCGGCGAAGTAGACGCGGCCGGCATTGACCGTGTGCGGTCCCATGCGGATCGCCACCAGCGCATTGTCGCCAGCCACCAGCACGGCATGGGCATAGGCATGCTCGGCGCCCGAATTCTCGCGCCGTTTACGCCATAGCATGAAGGTGGAGTAGTTGACCGCGTGGCAGCGTCCGACGAGGCGATTGTCGCGCCAGGCGAGTTGCGACAGCAGCACCACCGTGCCGTCGAACAGCGCCGGATTGGCTGATACCTCGCGCTGCCAGTTCTCGGCGATCGCCTCCGCGTTATCCAGCGCGAAGGGGTGTGGACCAGAATCGAGCCGGACGTCGACGGCATCGACTGGCAGGATGACATTGCGCGGCAGATCGAAGCTCATGGGCGTATCAAGCCATGTCCAGAGTGATCGCCACCGGGCAGTGGTCGGATGCCTTCGGCCGGTCCCAGCCGGCGCGCGGAAAGCGGTCCACCTCCTGGCCCGGCGGAAAGATGGTGCGCCAGGGCTGGCCGTTGCGGACGATGTCGGGGATGGCCGTGGCGTTCTTCTCCGCCAACCCCCTGGAGAGCAGGATATAGTCGAGTTGGCACAGGTGCCGCTCTTCAGGCCCACGCGTGTGGTAGAAGCTCCAGCGGTTCATTTCCGGCCGCCGCTCGACGACGTTCTCGCAAAAGCCGCCTGCCGTCAGCACGTTGATGCAGGACTGGTTCTCATCGACCACCTCGAAGCGGTAGCCGTCGACGGCATCGCCGGCGATCTTCACGCGCTGCCGGTAATCGTTCATGTCGCCGCAGATCGCCCAGCTTTTGTCGGCTGCGTGATCCTTGCCGAAGCGCTCCTCGATGATGCGGCGCACCGCTTGCGCCTCGGCGATGCGCAGCGGCATCGTCGCCTCGCGTCCGTCGAGCCCGTTGCGCGGCGAGCCCATCGATTTGAAATGCACGAGATAGAGCGTCAGCGGCACGCCGCCGACAGTCACATCGATTTCCAGGCAGTCGCGGCGGAAGATGCGCTCATTGGCTTGATTGCCAAGAGCTTCCAGTTCCGGCGTGTGCAGGCCGAACTGCTCGAAGGTGACATAGGCGTGGCTGGTCATGCGCACGAATTCGATCGCCTGGCCCTGCGCGGTCTCGGCGCGCATCATCACGGCCACATCGATGCCGCGCGAATCGTTACCGGCAGTGGTGTATTTCTGCCGATAACCCTCCCCCACCATCTTGAACAGATAACCGTATTCGAAGGCCTTCAGCGCCTCGATGTTGTCAACCTCCTGCATGCAGATGATGTCGGCGCGGGTCGCCGCGATCGCCAGCGCCGTCAGTTGGCGCGTGTCGTCGGACTGCGCGATGGCGCGGGCCTGCTCCAGCATCTTGTATTCGGCTTCGCTCTGGATATCGAAAAGCGCCAGCGTGCGATCCTCGTTGAGCTGGTTGCGATACCCGGAAAAATCGAACCTGTTCATCAGGTTCTCGACATTGAAGGTGGCGAGGCGCAGCGACATGTCCTGACCTTTGCCCACAAGCGTGGGAGAAAACAAGGTCGCGGGACCACCTGTCGATATCGATTGGTCCTGACGGCGTGCTCGCCATGGTTGACGGAACCTTTCCGTTCATCCGCCGTTCAGACGCAAAGGTCCAGATTGGCCCCCATTCCCAGGGTGGGCGTGGGGCCTGTATCTCTTGGAGAGTGCAAATGAATTCGCTCTTTTCTTCCTCTGTCAAATCCGGGCTGATAGCGCTCGGTATCCTCTCGGGCATCACTGCACCGTCCGCGGCCGGCCCGATCCTGCAGCCGGACCTGTCGATTCCCACAAGCACGGCGGCGCCGACGATCACGCCAGTCCGCGACAGTTGGGCGGGCGGCAATGACCGGCAGCTCTACAACGAAAATTGGAGATGGCGCCGGTCGGGCCATTGGAATGGCAACCGACACTGGAACGGTGGAAACTGGAACGGTGGAAACAACTGGCGTTGGCGCCATCGCCACCATCACGGCGGCTATTATGATGATGGTGCGAGCGCCGCGATCCTGGGCCTTGGCCTCGGGCTTGGCCTTGGCAGCATGTACAACAACTACAATTATTACGACGCGCCGCCACGCCGCTACTACCGCGCGGGTCGGCTTTCGAGCGCCCATGTCCAGTGGTGCTACAACCGCTACCGCTCGTATCGCGCCTGGGACAACACGTTCCAGCCCTACAACGGCCCGCGCCAGCAGTGCTGGTCGCCCTATAGCTGAGCCAAGCCGTAGCTGAGACACAATGAAAAAACGGCGCCATGTGGCGCCGTTTTTGATTCTGGCTGTTCGAAGCTACTGGCCTTCGAGCATCTGGATTTCGGTCAGTTCTTGGCCTTGTCGACCAGCTTGTTCTTCGAAATCCACGGCATCATCGCGCGCAGCTTGGCGCCGACTTCCTCGATCTGGTGGCTGTCGTTCATGCGGCGGATGCCCTTGAACCGAGACATGCCGGCGCGGTATTCCTGCATCCATTCCGAGGTGAACTTGCCGGTCTGGATATCCTTCAGCACGCGCTTCATCTCGGCCTTGGTCTCGGCGGTGATGATGCGCGGGCCCGAGACATACTCGCCCCATTCGGCGGTGTTCGAGATCGAATAGTTCATGTTGGCGATGCCGCCTTCGTAGATCAGGTCGACGATCAGCTTGACCTCGTGCAGGCACTCGAAATAGGCCATCTCAGGCGCGTAGCCGGCTTCCACCAGCGTCTCGAAGCCGGCGCGGATCAGTTCGACCAGACCGCCGCACAGCACCACCTGTTCGCCGAACAGATCGGTCTCGCATTCCTCGCGGAAATTGGTCTCGATGATGCCCGAACGGCCACCGCCGACGCCGCAGGCATAGGACAGAGCCAGATCAAGTGCGTTGCCCGAGGCGTCCTGGTTAACGGCGACCAGGCACGGCACGCCGCCGCCCTTCTGGTATTCGCCGCGCACCGTGTGGCCCGGGCCCTTCGGCGCGATCATGACGACATCGACCGAAGCCTTGGGCTCGATCAGGCCGAAATGCACGTTGAGGCCGTGCGCGAAGGCGATCGCCGCGCCGTCGCGGATGTTCGGCGCGATCTCCGATCTGTAGATGTCGGCCTGCAGTTCGTCGGGCGTCGCCATCATCATCAGGTCGGCCCATTTGGCGGCATCGGCCACGCTCATCACCTTGAGCCCGTCGGCCTCGACTTTCTTGGCGGTCGCCGAGCCGGCCTTGAGGCCGATGGCGATCTCCTTGACGCCGGAATCCTTGAGGTTGAGCGCATGCGCCCTGCCCTGGCTGCCATAGCCGATGATGGCGACCTTCTTGCCCTTGATCAGGTTGAGATCGGCATCACGATCGTAATAGACACGCATTTTGTCTTCCTTCCCGTTTTATGAATCAGAGCCCCTGCGGCCCGGTTTTGCTCCATGAAGAGCGAGAAACTGCTGCGTCGCCCGTGCGGCATCGCCGCCAATCGCCGCCTCAGTCAATTCCAGCCGGTCGCCAAGCAGCAGACGGATCTGCACGTCGCGGGCGACCAGCCCGAAAAAAGTGCGGAACGCCGTCTCGGCGTCCGAAAATTCCAGCAGCCCGGCCTGCCGGCCTGCCTCAAGCACCGGCTTCAGCCGCTTTGCCAGCGCGAAACGGCCATTCTCCAGCACGACGGCGCCGAGATCGTCCTTGCCGGACCCGGCATGACCGACCGCCACGCGGTTGAGCGCGATCGAGGTGTCGCTCGAAATCACCTTCAACCAGTCCGAGGCGAAGCGCTCGAGGCTCGCCGTCAGCGAGGCAAGATCGAGCCCCTTGCCGTCGACCGGAGCCACCCGCACTTTCGAGGCTTGCCACTGGACCGTTGCCGTCAGCAGCCCGTCACGGTCGCCGAACCATTTGTAGAGCGTTTCCTTTGAACAGCTCGCGCGGCGCGCCACGGCGGTCATGGTCAGGTGATCGCCTTCCTCGACCAGCAGGCGAAGCGCCGCGTCCAGAACGGCCTTCTGCCGTTCCGTCAGCGCTTGGCTGTTGTCGATGTCGGCGTTTGCCAGCAACACGCTTTTTTTCCCGTTCGATGGTGGCGGCCGCGCGGTTCACACGACAGCCGTACCGTACGTTACGGTTCGGCATATTGCGCAATTCAATGATTGGCGCAAGAGGACGCACTGAAAAAACTCGAAGCAGCCGCACAATGCCGTGCGGCGAATTTGCTCAATCGCTGGCAGGCGGATAGCGCAGCCGGCCAAGCAGTGCCGACACCATGTTCAATTCATCCGCCGAGAGTCTGGCGCCGACCAGTTCGGCGATCGACCGGCCATAGATGGCCCACATCCGACGGCGCGTGTCGCGACCATTGGCGGTGATGCGGATGGTCTGACCGCGGCCGTCATCGGCCACCGGCAGCTTCTCGACCAGCCCATCAGCCTCGAGCCGCGCCAGCAGCCGCGAGATATTATACTGCGCAAACAGTGTGCGCTCGATCAACTGGAATGGCCGTAGCCCGCCCTCGCCCGCTTCGGCCAGTTCATGCAGCACGTCGTACCAGGCAAGCGGCGGCAGGCCCCCCTCCTTCAACGCCTCTTCGGCATGCTCGATGAGCTGACGCGAAACCCGCATCAGGCGGGCCCAGGCCTTGATGGCTTCGGGCGAAGGCGTGGCTTGCTCTGTCATGGCTACATCCTAGGCAATAGATGCAAATGCATCAAGCTTGACGATCGATGCACTTGCATTTATATAGATGCAATTGCATTAATTCTGGAAGGCAAACCCCATGAAACATGAAATCTGCAAGGTTGACGACATTCCACGGACGGGCAGCATGATCGCGCCGTTCTTCGGCCGTGAGGTCCATGTCTGGCGCAGCGGCGAGCGCATCCGGGCCGCCGCCAATGTCTGTCTGCATTTCGGCGGGCCGCTCGACTGCAAGGACGGCAGGCTGGTCTGCCAATGGCACGGCGCTTCCTTCGACATGGCATCAGGCGATCGCCTTGACGGTCCGGCGCCGAAGGGTTCTCGCCTGATGTTCCTGTCGACACGCGTCGAGGACGGCGCGTTGAACTATGTCTGGGGCGAGTGAGATGGACGACAAGCTCATTCTCGTCAGCCACCATCTCTGCCCCTATGTGCAACGCGCCGCGATTTCGCTGGCCGAAAAGGGCGTGCCGTTCGAGCGCGTCGACATCGACCTCGCCAACAAGCCGGGCTGGTTCAAGGCGATCTCGCCGCTGGGCAAGGTGCCGCTGCTGCGTGTGCAGCGAGAGGGCGGGGAGACGGTAATCTTCGAGTCCGCGGTCATCCTCGAATTCCTCGAAGAAACACAAGCCAACCCCCTCCACCCTGCCGACCCTTACGGCCGCGCCCGGCATCGCGCCTGGATCGAGTTCGGTTCGGCCACCCTCAACGCCATCGGTCGGTTCTATTCTGCCTCGACCGAGGCTGGCTTCCTTGCGGAAAGCGAGGCTCTTTCGGCGATGTTCGGTCGTCTTGAGGCCGAGCTGGCGGAATCCGAACGGAATGGACCATGGTTCGCCGGCGAGCGCTTCTCGCTCGTCGACGCGGTTTACGGACCGGCCTTCCGCTATTTCGACGCCTTCGACCGGATCGGCGATTTCGGCATTCTGGATGGCAAGCCGCTCGTCAAGGCCTGGCGCCAGGCGTTGAGCGCACGCCCGTCGATCAGGCACGCCGTGGCGCCGGACTATCCGCAGCGCCTGCACGCCTTCCTGCAGGCGAAGGGGTCCTACCTTTCAAGCCTCATCCACCGAAGCGATCCGGCCACCGCGTCTCGGCAAGGCCAATTCGCCTGAACGGATCGATCACCGTTCCGGCCACCATCGAGGCAAGAAACTGTGGCGCCGGCGGGATTCTTGCCACCGTCGCCACCAGCCTGTCACGGATGAACGGGAGCGCCACGGAATCCGACTGGTAGAATGGCGTGAACGCCAGCGACAGCGCCTGGAAGACACGCACATGCCAGCGCCGCGCTGCCGCATAGGCTTCGAGCGCCGCTTCGACACTGCCCGTCCGCGCCAGTGCGTGGCTGAGCGCCGCCGCGTCGAGCAGCGCCATGTTGGCCCCTTGTCCGAGTTGCGGGCTGGTCGAATGCGCGGCATCGCCGATGACGGCCAGCCGCCGGCCGATCGGGCGCCTCATCGTGTGATGGCCATAGCGTGCCAGCGAAAGCTGATCGAAACTGTCGATCTGGCGGGTGAACGCCTCGCTCTGCGGCCACAGCCGAACCACCCTCTCCTTCCAGGCTTCGAGGCCCCGGGCGCGCACCGCGTCGGCGTCCGCCGGCTTCAGGCTCCAGAAGAAGGCTGCCATCTTTTCGGCACCCGGCTCCGGCCGGCCGATCGGCAGCACGCCGATCATCACGCTGGCCCTGTCGTAGCGTTGCAGCAACGCATGCTCGTCGAAGCCGTCGCCGCGCCACCCGAGCGACGCCCAGAACGCACCATAGGCGAGTGGACGCGGCGCGCCTGAATTGCCCGCGCACTGCCGCAGTTTCGACTTTGAGCCGCTTGCGTCGACGACAAGGTCGAACGGCCCTGCCCTTCGCCCGTTGCCACGGATCAGCGTCGCCCGCTCGCCAGCCTCCAGCGCCTCGATCTCGACGCCGGTCTCGATGGCAATCGCTTCGCGCCGTGCGGCACGGAAAAGCAGGCCGAACAAGGCCGCCCGGTGCACAGCCAGGCCAAAACGGCGGCCGCGCTGGGCGTCATAGCGGACATCGAGCACGGTGCGGCCGGTCGTGGCGTCGGCGCCATGCAGCCGGTCGATGCGGCTGCCCAGCGCCAGTATGTCGTCGAGCAGACCCAGATCGGCCAGCACCGTCAGCCCGGTCGGCTGCAGGATCAACCCGGAGCCGACCGGCTTCGGCTCCTCGAAGCGCTCGAACACGGTGACCCGATGCCCGGCACGCCTGAGATAGAGCGCCATTGCCAGCCCCGCCGGACCGGCGCCCGCAATTGCGATATCGTAGGAAATGCCAAAGCCCCCAAAGCCGTATTGGTCGGGACAATCCTTCAGCAGCCGGACTAAATCAAGCCGCCTCCTCTGGCATTAGCCGCCGTTCAAGCCTGGGCAGCATCAAAACCGGCACGCGCCTTGCGCACCGCGTCATGATTGAGCTCGGCCCACAGGATCAGCTGGTGCAAGGCGCCGAACATCGACCGCCCGAGGTCGGTGAGACTGTATTCGACGCTCGGCGGCTTGGTCGGGAACACCTCGCGACGCACATAGCCGTCACGCTGCAAATCATGGAGCGTCTGGGTGAGCATGCGCTGCGAAATGTCGGGCACCAGCCGCCGCAACTCGCCGAAGCGGTATGGCTGCTCGGCCAGGGCCCCCATCAAAAGCGAACTCCATTTGCCGCTGAGACCCTGCATCACATCGCGAACCGGGCAATCGGCAAGGTTTCCGCCGCCCGTCATGGCTTTGTAGATCTCGAGCTTGGATCTCAGATTGACGATCGTGCTGTCCACGGCTGGTTCCTTGCCTGTGCCTACCTCCCGAAAAACTGCCTTCTTTACGGCCAGGGGTCAATTCCTATTTTAGTGCTGGTCTCTTTTTGAGACCAGCACCTGCCCCTTCCCTCCGACCCATGCCAGGATCACCAATGAGCAAAACTCTCCTCGTCACCGGCGCTTCCGGCCAGCTTGGCCGCAGCGTCATCAACCACCTGCTGGACACATTCAAGGTGCCGGCGGCGCGGATCATCGCCACAACCCGCACGCCGGCCAACCTTGCCGATCTGGCAGCGCGCGGTGTCACTGTCCGGGCGGCCGACTTCGACGATCCGGCTTCGCTCGCCGAGGCCTTTCAGGGCGCCGACCGGGTGCTCATCATCTCGACCAACGAACTGGCGATCCAGGGAAAGCGGCGCGAGCAGCAGCTCGCTGCCGTCGCCGCCGCGAAGCAAGCAGGCGTCGCCCACTTGCTCTACACCTCGATGCCCAACGCCGAGCCGGGTTCACCGGTGCTCTTCGCCCCCGACCACTACGACACCGAACGGGCGATCAAGGCGAGCGGCATCCCCCATACGATCTTCCGCAATGGCTGGTATGACGAGAACCTGTTCATGGCGATGCCGCAGATCCTCGCATCGGGCCAATGGTATACATCGGCGGGCGATGGTGCCATTTCCTATGGCGCACGTGACGATCTCGCTGCTGCAATAGCTGCTGGGCTCGCCTCGGATACCAGCGCAAGCACGACCTACACGCTGACCGGACCCAAAGCCTATACGACCGCCGAGGTCGCGGCACTGGTCACCGAAGTCACCGGCAAGCCCATCCAGGTCATCCAGCTTTCCGACGAAGCATTGACCGAGGGAATGAAGTCGGCCGGTCTTCCCGAACCCATCGCCCGGTTGCTCGTGTCGTTCGACGCGGCCACGCGGGTCGGCGGCCTCGGCATGGTGACGGACTCGGTCGAAAAACTCTCCGGACGGAAATCGTTGCCGCTGAAGCAGTTCCTCGAGACCAACAGGGCCGCTCTGGCTGGCTGAAATCCATGCGGCGGGAAGCCTCGGCTTTCCGCCGTTACTTCGATGTCTTCAGCAATCCGAGCCGGATCAGGCTTTCGCCAGTTGCAACCAGCGCGTCTTCCCGCGATCGCGGTGCCCAGCCGAGCAGGCGCACCGCCTTCTCGTTGGTGGCGTTCTTGGCCTTGCCCAGCTCCGGCACGACCTGCGCGGCTTCCGCGCTGAACAGCCCGACGAAGCGGACCAGCCAGTCGGGAAGCACCCTCGTCGAGACGCGCGCCGCCGCATCGCCCAGCCGTGCCCTCAAGGTTTCAGCCATCTCCCGCACGGTCATGAAGTCCCCGGCAATAGCCAGGAACCGTTCCCCCCTGGCGGCGGGGTTGGTCATCGCGCGCAGATGCAGATCCACCACGTCGCGCACGTCGACGACGCCGAAGGACAGGCGCGGCAAGCCAGGCATGGCACCGTCCATCATCCGCCGGATGAATTCGGTGGAGGTCGAATGGTCGGCCCCGAGAACCGGTCCGAAAATGCCGACCGGATTGACGACCGCAAGCTCCAGCGCCCCGCCCTCGGCGGCAATGAAATCCCACGCCGCACGCTCGGCCAGGGTTTTCGATTTCACATAGGCGCTGACCTTGCCCGTCGGATCGGTCCAGTTCTCCTCGGTGAACGGCCTGCCGCCAGGCGGCAGCTTGCCATAGCCGATGGCCGCGAAGGACGAGGTGAGCACGACGCGCTTCACCCCAGCGTCCCGCGCCGCCCGCAACACCCGCAGCGCGCCCTCGCGGGCCGGTATGATCAGTTCATCTTCATGCTTGGGCACACCGGGCGGAAAGGGCGAGGCGACATGCAGGACATAGTCGCAGCCGGCGACGGCTTGCGGCCAGCCGGCATCGGCCATGAGATCGGCAATGGCGAACGAGGGTGCCGTTCCGGGCTCAGCGCCGCCGGCCTTGAGCATGGCGAGCACATCGGCTTCACGCCTGGCGAACCGCACGGTCGTGCGCACGCGGTAGCCGGCCTTCAGCAGGTCGAGAATACAATGAGCGCCGAGGAAGCCGGACCCGCCGGTGACAAGCACCAATTCGCCGCTCATTCCCGCCTCCTCGGCTGTCTGCCTGTTCTACACCCTCAAATGGCGACCTGGGTGCCGATTTCCACGACGCGTCCGGTCGGAATCTGGAAATACTCCGTCGCGTCGGCGGCCGTGCGCGCCAGCCCGATGAACAGTCGGTCCTGCCACAACGGCATGCCGGAATTGGGCGAGGCCTTGAGCGAGCGCCGCGACAGGAAGAAGGACGTCGTCATGATGTCGAACTTCCAGCCCTGCTTGCGGCAGATCGCCAGCGCGCGCGGGATGTTGGGCTGCTCCATGTAGCCGAAGGTCAGCGTCACCCGCATGAACAGCTCGTTGACCGTCTCCATCTTGACCCGATCACCGTCGGGCACCACCGGCTGCGGGGCGGTCACCACCGAAAGGATGACGTTCTGCTCATGCAGCACCTTGTAGTGCTTCAGGCTGTGCATCAGCGCGGTTGGTGCGCTGAGCGGATCGCTGGTCAGGAACACCGCGGTGCCCGACACCAGCTGCGGCTTCTTCTTCAACAGATTGCCGGCGAGGAAATCGAGGGGGATTTCGTTGCGGCGGGTCTTGTCGAACAGATAGCGGCTGCCGCGCACCCAGGTCCACATGGCCATGATGATCGCGAAGGCCACCGCCAGCGAGGCCCAGCCGCCTTCGAACACCTTGACGATGTTGGAAGCAAAGAAGCCGATATCGATGAACGCAAACAACGACGTCATGGCGATTGCCGGCCAGAGGTTCCATTTCCAGATGCGCACCATGATGACAAACAGCAGAGTCGTCGTCACCAGCATGTTGCCGGTCACCGAAATGCCATAGGCCGAGGCCAGTCTGCTGGACTCGCCAAAGCCGACGACCAGCAGCATCACCACCAGCGCCAGCAAAAGGTTGACGCGCGGCATGTAGATCTGGCCTGACTGCCTTTCCGACGTGTGCAGGATTTCCAGCCTCGGCAGCATGTTGAGCTGCACCGCCTGCCGGGTCAGCGAGAAGGCACCGGAAATCACCGCCTGGCTGGCGATGACCGTCGCGGCAGTCGCCAGCACGACCATCGGGATCAGCGTCCAGCCCTGATTCATCTCGAAGAACGGATGGCCGACGACCCCGCCATTGGCCAACACGAAGGCACCCTGCCCGGCATAGTTGAGCAACAGGCAGGGAAACACGATCGCCAGCCAGGCCAGCACGATCGGCTTGCGCCCGAAATGACCGAGATCGGCATAGAGCGCCTCGGCGCCTGTCACGGCCAGGAACACGGCGCCGACGGTGACGAAGGCAACGTTAGGCGAATGGATCAGGAAGGCGACGATATAGTGAGGACTGATTGCCCACAGGATTTCCGGATCGGCGATGATGTGGTTGAGGCCGGAAAGGCCAGTGGCGAGGAACCACACGGCGGTCACCGGGCCGAACACCAAGCCGACACCACCCGTACCGAACCGCTGCACCGCGAACAATATGGCCAGAATAACCAATGTCAGCGGTACCACATAAGGCTGAAAAGCTGGCGTGACGACATTCATGCCCTCGACCGCCGACAGCACCGAAATCGCCGGCGTGATGACGGCGTCGCCGAAAAACAGAGAGGCACCGACGATGCCGATGGCGAGAATGATCGCCGAGCGGGTCGGGAAGCTGCCGCGCGCCAGCGCCATCAGCGACAGCACGCCGCCCTCGCCGCGGTTGTCGGCACGCAGCACGAACATGATATATTTTACTGTAACCGTAATCGTGAGCGACCAGATAATCAGCGACAGCACGCCAAGGATGTCGCCGCGGTCGGCGACATTGCCGCCGGACGAGGCGTGCAATGCCTCACGGAAGGCGTAGATCGGGCTGGTGCCGATATCACCGTAGACCACACCGAGCGCGCCCAGCATCAAAACCTTGGTGCTGTGCTGTTCGACTTCAGGATGGCTCGATTGTTCGACGGGTTCTGCCTCACTACCAGCATTGGCAAGGGCCATAAACGACACTCCGATAATCGCGCGGTGCTCTACGCTTGCTGCGGTGCAATATCAAGTGCCGTTGTGTAACGGCTGCCATGCCTACAGCACTGGACTGCTCAAGCAAATGGCCGATCATCCGATGTTCGTGGGCTGAATCTGCCGTCAAATCCGGCACGGCATGCACCCATAATACCTGCCGTATGTCACTTAGATAGCTACTTGCGTGCCGATTTCCACGACGCGTCCGGTCGGAATCTGGAAATACTCCGTCGCGTCGGCCGCCGTGCGCGCCAGCCCGATGAACAGTCGGTCCTGCCACACCGGCATGCCGGAATTGGGCGAGGCCTTGAGCGAGCGCCGCGACAGGAAGAAGGACGTCGTCATGATGTCGAACTTCCAGCCCTGCTTGCGGCAGATCGCCAGCGCGCGCGGGATGTTGGGCTGCTCCATGTAGCCGAAGGTCAGCGTCACCCGCATGAACAGTTCGTTGACCGTCTCCATCTTGACCCGGTCGCTGTCGGGCACCACCGGCTGCGGCGCGGTCACCACCGAAAGGATGACGTTCTGCTCATGCAGCACCTTGTAGTGCTTCAGGCTGTGCATCAGCGCGGTTGGTGCGCTGAGCGGATCGCTGGTCAGGAACACCGCGGTGCCCGACACCAGCTGCGGCTTCTTCTTCAACAGATTGCCGGCGAGGAAATCGAG
>NZ_JALJRL010000006.1:0-225213 GCF_024519675.1 Mesorhizobium sp. Mes31 | reverse complement strand
GTGCCCGACACCAGCTGCGGCTTCTTCTTCAACAGATTGCCGGCGAGGAAATCGAGCGGGATCTCGTTGCGGCGGGTCTTGTCGAACAGATAGCGGCTGCCGCGGATCCATGTCGACATGATCAGTCCCATGAGGCAGGCAACTGTGATCGAGACCCATCCGCCTTCGACGATCTTCACGACATTGGCCAGGAAGAAGCCGCTGTCGATGGTCCCAAACAGCAGGGCCAGGGCCAGTGCGAGCGCCAGCTTCCATTTCCACAGCTTGCGCATCACCACGAACAGCAGGATCGTCGTCATCAGCATTTCGCCGGTCACGGAAATTCCGTAGGCGGAAGCCAGCGAACTCGAGCTGCCGAAACCGACAACCAGCACCATCACCCCCATCGCGATAAGCAGGTTGACACGCGGCATGTAGATCTGACCGAGCTGCATTTCGGACGTATGCTGCACCTCGATGCGCGGCAAAAGGTTGAGTTGCACCGCCTGGCGGGTCAACGAAAAAGCGCCTGAGATAACAGCCTGGCTGGCGATAACGGTCGCTGCCGTTGCCAGGCCCACCATCGGCATGAGCGCCCAGTCCGGCAGCATCTGAAAGAATGGATTGGTCGGTCTGCCGCCATTGGCAAGGACAAAGGCGCCCTGCCCGAAATAGTTGAGCAGCAGGCACGGAAATACCACGGAAAACCACGCCAACACGATTGGCTTGCGCCCAAAATGGCCGAGGTCGACATAGAGCGCTTCGGCACCTGTCACGGCCAAGAACACGGCGCCGACGGTGACGAAAGCAGCGGTCGGCGTGCTGACAAGATAGGCGACGGCATAATAGGGATTGATCGCCAGCAGGACCGAAGGATCGTCCATCAGGTGATAGAGTCCGGCGACGCCGATCGCCAGGAACCACAGAGCCGTCACCGGTCCGAATACGGCCGCCACCTTGCCGGTGCCGAAGCGCTGCACCGAGAACAAAAAGGCAAGGATGATCAGCGTGATGGGGACGACAAAGGCGTCCAATGTTGGCGTCACCACCTCAAGGCCTTCGACCGCGGAAAGCACGGAGATGGCCGGGGTTATGATCGCATCGCCGAAGAACAATGCCGCGCCGCACAGCCCGATCGCCAGGATCAGGGGGGCGCCTTTGGGATAGGCGGTGCGTGCAAGCGACATCAGCGACAGCGTGCCGCCCTCGCCCTTGTTGTCGGCACGAAGCACGAAGGCAACATACTTTATGGTCACGATGATCGTCAGCGCCCAGACGATCAGCGACAACACGCCCAGCACATCGGTGCGCGTATCGGTGCCGGGCGAAGCATGAAGCGCCTCGCGGAAGGCGTAGATCGGACTGGTGCCGATATCGCCATAGACGACGCCAAGTGCACCGAGCATCAGGACCTTGATGCTGTGCTGTTCGACGGCTGAATGACTCGATGGTTCGACGGTTTCAGCCTCGCTACCGCTGCTGGCAAGGGCCATCGACCAATCCCCGATAAGCGAGCGACGCTTTATACATGCTGCGATACGATATCAATTGCACACGACGGCTGCCATACCTGCAACGCGAGGCGTCTCACTCTACCACCCGGAAGCCTTCAGAAATCGCCCCACCGTGCCGGCCATGCCATACTCCAACGCGTCGGCTGTCAACCCATGTCCGATCGACACTTCGGCCAATGCCGGAATGCGTTTGACCAGCGCGGGTAGATTGCTGACCACCAGGTCGTGTCCGGCATTGACCTGAAGGCCGGCAGCGATGGCGGCGTCGGCGGTTTTTCCCAGTCTTTCCAGTTCCTTGGCCGCCCTGGCTGGATCGGAATGATAGCTGCCATAGGGACCCGTATAGAGCTCGATACGGTCGGCGCCGGTGTCACGCGCGGCGGTCACACAATCGGGGTCCGGATCGGAAAACAACGACACGCGGAAGCCCCCCTTTTTCAGGCGTTTGACGATCGGTGTCAGGAACGCGGCTTCGGCGGCAAAGTTCCAGCCATGGTCGGAGGTCGCCTGGGCGGGGTCGTCGGGCACCAGCGTCACCTGTTCGGGCTGATGCTTTTCCACAAGCACCAGGAAATCCTCGGTCGGATAGCCCTCGATGTTGAATTCCGCGCGCGGGAACTCGTCATCGATCAGGGACCGTATCTCGGGCAGATCTGAGTGTCTTGTGTGCCGCTCGTCGGGGCGCGGATGCACGGTCAAGCCGTGCGCCCCGGCTGCGAGCGCGATGCGGCCGAGACCGGTCACGCTCGGCCACGGCAGGTCGCGCCGGTTGCGCAGCATGGCGATGGCGTTGAGATTGACGGAGAGCTTTGCGGGCATGGAGCGGCCTCGGAATTCATTCGACGCGCCACCTATAATGCCTTTGGCGGGAACAGACAGGGGGTTTCGGGTGTTCCAGGAAGACGAACTGGTCCCGCGAAAGGAAGCGTCCATGAATTTTCTCGACACAGTCCCGGCGATCCGCCGCATCGACACCGATCGCGACGACCTTTTTGCCATCGATGTCGTCGGCTATGTTTCAGCCGCGGACGCCGAAAACCTGTTCGGCCTGCTGGAGGCGGCCTATGCCCTCCACCCGCGAATCGATGTGGCCGTGCGCCTGATCGACCACGAGGGCGTCGACTGGGCCGACATTTCGGACGACACGCTGAAACAGGGCACGATCCGTGCGCTGGAGCATGTCGGCCGTTGCGCGGCGATCGGCGAACCGGACTGGACGGCGGACGCACGGCGTTTGATGCCGGTTCCAGCTCCTGTCGAACTCAGGCACTTCAGCGCCGAAGAGGAACCCATGGCCTGGCAATGGCTCGCCGCCGAACCGATCGGGGAGCAATAGCGCAGGGCGGAAAAGGCTGACCGTCGAACGGAACACTGTCCGAAAGTCCCGGCGGACACTTACCTGACGATCGTCAGCCGTTCGGCCGCGCGGGTGATCGCGGTATAGAGCCAGCGCTGGCGGGTTTCCTTGAAGGCCCAGCTTTCGTCGAACAGCACGATCTCGTTCCACTGCGAGCCCTGCGCCTTGTGCACGGTCAGCGCGTAGCCATAGTCGAAATCATCGAAGCGTTTCTTCTGCTGCCAGGGAATATCGGCGTCCGGATCCTCGAATGCCGCCTTGAGCAGCTTGATCTTGGCGACGCCGCGATCAGGATCGTCCTCTTCCGGCGAGACCAGGAGGTTGATGCCCGGCTTCACCGTCTCGCGCGACGCGGTCATCACCTTCCACAGCGAGCCGTTGAGCAGCCCCTTGGCCGGATCGTTGCGCAGGCAGACCAGCTTGTCGCCCGCCTGCGGGTAGTCGGCATTGAACCCTTTCAGCTCGCGCAGACGCTGGTTGTAGCGGCGCCTTGTACGGTTGGTGCCGACCAGCACCTGATCCGCCTTCAGCACCAGCTCCTGGGTGACGTCTTCCTTGCCGATCACCTGCGCCGTGCCGTAATCGCCACGCATGAATTCGCGGCCCTCGCGCACATCGAGCGCCAGCCGCAGGATCGGATTGTCGCGCGCCTGCCGATGGATTTCGGTCAGCAGGAAATCCGGCTCGTGGTCGGTGAAGAAGCCGCCGCCCGAGATCGGCGGCAGCTGGCCGGGGTCGCCGAGCACCAGGATCGGCGTGCCGAAGCTCATCAGGTCGCGGCCAAGCTGCTCGTCGACCATCGAGCATTCGTCGATGACGACGAGCTTGGCGCGCGAGATCGGGCTCTGCCGGTTGAGCGAAAAGGTCGGCGACATCGAGGTCTTGCCGGTGACCTCGTCGGCAACCGATTCCTCGCCCTTTGGCCGGTAGATCAGCGAATGGATGGTGCGGGCGTTGACCGCGCCCTTCGAGCGCAGCACCTGCGCGGCCTTGCCGGTAAAGGCGGCGAACTGAACCTGGCCGTCGACATGCTCGGCGAAATAGCGCGCCAGCGTCGTCTTGCCGGTGCCGGCATAACCGAACAGCCGGAACAGCTGCGGCTTGCCGGTCTTTAGCCAGCGGGCGACCGCTTGCAGCGCCTCGTCCTGTTGGGGGGAGAATTCCATCAGTGCGACAGACCGGATTCGCGAGGGAAAGACAAGCTCGGCGACCGCCACGATCAATCCTTGGCGGCAAGGCTCAGACTATCAGGCCCAACCCGGAACGTAAAGTGAACACGCGGAACAGGTGGGCCAAGCCGCCATGACTTATTCGGTTCGCCCGGGATCGTTCTCCAGCAGGATCGGCTTGCCATGTGGCGTAGCGTGTGCCGCGCGCTCCCAGGCCTCAGCCATCGCGTCAACATCGGACTTTCCGGCCAGCCCCTTGGACGCAAGCAAGCCTTCCAGCGCCGCCAGCCAATGCTCATAATAATCATGGCCGTCAGCCGCGGCGCCCGGCTTCTTCACTTGGTCCGACAGCGCCTCCGCCCACTCGCTCCACGAAAACAGACCCTTGTCGTGCAGCGCGACCGTCATCGCGAAGGCTTGCGCCTGCCAAGGCTCGGCAAAGATCGGCGCCTCGACCCCCGCCGGCAGATCGGCGGCGTGTTCGTTTGCCTCATGCCAGTTCAAGATAGCTCTCCCAGGCGTCGATCGACACGGTTAGCGTCGGGTCGGCCCCCTCGCCCCAAATCTCGGCCCCTTCGAAAGCCACGGTATAGACCCATTGCGGGTTCTCACCCTGGCCATGCGCGTTGCTGTCGGGAAACACGAAGCCGTCGCGCACAGCCTCGATCGTTCCATGCTTGCCGCGTGCGTAGCGCGGCAGCCGCGTGTGGCCGGTCGGGTTGAAGTTCCTGGTCCGCACGAGGTCGCCCGCCTTGAACCGCGCCGGCGTGGCAACCGGCCGGTCGCAGGGACCGCCCTTGGCCAGCACCGCCGGCACGTTCTCAGCCTTCAGCACTCTTTTGGGGGTTGCAGCCGGATCAACCGCCGTGCCTGCCGCCAGATCGCGCTCGCTGACGAAGCCATGCCGCTTGAGCAGCACCTCCAGCGCCTTGATCCAGATCTGGTAATAGCTGGAGGCATAATAGTCCGCCGGATGCAGCGATTCCCGCGCATGCCGGCTCTCGTCTATAGTCCAGGCACCCATGGCTCCGGCGCATAAGGTCACGCCAAGCGCCCGCTTTTCCCATTCGGCATGAAAATACGGTTCGTCTGTTTCCGGCGCCACCGGCCCGAAGCCCATCTGCCCGCCGAGATCCTGCGGCCCGTTCATGCTGGCTCCCGTGCCAGGGCAGTGCCGATCATCGCATCGCGCGTCACCAGGTCGGCCAGCCGCTCCTCGCTCCAGCCCTCGGCGCCCTCGGGTCGCATCGGCACCACGAGATAACGCAGTTCGGCGGTCGAATCCCAGACGCGGATCTTCTTGGTCGCCGGCAGCGTCAGCCCGAATTCCTCCAGCACGCCGCGCGGATCGATGACCGCGCGCGAACGATAGGGCGGCGCCTTGTACCAGACCGGCGGCAGGCCGAGCACCGACCACGGGTAACAGGAGCACAAGGTGCAGACGACGAGGTTGTGGGTGTCCTTGGTGTTGAACACCGCCTGCATGTGTTCGCCTTGACGGCCGGTATAGCCGAGCGAGCCTATCGCCGCCGTCGCGTCGCGCTTCAGCCACGCCGCGAATTCCGGGTCCGCCCACGCCTTGGCCACCACCCTGGCGCCGTTGCGCGGGCCGATCTTGGTCTCGTAGGTGTCGACGATGACGTCGATCGCGGCCGGGTCGATCAGCCCCTTGCGGGTGAGGATCGTCTCCAGAGCGCGCACGCGCGCGGCAAAAGGATCGAGTTCGTTGTCGTGGTCATGATCGTGTGACATGACGGCAAATTACGATCGCAGATAAGAGGCCGCAAGCGCGACGGCTTGGGCCAGCACGTTCGCGGGTCGGTCGGCTCTATTCGGCCGCCGCCTTCTGCGGCTCGATCAGCGGCTCCTCATCGACATCGAACAGTGACGGCTGGGCAAGCGCCTCGGTTGGGCGCGGTTCGTCCTCGCGCTTCGGCCACAGCCCGATAAGCCAGCCGGAGAAACGCTCCATGTAGACATAGATGACCGGCGTCACGAACAGCGTCAGCGCCTGCGAGGCGACGAGGCCGCCGACCACAGCCACGCCGAGCGGCTGGCGCAGTTCGGCGCTGGCGCCGGTGCCGAGCGCGATCGGGATGGTGCCCATCAGCGCCGCCAGTGTCGTCATCATGATCGGGCGGAAACGCATGATGCAGGCCTTGTGGATGGACTCGACCGGCGACATGCCTTCTCGTCGCAATTCGAGCGCGACGTCGATCATCATGATGCCGTTCTTCTTGACGATGCCGATCAGCATCAGGATGCCGATGACGGCAATGACCGACAGGTCCATCCCCGCAAGCCTGAGCGCAACCAGTGCGCCCAGCACCGCCGAAGGCAGGCCGGTCAGGATGGTGAGCGGATGGATGAAGCTTTCGTAGAGGATGCCAAGCACGATATAGATGGTGAGGATCGCACCTCCGATCAGCAGTCCCTGGTTTGCGAGTGAATCCTGGAATGTCTTGGCCGTGCCGGCGAAGGTGGTCGAGATCGCCTTCGGCATGCCGATCTGTTCTTTCAGCGCGTCGATGCGGGTCACGCTATCGCCGAGCGCCACACCTTGCGGCAGGTTGTAGGAGATCGTCACCGCCGGAAGCTGGCCAAGCTGATTGACGGTCAAGGCGCCGGCGGTCCGGTCGACACGGGCGAAGGCGCCGAGCGGCACCAGACTGCCGCTGGCCGTCCTCACCTGGATGGCCAGCATCCGCTCGGGCGACCACTCGATCTTCGGATCGAGCTCCATGACGACCTCGTAGCTGTCGGCAGAGCCGAAGATGGTCGAGACCTGCTGGGTGCCGAAACCGCCATAGAGGCTCGAGCGCAGCGTGTCGGTATCGATGCCGAGCGTCGCCGCCTTGTCGCGGTCGACCACCAACGTCGCCTGCAGGGCATTGTTCTGCAGATCATCGGTGACGTCGGTGAAGGTCGTGTGATCGGCCGCCATGGCGTCGTTCAGCTTCTGCGCCCAGATGTCGGTCTGGCCCGTATCGAGGCCCTGCACCACCAGCTGATAGGCGCTTGCCGAAGAGCGCGAGCCGAGCCTGAGGTTCTGCACCGGCTGCATATAGGTCTCGATGCCTGGCACATTGGCCAGTTGCTTGCGCAGGTCCGACAGCACCTTGTCGATATCGGGGCGCTGGCCCTTGTCCTTCAGCTGGACATAGAGCCGACCCTGGTTCAGCGCATTGCCGCCACCGCCCGCCGAATAGGCGACATGCGAGACATAGGGCGAATGCGAAAAGACATTTGCCACTTGCCCCTGCAGCTTCACCATCGCATCGAACGAGATGTCCTGGCGCGCAATGGTCGTCACCGAGACCTGGCCGATGTCCTCCTGCGGGAAGAAGCCCTTCGGCGAAATCTGGATGAGCCAGACGGACGCCGCCGCCGTTCCGATGAAGACCAGGAAAACCAGGAATGTATGGCGCAGACAGAAGGTCAGCAGCCAGTCATAGCCGCGCATGAAGAAATTATGCTTCTGGCCCTCGCCGTGCGCGGCTTCCCGCTCGGCCTTCGACACCGACAGCAGCCTGGAGCAAAGCATCGGAGTGAGCGTCAGCGACACGAACATCGACGCCAGGATGGCAACCGTGACCACCACCGCGAACTCGTTGAAGATGCGTCCGATGACGCCCCCCATCAGGAGCACGGGGATGAACACGGCGACCAGCGAGATCGAGATCGAGATGATGGTGAAGCCGATCTCGCGCGCGCCTTTCAGCGATGCCTCGAAGGCCGAGAGCCCGTCCTCCTCCATGTGGCGGAAGATGTTCTCCAGCATGACGATGGCGTCGTCGACGACGAGGCCGACAGCCAGCGTCAGGCCCATCAGCGAGATGTTGTCGATCGAGAAGCCGAACAGGAACATCACGCCGAGCGTGGCGATCAGCGAGATCGGCACCGCCACCGCCGGGATGATCGTCGCCGTCACCCGGCGCAGGAACAGGAAGATCACCATGATCACCAGGGCGATGGTGAGCAGCAGGGTGAACTGCACGTCGTCGACGGCGGCGCGGATCGAGGTCGAGCGGTCGTTGAGCAGCTTGATGCTGGCCGCCGCCGGCATCTGGTCCTGGAACGACGGCAGCATCGCCTTGACGCGGTCGACGACGTCGACGGTGTTGGCGTCGGGCTGACGCTGCACCGCCAGAATGATGGCGCGCGTGCCGTCATACCAGCTCGCCGTCGTCGAGGTCTCGACCGAGTCGATGACGCGGGTCACCTCCCCCAGCCGTACCGGATGCCCGTTCTTGGTGGCGATGATGAGATCGGAGAATCCCGCCGCATTGGTCAGCTGCGTGTTGGCCGTGATGGTCAGCTGCTGCTTGTCGTTCTGCAGCACGCCGAGTGGCGTGTTGCTGTTGGCCGAGGCAATCGCCGTCTGCAACTGGTCGATCGAGATGCCACGTGCGGCAAGCGCCGTCGGATCGATCTGGACGCGCACGGCGTATTTCTGCTGGCCGAAGATCGAGACCTGCGCCACGCCGTCGATTGTCGACAGCGACGGCGAGATGACATTCTCGGCAAAGGCATCGAGATCGGTCAGCGGAACCGTGTCGCTGACCAGGGACATCAACAGGATCGGCGCGTCGGCCGGATTGACTTTGCGGTAGCTCGGCGGCGCCGTCATCTCCGGCGGCAACTGGCGCTGCGTGCGCGCGATGGCCGCCTGCACGTCGGCCGCTGCCGCGTCGATATCCCGGTTGAGCACGAACTGGATGGCGATGGAGGTCGAGCCGAGCGAGTTGGTCGTCGAGATCGAGTCGATGCCGGCAATGGTGGCGAACTGCTTGATCAGCGGCGTCGCCACCGAGGTCGCCATGGTTTCCGGCGAAGCGCCCGGCAGCGAAGCCGAGACATTGACGACTGGAAACTCGGCGCTCGGCAGTGCGGCCACCGGCAGGAATTTGTAGGCAAAAAGCCCGCCCAGCACGAGGGCGAACGACATGAGCAGTGTGGCGACCGGCCTGCGGATGCAGAATTCGGAAATCATGGGCGTGCCTCGCCGGCCTTGTCGGCCTCGGCCACCTTGGGAGCGGCCTGGCCATCGGCACCGGCTGAAGCCTTGCCTTCACGCACTGCGGCACCCTCCTTCAGCCTTGTCTGGCCTTCGACGACAACTTTCTCGCCACTTTTCAGACCTTCGCTGATGGCACTGTTTTCACCCTCGGTCAGCGCCACCTGCACCGGCCGCATCTCGACCGTGTTGTCCTGCTTGACCACATAGACGAACGGCCCCTTCTGGCTGGGCTGCACCGCGACCGTGGGAACCGATGTCATTTGCGGCATGATGCCGGCATCGAGCACGACGTTGACATATTGCCCCGGCCACAAGGAGAGATCGGAATTCGGCACGCTCGCCCGCGTCGCGATCGTGCCCGAGGCGGTATCGACGCTGGAATCGACGAAATCGAGCGTGCCCTTGCCGACCGGCGTCGGATCGCCGTCCTTGATCAGCGTCACGGCACCTTGCTGCGGCGTCGCCAACGCCTTGTGCAGGAGGGCCAGATTGCTTTCGGGAAGGTTGAAGTTGACCTGCAGCGGATCCATCTGGGTGATCGTCACCAGCGGGGTCGCCGTGCTGCTGCTGCCATTGCTGGTGGTGACGAGATCGCCGACCGCGACATTGACGGCGCCCAGTCTGCCGGAAATCGGCGCCCTGATCGCGGCGAAGCCAAGCTGGACGTTGTCGGCGTCGATCGTCGCCTTGTCGGCATCGACGGTCGCCGCCGCAGCCTTTTGTGCCGCCATCGCCTGATCATAGGTTTGCTGCGTGCCGGCCTGCTTGGCGACCAGGTCCTTGGCGCGCTGAAGATCGGACTGCGAACTGGCGAGCATCGCCTGGTCCTTGGCGAGCGTCGCCTGGTCCTTGGCGAGCTGCGCCTTCAGCGCGCGGTCATCGAGCGAGAGCAGAAGATCGCCGGCCTTCACCATCTGCCCGTCCTTGACGTCGATCGACACGATCTGGCTGGATACGCGCGCATTGATGTTGACCACGGCCGGAGAGGAGACGAAGCCGATCGCATAGCGCCGGATCGGGAAGTCAGCCGTCGTTGCTGTGGCGGAAACGATCGAGGCCGAGCGGGCGCCATTGCCGCCGCCGGCCTGCTTGCCGGCCGCCGCCTTGTCCGACGCCGCGACCGGCTTTCCGCCGATGATCTGCTGAACCTTGCCCATCGTGTCGGGCGAAAGATAAAGCCAGGCGGCGCCTGCGCAAGCGACCGCAAGCAATGAAAGGATGGCTTTTCCACGCATGATCAAAAGGCCCTCTCCATCCGACACGTCGTGGCCTGATGGTCTTATTCTAGCGCAAATCACGGCCTCTTGCCGCGATTTCGCCGAATAGATAGGACACGCCTTGGGCGGAAAAGGGCCAAAACACGGCATTACGAAGATTTAATGTGCACTGCACAATGGCTGTGCATCCCGGCCTTCCTTCCCGACAGGACAGCCAGCGCCTATCGCAGCATCGGCCAAAGCGTCGCCGCCAGCAGCACGCCCATGGCGATGTTGAACCACTTGAGCCGCACCGGGTCCGACAGGAAACCGCGCAGCGCGGTGCCGAAACCCGCCCACACCGAGACGCTCGGCAAATTGACGATGGTGAAGGCCACCGAGATCAGCACTACCGACAGGAACGGATGCTGCGGATTGGTATAGACGGCCATGGCGGTGATCGCCATTACCCAGGCTTTGGGGTTGACCCACTGGAACGCCGCCGCATCGATGAAGCGCATCGGCTGGCCCTTCGCCTCGCCCTTGCCGGCAAGCGAACGCGACATGGCGATCTTCCAGGCAAGGTAGAGCAGATAGGCGCCGCCGGCGATCTTGAGCGCGGTATGCAGTGCCGGAAACGCCGTCAGCACCGCGCCAAGGCCAAGCCCGACGGCCACCAGCAGCACCAGGAAACCGATGCTGATGCCGAACATGTGTGGCACGGTCCTGGCGATGCCGAAATTCACGCCTGATGCCAGGAGCATGAGGTTGTTCGGCCCCGGCGTGATCGAAGTCACGAAGGCGTAGACCAGCAAGGCGAGGAATGCGTCAAGCGACATGATATCCTCCCAGATACGTCAGTACTATTGTCTCTTTCCGGCGGCCGCACAAAGGCCAGTAGCGGCCTATGGCCGAGCCAGACTTTACGCTTGTGGAATATCTGGACCGGCTTGGTCGGCCCTACATGCCCTGCGGACCACGGTTCAGTGCCGCCACGCCGGTGCGGCAGATTTCGACCAGGCCGAGCGGCTTCATGATGGCGATGAACTGGTCGATCTTGGAGCCCTTGCCGGTGATCTCGAAGATGAAATGCTCGGTGTTGGCGTCGATCACGCTGGCGCGGAAGGCATCGGCCAGCCGCAGCGCCTCGACGCGGGCCTCGCCGGTGCCGGCAACCTTGACCAGCGCCAGCTCCCGCTCCAGCGGCCGCTCCTGGCCGAACTCATGCGAGCGCACGGTGAGATCGACCACGCGGTGCACCGGCACGATGCGCTCGAGCTGATGCTTGATCTGCTCCAGCACATGCGGCGTGCCGCGCGTCACGATGGTGATGCGCGACAGATGCTTCTCGTGCTCAGTTTCGGAAACGGTCAGGCTCTCGATGTTGTAGCCGCGCCCGGAAAACAGACCGATGACCCGGGCAAGCACGCCCGGCTCGTTGTCGACCAGCACGGAGAGCGTGTGATTCTCGGGCTTTTCCGTTTCCTTGGCGATGAAGTAGGCGGAGCCGGTCGGTTGTAGCTGTGCGTTCATGACATGAATCTCGATTTCAAATTCTTGATCTAATTCTCTGTTTGCGCATGGCTTCTCGCGACAGCCCTGCCTCGGCTCGGCCGGACTACACCAGTTCCCTGCCCTTGGCGTCGATGGCGTTGGCCACCGCCTCGTCGGTCGCCTCGTCGGGCAGCAGCATCTCGTTGTGCGCCTTGCCAGACGGGATCATCGGGAAGCAGTTGGCGAGCGTCGCCACGCGGCAGTCGAACAGCACCGGCTTCCTGACCGAGATCATCTCCTTGATTGCGTCGTCCAGCTCGTCCGGCTTCTCGCAGCGAATGCCGTGGCCGCCATAGGCCTCGGCCAGCTTGACGAAGTCGGGCATCGCCTCGGTATAGGAATGCGACAGCCGGTTGCCGTGCAGCAGCTGCTGCCACTGCCGCACCATGCCCATATACTGGTTGTTCAGGATGAAGATCTTGATCGGCGCGTCGTGCTGCACGGCAGCGCTCATCTCCTGCATCGTCATCTGCACCGACGCGTCGCCGGCAATGTCGACGACCAGCGCGTCGGGATGCGCGATCTGCACGCCGAGTGCCGCCGGCAGGCCGTAGCCCATCGTGCCCAGCCCGCCGGAGGTCATCCAGCGGTTCGGCTTCTCGAAATGATAGTGCTGCGCCGCCCACATCTGGTGCTGGCCGACCTCGGTGGTGATGTAGGTGTCCATGCCCTTGGTCAGTTCGTACAGCCGTTGGATGGCGTATTGCGGCATGATCACGTCGTTGTTCATCTTGTAGGCGAGCGAGTCGCGCGCGCGCCATTTGGCGATCTGCTCCCACCAGGGATAGAGCGCCTTCTTGTCGGCCTTGGCGGTCGCCCGCCACAGCCGCACCATATCCTCCAGCACCCGGCCGACATCGCCGATGATCGGCACCTCGGTGTGGACGTTCTTGTTGATCGACGACGGGTCGATGTCGATGTGGATCTTCTTCGAGTTCGGCGAGAAGGCGGTCAGCCTGCCGGTGATGCGGTCGTCGAAGCGCGCGCCGATGCAGATCATCACGTCGCAATCATGCATGGCCATGTTGGCTTCGTAGGTGCCGTGCATGCCGAGCATGCCCAGCCAGTTCTTGCCCGATGCCGGATAGGCGCCGAGCCCCATCAGCGTCGAGGTGATCGGGAAACCGGTGAGATCGACCAGTTCGCGCAGCAGATGGCTCGCCTCGGGGCCGGAATTGATCACGCCGCCGCCCGAATAGATGATCGGCTTCTTGGCACCGGCCATCAGCTCGACCGCCGCCTTGATCCTTTCCAGATCGCCCTGGACCTTGGGCTGGTAGCTGGTGCGCGGCGCCATCTGTGGCGGGACGTAGAAGCCCTTGGCAAACTGCACGTCCTTCGGGATGTCGACGACCACCGGACCGGGACGACCGGTCGTCGCGACATGGAAGGCCTCGTGAATGGTCGCGGCGAGTTCGTTGACGTCCTTCACCAGCCAGTTGTGCTTGGTGCAGGGGCGCGTGATGCCGACCGTATCGCATTCCTGGAACGCGTCCGAACCAATCAGCGAGGTCGGCACCTGCCCGGTCAGGCAGACCAGCGGGATCGAATCCATCAGCGCGTCCTGCAATGGCGTCACCGCGTTGGTGGCGCCCGGGCCTGAGGTCACCAGCATGACGCCGGCCTTGCCGGTCGAGCGTGCATAGCCCTCGGCCGCGTGGCCGGCGCCCTGCTCGTGGCGCACCAGGATGTGCTCGACCTCGTCCTGCTGGAAGATCTCGTCGTAGATCGGAAGGACGGCGCCGCCCGGATAGCCGAAGACATGCTTGACGCCATTGTCCTTCAGCGCCTGCACCACCATTTCGGCGCCCGTCATTTCGCGCCGCTCACTCTGTCCGTTGCTCATCGGTCTGGTCCCGTACTGTCCGCCGTCTGGCGATTGCTGGTCGTTTAGTCGTGTTTCAGGCAATAAAAAAGGCCCCCGAGGGAGCCTGTGTGTCGCGCATGGGAGGTTTTCGCCCGGCGGTTACACCGCCTTGCCCACGCGCCTTCCTACGAGAATGAGTGCCGTTTTCATGGTGGCGGACACTAAGGGCGGGAAAGGCAGCCTGTCAACGGGAAAAATCGAGCCGGCAATCGGCGCGCGGGTGCGTTGCCTGGCCCGGCCAAGCGGCCCGCGCCGCTCACCCGGACTCCGTTTGGTCTCCGCGCCGGTCAGCCCGGCACCTTGCAGCGGGGAAACGTGCGGATCGCATTCGGAATCTTCTTCGCATGCATCGTTGCCGGCCGACGGCGAACGGCTGCCCCTCGACATGTTTTGGGCAAGCCGTTGAAATCACTGGAAACTATGGTGGGGCGTGACGAAGGCCGCCATCTCTGCCGATACTTGATCGTCCGGCTTGCAAGTCGGGAGGAGCCACCATGACGATTTGGATTTTACGGGAGGAACGCTGATGCTCGACAAGGCCCCAAACAAGAAAATGTCCGACCTGCTCGATCAATTCGGCGCCGCCCTCGCCGCCAACGACATTGAGAAAGCCGTCAGTTGCTTTCAGGAGGATTGTTACTGGCGCGACCTCGTCACCTTCACCTGGAACATCAAGACCATGGAAGGCCGCGATCAGGTCCGCGACATGCTGAAAAGCCAGCTGTCGAAGACCAAGCCGTCACATTTTGCGATCGCCAAGGGTGAGGACGCGACAGAAAGCGGCGGGCTGATCGAAAGCTGGATCAGTTTCGAGACCGGGGTGGCGCGCGGCTTTGGCCATATCAGGCTGAAGGACGGCAAGATCTGGACGCTGCTGACCACCATGGTCGAATTGAAAGGCCACGAGGAGCCGGCGGGCTTCGCCCGGCCGATGGGCGCCAAGCATGGTTCTGGCAAGAACCGCCTGACATGGAAGGAGGAGCGCGAAAAGGAAGCCGCCGAACTCGGCTTCAAGACGCAGCCCTACACGCTGATCATCGGCGGCGGCCAGGGCGGCATCGCGCTCGGCGCGCGGCTGCGGCAGCTCGGCGTGCCGACCATCATCGTCGAGAAGAACGAGCGGGCCGGCGACAGCTGGCGCAAGCGCTACAAGTCGCTCTGCCTGCACGATCCCGTCTGGTACGATCATCTGCCCTATATCGATTTCCCGAAGAACTGGCCGGTCTTCTCGCCGAAGGACAAGATCGGCGACTGGCTGGAAATGTACACCAAGGTCATGGAGCTGAACTACTGGTCCTCGACCGAGGCCAAGAGCGCCTCCTACGACGACAAGAAGAAGGAGTGGACCGTCGTGGTCCACCGCGACGGCAAGGACATCACCCTGAAGCCGAAGCAGTTGGTGCTGGCCACGGGCATGTCGGGGCGGCCCAATCTGCCCAAGTTCAAGGGCATGGAGAACTTCAAGGGTGAGCAGCACCATTCCTCGAAACATCCCGGTCCCGATAAATATGCCGGCAAGAAGGTGGTCGTCATCGGCTCGAACAATTCCGCCCACGACATCTGTGCCGCGCTCTGGGAAGCTGGCGTCGACGTCACCATGGTGCAGCGCTCCACCACACACATCGTCAAGTCCGACACGCTGATGGATATCGGCCTTGGCGCGCTTTATTCGGAACAGGCGGTGCAGAACGGCATGACGACGGCCAAGGCCGACCTCATCTTCGCCTCCCTGCCCTACAAGATCCTGCACGAGTTCCAGATCCCGCTCTACGAAAAGATGAAGAAGCGCGATGCCGAGTTCTACAAGGGGCTGGAAAAGGCTGGCTTCATGCTCGACTGGGGCGATGACGGTTCGGGCCTGTTCATGAAGTATCTCAGGCGCGGCTCCGGCTACTACATCGATATCGGCGCCTCGCAGTTGATCATCGACGGCGCCATCAAGCTGAAGAGCGGCGTCGACGTGAAGGAGATCAAGGAACATTCCGTCCTGCTCAGCGACGGCACTGAACTGCCGGCCGATGTCATCGTCTACGCCACCGGCTACGGCTCGATGAATGGCTGGGCGGCGGAGCTGATCTCGCAAGAGGTCGCCGACAAGGTCGGCAAATGCTGGGGCCTCGGCTCGAACACCACCAAGGATCCCGGCCCCTGGGAAGGCGAACAGCGCAACATGTGGAAACCGACGCAGCAGGAGGCGCTGTGGTTCCATGGCGGCAATCTGCACCAGTCACGCCACTATTCGCAGTTCCTGGCGTTGCAATTGAAGGCCCGGCAGGTCGGCCTGCCGACACCGATCTACGGGCTGCAACAGGTCCATCACAAGGGATAGTCGTAAGGCCATCCGGCGAAGCCAAAAAAGAAGGAAGGCACGGCCAGCATCGTGCCCTCCCTCTTTGTTCGATCGCGAATGGCTACGCCGCCTTGTCAGCGGCGAACCTGGTCACCACCTGCTGCAGCAGCGGGACATAGTCACGAAACGTTCGTGTCTTCATGTTGGCGATCTTGCCACTCTCATCCCAGATGCGGACCCGGACCGCTTCCTCGTGGAAGGGATTCTTGCGGAACTCCGCCACCTCCTCGGCGCTCATCGGTCCACCCTGAAGCGACAGCGTGTGGACCGAGGCCGGCGAAAGCTTGCCGAAATAGGTCGGGTCCGTGGCGCAGAGATAGCGCTTGGCCGCGACATGCAGCCTGACGCATTCGACGATGACGGGCGGAAAGAACGGCGCCAGCACCTCGCCGCCGGCCTCGTCATGATGCTTGTCTTCGACATCGTCGGGCGAATAGGTGCCGAACTCGCTGGTATAGTGGCCGATGTCATGCAGCAGGGCCGCCGCCACCAGTTCGTCCGGTGCGCCGTCCTGCTCGGCGAACCACGCGCCCTGCAGCATGTGCTCGGACATGGTGACGGGTTCGCCGAGATAGGATTCCGCGCCCCGGCGTTCAAAGATGTCGGCGATGAATTCGACGATGTTGTCCGCGTTCAAGTCCTGGCCGCTCATTCCGCCGCCTCCTTGAACCCGTGTTCGATCGCCGCCAGCGTCGACAGCAGGCCGTCCTTGTCGGCATAGCAACCCTGCAGCCAGCGCTTGCCGGTACCGGAAAACGCCTTGCGCGCATGCATGACGCGCGTGTTGTCGACAATGAAGGCCTGGCCCGCTTCGAGCTTGAACGTGACTTCGAAGGAGGGATCCTCGATCAGTTCGGCGAACCGGCGATAGGCGGCGTAGTAGGCGTCCATGTCGGCGAACGGCACGTCGACCGTCGGCGCCAGCGAGCGGTTGTTGAAGCGGATGCAGATCAGCTCACCATCGGGCCCGAGTTCGATCATCGGCCGCTTCGCCTGAAGTCGCACGCCCGACGAGCCGGCATATTCGAAGCGTGCCGGCCATGAACTCAGGAGCCGGAAGCCTTCGGGGTTTTCGGCCTGCAGTGCGGCCGCGACGGCAAAACCATCGACGACGCTCGACTCGCCACCCTCTACCGTATTCTCGATGCAGGACAGGATCTGTAGCGTCGGCACCGGATCGCGATAGGGATTGTCGGTGTGCGCCTGGAGGCCGAGATTGGTGTAGGCGAGATTGCTCGGATTGACCTCGGCGCGCACTTCGAACCAGCGGCCGTAATTGGTTTCCCTGATATAGCCGAACAGGTCCGACACTTTGCACAGGGCACCGGATTCGGCCGGCAAGCCATCCATCACGGCAAAGCCATAGGCTCGCACCGCAGACAGCCACTGTCGCAGGACGTCGCGGTCGCGGCTGGCGGTTGCATAGTCGGCGCGCGGCACGGAACCCTGCATCGTTGCCCCGGTCCAACGCTTGATCCCGACAGCCGTCCAGCCGGCTTGGCGCGCCTCGCCACGATCATAGGCGTTGGCGTTCAGCCATGCGGCCGGAAAGCGGACCGTCTTCTGCTCGGGCACGAAGCTGATCTCGAGGGCGCTTCCCTTGATCAGTGCGGCACTGATCCGCGTTTCGGCCGGAATGTCGAGGATGGTGATCAGCCGCTGACCGTTGCCGGCGCTGCGCGTCTTGTCGTCCAGCGCGTTGTCGCGCAGCCACATCGCATGAAAGCGGGTGCGCGTACCGTCCTTCCAGCCAAGTTCGATCGTTCTGCCTTCGTCGCCGATCAGCGCGTGGGTAAGCATCGAAATCCGTTCCTGTCCGCTACGCCCCCGCGGCCCGATCCGCAGGGTTTCGGTTGCATGTTGAGGACGCGAATGGCATAACTCAAATTATCATTTTTTGGCCAATGACCGCATCCAACTAATGGCTCGAAGAACCATCCCGGCCTTGCCTCCCCTCGACTGGCTGCGCAGTTTCGAGGCTGCGGCGCGGCTGTCGAATTTCACCGCTGCGGCAGCCGAGCTTGGCCTGACACAGGCGGCCGTCAGCCAGCATATCCGGCATCTCGAGGAACGGCTGAAGACCCGTCTGTTCTTGCGGCTGGCGCGCGGCGTCGCGCTGTCGCCGGAAGGCGCGGCCTACCTGCCGCACATCCAGTCGGCCTTTGCCACCATCGGCAACAGCACCGCCGAACTGTTCGAGCCGCGCGCCGTCCAGACTGTTTCCATCCGGGCGCCGATCTCCTTTGCCTTGCTGATGCTGGTGCCGGCGTTGCCCGATCTTGCGAAAGCGCTGCCGCGCGTCCAGCTCGACCTGGTGACGATCCATCGCCCCACCGACTACGACTTGCCGGGCTCGGTGCTCGACATCCGTTTCGGCAATGGATCCTTTCCCGCCCGCGAAGCCGACAGGCTGACCGCCGAGCGGCTGGTGCCGGTGGCGGCGCCGGCCCTGGCCGGCGGTGCCGACTGGACATCCCTGCCGTTGCTTCTGGTTGCCGGCGCGCGCGAGATGTGGGCGGAATGGTTTGCGGCCGCAGGCTTGGCCGGCCATCCCAGGCGATCGCACCGCTTCGACAGTTTCGTCGCCGCCATGGAAGCGGCGAGCGCCGGCGCCGGCGTGCTGCTGGGCTCGCGGCCGCTCATTGATGCTGCCCTCGACAGCAAGGCGCTGGTCAGGCTTTCAGATTTCGAACTTTCCAGCACCTCGGGGCATTTTCTGACCAGGGCGTCGACCGCGCGCCTGACCAGCGCCGAGCAGGATTTCCGCGACTGGCTGCTGTCGCGCCTCTCCGGTGCGGCGCCGACGTGACGGGGCTCCATGAGTTACGGGGATGGCGTGCCGATACGCTTCCAGTAGATCAGCGTACCGGTCAGCCCGCCATGCGGCTTGAAGGCA
This sequence comes from Mesorhizobium sp. Mes31, assembly GCF_024519675.1. NCBI lineage: Bacteria > Pseudomonadati > Pseudomonadota > Alphaproteobacteria > Hyphomicrobiales > Phyllobacteriaceae > Mesorhizobium > Mesorhizobium sp. Mes31. The sequence continues at coordinate 206,311 of NZ_JALJRL010000006.1, read as the reverse complement.
TAGTCCGGTATTTCGCCGGCCAGCGTGAAACCGAGTTTTTCGTAGAGACCTGAAGCGCCCTCCTCAGTCGCCGTATCCAGAACCAGCAGCGTGCGCCCCTTCTCGACGGCAAGGCTTTCGGCGGCGCGCATCAGGTGCGTTCCAACGCCCCTGCCCCGATGATCGACGCGTGTCATCAGCTTGGCGATCTCGGCCCGGTGCGGCTGGTTGGGTGGGCAGTCGAGCAGCAGGGTCACCGTGCCGACCAAAACCTCGCCGTCCCAGGCGCCGAGCACCGCTCTTTCCCCACTTGCCGTCGCAGCCAGCGACTTCTCCCAGAATGCGCTTGCCGCTTCCGGCGCCAGCGGATGCATGAAGCTCACCGAACCGCCGGCAGCAACCGTTTCGATCAGCAGATCCGCCAGCCTATCCCGCGTTTCCATCGTCGGGGTCAGGGCTCTGATTTCGAGGAAACTCATCCATGCGTCCTGTAATTGTGATGAAATGCGTCGATGCGGACTCACCGGCGTCAATCGAGATGGCGCGCGCGGCGGCGCTTGCGTGCCGCCTTGATTTCGGCAATGCGTTCGGTGTCTTCTTCACGAAGATGCCGCCCCCGCTCCAGAATCTCGAGCGTGTACTCCTCATAGGTCAGGCCCAGCCGTTCGGCCTTGTCCATGCGCAGCAGCATGACCTCGCGGCTCGGCGCCTTCCACGCCTTGGCGTGGGCGGCCTGCCAGGCAAGGAAGATGTAGGGATCACCCTTGCCCCATGGCGGCCCCTTGTACTCATCAAGAGGCGGCCCCCCATTGTGGGAGCGCTTTGGTCGTTTCGCCATGATGTCAGCCCCTGACCAGCGCGACGAGATAGTCGGCGCCCGGCCCCAAGGCATGGAAGGTGCAGTCCGCTGGCGCACCAAGCGCCAGGCAGTCACCGGGCTCGAGCCTGTGCACCACATCGCCTTCGACGAATTCGAGCCGCCCGGAGATCAGCCATATCTGTTGCTTGATGAAGGCATAGGACGCGGCGGGGAAACTGACCTTGGCGCCAGCCGGCAGTTGCACCCTGATCAGTTCGAGCGGCATGTCGCAAGATGGCGACAGATGCCGCCTGACATAGCCGGTATCGGGATCGCGCCACACCGGTTGATCGCTCTCGCGCAGCAACCCGCCGCCTTGCAATTCGGCCCGCGCGATGAGGGTCGACAGTGTCATGCCGAAGGCCGACGCGATCCGCACCAGAAGGGCCGCCGTCGGGCTGGTCTTGCCGCGCTCGATCGTGCTCAGCATCGCTTTCGACACGCCAGACCGCTCCGCCAGCTCGGCCAGGGACCAGTCCCGAATGACCCTCTCGGCATGAATCCTTCTGCCGATGGTCGAGGAAATATCGTTCGCTATATCATCCATACGTCCATTATAGCGAAATATCGAGACTGGAGAAGAGCCGCCTCGCGACAATTTGCACGGACCGCTTAATCCTCTCTACACCATCCGACCTCATCCCGCCTTAACCCCATTCCTGTAGGGTCGATGCTTCAGGGAAATGGGATTGGCCTGTCCATGTTTGTCGAACGCGAAGCTTCCGGCGGAGAACCGACATCGCAGGAGCGCCGCAACGCAGAGCAGAACGACAGGCGCGTCCTGGGCAACGTCGTGCAATGCGACGGCGCGCGCGCCACCATCAGCGCCTATGCGGACGATATCGACGGCGCGGTGACCGGCCTGTGGACGGTCGGCAAGATGATTTCCATCAACCTCGGATCCACGCGAACCGTCGGCCTGGTCTACGGGATCGGCAAGTCGGATCGCGCCTGGAGCAACGAGGGTCAGAACCCGATCGAGGTCAGCATCGAACTGATCGGCGAAGTGCGTGACGGGGCTGACCCGAACGCCAAGCCGATCTTCGATCGCGGCATCACCACCTATCCGCATATCGGCGCCATTGCCCACCGCATCCGCACCCGTGACCTGCAGGCGGTCTATGATCTCGCCGGGCGTCATTCGATCACCATCGGCACGCTCTCGCAGGACGAGTCGATCGCCGCCAACATCGCCATCGACGATACGCTTGCGCGCCACTTCGCCATTGTCGGCACCACCGGCGTCGGCAAATCCACCGCCGTCTCGCTGCTGCTGCGCAAGTCGATTGCGGCGCGGCCCGACCTGCGCATCCTGATCCTCGATCCGCACAACGAGTTCGCGGCGTCGCTGCCCGAATATTGCGTCAGGGTCGATTCCAAGACGCTCGATCTTCCGTTCTGGATGTTCCGGCTGGAGGAATTCGCCGAGGTGCTTTTCCGCGGGCGCGAGACCGTGCCGGAAGAAATCGACGCCTTGCGCGACCTCATTCCGGCCGCCAAGAATCTGTACCGCAACCCGAATTCGGGAACCTATCTGCGGCGCGGCAGCGATGCGCTGACCGCCGATACGCCGGTGCCTTACCGCATCGCCGACCTCATCAAGCAGATCGACGAACGCATGGGCATGCTCGAGAGCAAGAACGATCGCCCGACGCTCAAATCGCTGAAGACGCGCATCGAATCGGCGGCGGCCGATCCGCGTTACCGTTTCATGTTCAACTCGCGCCTGATCGAGGACACCATCCACGAGACGATCGGCAACATCTTCCGCGTGCCGCATCACGGCCGCCCGGTGACCTGTTTCGAGATGGCCGGCATGCCGTCCGAAGTGGTCAATTCCGTCTGTTCGGTGCTGGCGCGCCTGGCCTTCGACCTCGCATTGTGGAGCGAGGGCAAGCTGCAACTTCTGTTGCTGTGCGAAGAAGCGCATCGCTATATGCCGGCCGACGCCCGCCTCGGCTTCGCCCCGACCAGGCACGCGCTGTCGCGCATCGCCAAGGAAGGCCGCAAGTATGGCTGCTATCTCGGCGTCGTCACCCAGCGCCCGGGCGAGCTCGATCCGACCATTCTGTCGCAATGCTCGACCTTCTTTGCCATGCGTCTTGCCAATGAGCAGGACCAGGCGATCATCCGCTCGGCAATTGCCGACTCCTCAGCATCGACACTTGCCTTCCTGTCGTCCATGGGCCAGCGCGAAGCCATTGCCTTTGGCGAAGGCGTGGCGACGACCATGCGACTGAAGTTCGAAAAACTGCCCGCGGAATTGATCCCGGGCACGACCAAGCGCGAAGACGCCGCATCGTCGAAAACCGGCGATGACGTCGATCTGGTGACGATCGTCGAGCGGCTGCGCAACGTGCCGAAACCACAGCAGCAGGCGATGGCCTTCGCAGAAGTCGTCGACTCGGGCCGCCAGGCCGGCGACCCGGACTACCGCAAGCCGCCGGCCGCGCGCGCGCAGTCGGACGACGATTTCGACATGCGCTACGGCCTCAAGCCAGCGACATTCGGCCTGCGCCCGCAAAACGATTGAGCCTGCGCATACGTCCTTCTGTCGACAGTCCTGAGAACTCGCGTCAAGCAATCCAAGGGCCCCGCTTCGTCGGCCCGCTTGGGTAAATCCCGAAAGGGAATTCGTCAGGCCGGATTGAATGACGTGGCTTTCGAGAAGCCGGAGCGGAGCGGACATTCAGTCCGTGAGCACCGGAAGTCGAGAAAGCCGCGTCAGGCAACCGGCCTGATGAATTCTTCTTCGGGATTTTAGGCGCAGACGCGGTTGCGGCCTTGCCTCTTCGCCTCATAGAGCTGGCGGTCGGCGCGGCGGTAAAACTCCTCCGCTGTCTCCTTGCGGTCCCAGACGGCAAGCCCGACGCTGGTGGTGATCTTGAGACGGACATTGCCCGAGAGCACCGACATGTTGGCGATCGCCTTGCGGATGCGCTCGGCAAACTTGCCCAGAAGTGCCGCGTCCATATTGGGTGTGACCACGGCGAACTCCTCGCCGCCCAACCGCGCCACCACGTCGTGATAGCGCGTCATGTCCTTGAGGCAATTGGCGACGGCCTTGAGCACCTCGTCGCCGACATCATGGCCATGAGTGTCGTTGACCTGCTTGAAATGGTCGAGGTCGAGGATCATTAGCCCGACGGGCTTTTCGATGCGCCTGAACTCCTCGAGATATTCCTTCAGCGCATCGTCGAAATAGCGCCGGTTCTGCATGCCGGTCAGACCATCGGTCAGGGCGGCGTGCTCGAGCGTTTCCGAACGGGCGCTGAGCGAAACCGTCATGGCGCGCAGCTTGCCTTCTTCCGTCGCCTGTTTTCGGATCAGCGGATAGATGAAGAAGATGCCGAAAAACAACGCCGTGGCCAGAAGCACGCCCGTCGCGAACAAGAGCTTGTTGAGGTAGATGATCTTCTCTTGGCCGGAAGCCGTGTGCAGATCGGTGGCGAAGGCTTGCAAAAGCCCATAGGCGTGCAGCGTCACCAGACCGGCGGCCAGGATCACGAAAATAAAGACGAAAAATGCTGATTCCGCCTTGTGGAAACGCATCTGCTCCCCGTTGGAAAAATGCCCACTGACCTTATGGCATGGCGGGCCTTACGGAGGGTTAATTTGGACAACCGCAACGGGAACCTTTCGTTGCAGGTCAACTTTTCAGGTTGTAGTGGAGACAAGCTGTCGGATCGTGGTTTCCAGATCATCACCAGGACGTAATCTTTGCCATTCCGGCCCCAGTTGATTCCTGAACCAGGTCGCTTGCCGCTTGGCATATTGCCGGGTCGCGATCTTGGCGAGCTCGATCGCCTCGGGAAAGCCGATCTTTCCCGCCATCGCCGCCTGTAGTTCGCGAACGCCGATCGCCTTCATCGCCGGCAAGTCTGGATTGAGGTTGAGCGCCACAAGTCGCTTGACCTCATCCAGCGCGCCCATGTCCAGCATGCTGTCGAAGCGCGCTTCGATGCGGCGGACCAAAGCTGCCCGGTCCGGCTCGATCACGAAGAAACGCGCGCTCTCCCTGTCGATGAGCGGCCAGCCGCGTTGCGCCTGCCATTCCAGGATCGAGCGGCCCGACGCGTCGAGTACCTCCAGCGCCCGCACGATACGTTGGCTGTCGGTCGGCCTCAGCGTCATGGCGGCAGCGGAATCCTCGCGCATGAGCAGGCTGTGCAGCTTGACGGCGCCCTGCTCCTTCAATTCGTAGCGCCAGCGGTCGCGGATCCGCGGTGGAATGTCGGGTATTTCCGAAATGCCCTCGGCAAGCGCGCGAAAGTAGAGCCCGGTGCCGCCGACGAAAATCACAGGCCGCGCGGAGAGCGTGCCGTCAGGCCGCGCAGAGAGCGTGCCGTCGTCGATCAGCTTCATCACGTCGCGCAGCCAGGCGCCGGTGGAATAGGCGGTGGCCGGGTGGACGTGCCCGTAGAGGAAATGCGGGACGCGGGCCAGATCGGCTGCCCCTGGCCGGGCCGTCAGCACGTCGAGTACTGAATAGCCCTGCATGGAATCGGTGTTGACGATAACGCCGTCCTTGCGCTCGGCCAGATCGAGTGCGAAGGCCGACTTGCCGCTCGCGGTCGGCCCGGCTATCAGGATCGCGTTCTTCACGCGGCCCTCGCCCGCTTGTCCGTCGGAATGTTCCATGCCGCTCGTCGCCACGCTTGTTTCCCGTCCCGCCGACCGCGCTCTGTCGCTGTCGCTTGCGAATATGGCGTCACGGTCGGTCGGCGCAAGCGCTGTTGTCTGGCTGGCCGAAGGGATTGCCTGCGATCTTGTCCTGCCGAGCCAAGCTGACGCCGCCGATGCGACAGCGGCCTTGCGCGCCGGCCTTGCCGGCGAACCGCTCGACGTGATCGTCCAGCAGGTTGAAACGCGCCGCAAGAAGATCCTCATCGCCGACATGGATTCAACCATGATCGACCAGGAATGCATCGACGAACTGGCCGACGAGATCGGCGTCAAGGATCGCGTTGCCACTATCACGGCGCGTTCGATGAACGGCGAGATCGCTTTCGAGCCGGCCTTGCGCGAGCGGGTGGCGCTGCTGAAAGGTCTCGACGCCGCCGTGGTTGACCGCATCGTCGCCAATCGCCTGACTTTGGCCTCCGGTGGCCGCGCCTTGGTCCAGACCATGCGGGCCAATGGCGCCTGCACGGCGCTGGTGTCCGGCGGGTTCGAGGTTTTCACCACACGCATCGCGGCCATGCTAGGCTTCCAGGAGCACCGCGCCAACCGCCTGCTCGAGCAGGACGGCCGCTTCACCGGGCTGGTCGGCGAACCAATCCTCGGCCGCGCCGCCAAGGCCGACGCGTTGATCGAAATTTCAGCGCGCCTCGGCCTGACGCCCGCCGACGCCATCGCGGTTGGCGACGGCGCCAATGATCTCGACATGATCCGCCTGGCCGGGACGGGTGTCGCGCTTCACGCCAAGCCGACCGTGGCGGCGCAGGCAAAGGTTCGCATCGACCATGGCGACCTGACCGCGTTGCTCTATTTGCAGGGCTACAGGCAGGAAGAGTTTGCGCAATGAAACCAATGCGTACCGAGCGCCTGATCCTGCGCAACTGGGAGGATCGAGACCGCGAGCTGTTCCACCGGATCAATTCCGACGAACGGGTCATGGAGTTCTTCCCGTTCCGCCGCGACCGCGTCCAGGCGGATGCCAAGATGCACGAGTTGCGAGGCGTGATCGACCGCGACGGCTTCGGCTTTGCGGCGGCCGAGATCGCCGCCACCGGCCAATGCATCGGCTTTGTCGGCATCACGCGAACCGACCATCTGCCGTTCCTGCCGGCCGGCACCGTCGAGATCGGCTGGCGGCTGGCACCCGAATTCTGGGGCAAGGGCTATGTCACCGAAGCCTCGGAAGCCTGGCTGGCCTTCGGCTTTGAAACACTCGGCCTTGGCGAGATCGTCTCCTTTGCCGTCGAGAACAACCGGCGCTCCACTGCCGTCATGGAACGCCTCGGCATGACCGCCGACCCATCAGCCGACTTCGATCACCCCGACATTCCCGACAGCCACGCCGCGCTCAAGCGGCACGTCTTCTACAGGCTCTGGCGCGCCGACTGGGAGCAACAGAAACAGAAAAGGGCGGCTCGCTAGCCGCTCTCTTTCTTTCAGATCGGAGTGTTGCCGGATTTTCCGGACTTCAATCCATACGGATCGTCACGAACCTCAACTCGCCGGTCTTGGACGCCAGCATCAAAAGCGCGTTCTTGCGCCCTTGCTCCTTCAGCGCGCCGATCCGGTCCATGACGTCCTTGGGCGTGGCGACCGATTCCTGCGCGATCTCGGTGATCACCTCGCCGGGCTGAATGCCGCGTTCGGCGGCGGCCGAGTCCTTGGTGACGTCGGTGATGACGACGCCGGAAACATCGGCGGCGATGCTGAACTTCTTGCGTGTCTCGTCGTTGAGTTCGCCGACGGTCATGCCGAGCACCGAAGCGGTCGAAACGGCCGGAGCCTTGTCACCCTTGTCCTGGTCGGTGTTGCCACCCTCCTCGCCGCTGGCTAGCTTCTCGCCATCCTCGAGCCGGCCGAGCGTCACCTTCACCGTCTGTTCGACACCCTTGCGCACGATCAGCACATCGACCGCCTTGCCGACCGGGCTTTCGGCGACGACACGCGGCAGGTCGCGCATTTCATGGATGTCCTTGCCGTCGAATTTGAGGATGACGTCGCCAGCCTGGATGGTGCCATTGTCGACAGGACCGCCCTTGATGACGCCGGCGACCAGCGCGCCCTTGGCAGTCGCCATGCCGAGGCTCTCGGCGATGTCGTCCGTCACTGGCTGGATGCGCACGCCGAGCCAGCCGCGCCGCGTCTCGCCGAACTGGCGCAACTGGTCGACGACGCCCGAGGCGAGCTGCGAGGGGATGGAGAAGCCGATGCCGATGGAGCCGCCGGACGGTGAAATGATCGCCGTGTTGATGCCGATGACCTCGCCTGAGCTGTTGAACAGCGGACCACCGGAATTGCCGCGGTTGATCGCGGCATCGGTCTGGATGAAATCGTCATAGGGGCCGGAATTGATGTCGCGGTTGCGGGCCGAGACGATGCCGACCGTCACCGTCCCGCCGAGGCCGAATGGATTGCCGATCGCCATCACCCAGTCGCCGACGCGCATCTTGGTGGAATCGCCGAACTTCACCGCCGTCAGCTTGTGACCCTTCGGATCGACCTTGAGCACGGCAACGTCGGTCTTGGTGTCGGTGCCGACAAGCGTCGCCTTCAGCGTCACGCCGTCCGAGAAATTGACTTCGATGTCGTCGGCGTCGGCGATGACGTGGTTGTTGGTGACGACGATGCCTTGCTCGGCGTCGATGACGAAGCCGGATCCCAGCGACTGCACTTTCTGCGCGCCATTGTCCTTGTCGCCACCACGGTTCTTGAAGAAATCGTCGAAGAAATCCTGGAAGGGCGAGCCCTCTGGCAACTGCGGCATCGGCACCGCGCCCGGACCTTCCGTGCCCTTGACCGTCTGCGAGGTCGAGATGTTGACCACCGCGCCGAGCAGGCCTTCCGCCAGATCGGCGACCGAAGCAGGCCCGTCAGCGGCAATTGTCGGCGTCACGAAGGATGGGACAGCGACGGCGCCGACAAGAAGCGCTGCGGCGCCGGCGATCAACGTCCGCCGAGCCACGCGCAAAAGGGTATTGGATGTCATCGAGAAGCCTCCCGGTATTTCTGAAAGAGAAACGCGCTTCGACGAAAACGTCGCGTCGCGCCATGTTGGCAAAAAATACGGCACGTTTGCGGCTATGACCATCGGCAGAGGATAAATCATCCGTTATCCCGGGATCGAAGCTCGTATCCCCAGGATCGAAGCTCGTATCCCAGGGATCGACTCTCGTATCCCAAAACCGAAGCCGGCCGCCTTCATCCGCCTCGCACCAGCCAGACGATGCCGACCCCAATGGCTATCGCTGCCAGCCCCGCGATCCGCAACGCGTTCTCGGGCATCGATAGCACTTCGGTGGCTAACTTCCTGGCAAGGCCGGGAAAGCCGCCATAGACCAGACCTTCTATCACGAGGACGAGGCCCATGGCGGCGAAAAAATCCTGCACCGGCCGTTACTGGGCGGTGCTGGGCTGTGCCGCCGGCGCGGCAGGTGCCGTCGGCGGCGAAGCCGGCTTCGCCGGCCCCTCCTTGCCGTCGGGATCGCGGAAGAAGCGGAAGAACTCCGAATTCGGCGACAGCACCATCGTCGTCCCGGTGTTGTCCAGCGCCGTGCCATAGGCATTCATCGACCGGTAGAAGTCGAAGAAGGCCGGGTCGCGTTTGTAAGCGTCGGCGAAGGTGGCGCTGCGCTGGGCTTCGCCCTCGCCGCGCAGGATCTCGGACTCCTTCTGCGCTTCGGCAACGATCTCGACCACTTCACGATCGGCGCGGGCCGTGATGCGTTGTGCCGCTTCGTTGCCGCGTGCCCGCAGCCGAGCGGCTTCGGCCAGGCGTTCCGCCTTCATGCGGTCGTAGGTCTGCTGCGAGACCTCCGCCGTAAGATCCGTGCGACGGATACGGACATCCTCGATCTGCAGGCCGAGCGACGTGGCGTCTGGCCTGAGCTGATCGCGGACTTCGCGCATCATCACGGCACGTTGTTCGGAGAGCGCGGCCTCAAAATCGCGCAGACCGTAGACGCGGCGCAAGGCAGCGTCGAGACGTGTCCTCAGCCGGGCTTCGGCCAGTTCGATCTGGCCGGACACGGCGGCGCGGAAGACGCGCGGATCCGAGATGCGATAGGCGATGAAGGCGTCGACCTCATAGAACTTGCCGCCCGACACCTGGACGCGGATGTTGTCGAGGTCGAAGCGCAGCACCCTGTTCTCGATCAGCTGCACCGTATCGGCGTCGAAGAACGAGAACGGCGCCTTGAAATAGATGCCGGGCTCGCTCTTGACGTCGACGATCTCGCCGAACCTCAACACCAGCGCCTGCTGGCGCGCATTGACCACGAAGACCGAGGAATAGATCAGGAACAGGATGACCGCCGCGATGACGACGAAGATGGGAAGACGGTTGGCCATCACTGGGTACCTCCCGTGTTCGCGGCAGGCGCGGCCGGTGCCGGTGGTTTCGCCTGCAATGCCGGAAGCGGCAGATAGGGGACGACCCCTTGCCCATTGCCCTGTTCGACGATGACCTTGCTCGAGTCCTTCAGAACCTTCTCCATGGTTTCAAGATAGAGGCGCTTGCGGGTCACATCCGGCGCCTTGGCGTATTCGTCATAGACGGAGATGAAGCGCTGGGCTTCACCTTCGGCTTCCTGCACCACACGGTTCTTGTAGGCGGCCGCGTCTTCGCGGACCTGAGCGGCCTCGCCGCGTGCCTGGCCGAGCTTCTGGTTGGAATACTGGTTGGCCTGCTCGACGAACTTGTCCTCGTCCTGCTCGGCACGCTGCACCTCGTCGAACGCATCGGCCACCTCACGCGGCGGTGCCGCGTCCTCGATCGAGACGGCGTTGACGTTGAGGCCGGCCTTGTAGCCGTCCAGCGTCGTCTGGATGATTTCGCGAACCGAGGCCGCGATGCCCTGGCGGTCATCGCGGAAGATGTCCTGCGCCGGCCTGCGGCCGACGGCTTCACGCATGGCGCTTTCGGCAACCTGCCGCAGCATGCCGTCGGGATCGGACACGTCGAACAGATAGGCCCTGGGGTCGGAGACCTGATAGGCCACCGAGAACTGGACGTTGACGATGTTCTGGTCGCCCGAAAGCATCAGGCCGTTGCCGCTGGTGTTGCCGCCGCCAATGTCGACGAGCTGCTCGGAAATCTTGGCCGTCTCGACGGTTTCGAGCGGCCACCAATGGAAGTGCAGGCCGGGCTGCGACAGCTCGGCCTTCGGCTTGCCGAAGCGCAGTTCAACCGCGACCTCGTCTGGTTGCACCGTATAAACCGCCTGGAACGCCCACAGCACGACAAGGGCTGCCGCGATCAACCCGAACACGGCCGGGCTGGCGCCGCCGCCGCCCGGCAGGGCGCGCCGCAGCCGATCCTGGCCGCGGCGGATGATATCTTCGAGATCGGGAGGCGAGCCCTGCGGACCGCTCGGTCCCTTTGGTCCCTGCCCCCAGGGTCCCTGATTGTTGCCGCCGCCGCCCCATGGGCCGCCGCCGCCGCTCTTGTCGTTCCAGGGCATGAATGTCCTTTCGCTTGGAATTCCCTCGAGCGCCGGTATTACGGCGCAAAAATCCAGTGTTGTTCTTCTATAGGGACGCCACGAGGCGCTTTCAACGCGATGCGTTGCCGACTTCGTCCGATTTGGTCCGGTCGCGACCCTTTGTCTTCCTTCAATGCACGTCGCGGCGTCGCTCGTAAACCGAATAGCGCGTGGCGTGGCTGTCCTTCTCCCCGGCCGGAACCTCCTGTGAACTGACGACGCGCCAGGAATTCGGATCGATCGGCGGGAAATGCGCATCGCCGTCGACCGTAGCCAGCACGTGGGTCACATGCAGCCGGTCGGCCAGCGGCAGCGCCTGGGCGTAAATTTCGCCGCCGCCGACGACACAGACCTCGTCCACGCCAACCATGCAGCGTCCGCGCACCGTCGCCAGCTGGATCGCGGCTTCGAGCGTATGGGCGACTTCCATGCCCTCGGCGCGCCAGGCCTTGTCGCGGGTGACGACGATGTTCAGCCTGCCCGGCAGCGGCCGGCCAATGCCTTCATAGGTCTTGCGGCCCATGATGATGGGCTTGCCCATGGTGTCGGCCTTGAACCGCTTGAGGTCGGTGGACAAGCGCCAGGGCAGCCCGCCGTCCCGCCCGATGACGCCGTTCTCGGCGATGGCGACGTAGATCGCGACGTGCATCAGTTCGCGTCCCCGCCATTGTCCGACGGATCGAGGATCAGGATGTCGATGTCGTGCTCGGGATAGAAATCGTCCGCGCTCATCTCGAAGGTCGTCGGCCCGACCTTCTTGACATTGTCGCCGCAGAACGAAACCAGGGCCTTCGGATTGCCTTTGTCGACGGTCAGCTTGAACTTGCCGATGCTGCCCGCCGCCCAGTTGCCACCGGTGGTCAGGATATAGGCGATCCGGCTTTCATAATATTTCGGATAGCCGTCGGGATTGTCCTTGGCCGCCTTGAGCACCGCATTCTCGAACGTGCCGTCCATGCAGTAGCGGGTCTTGTAGGCGGCATACTGCCCCTGGAACTGGCCGTCATAGAAGAAGCTGACCGATGAAGTGCCGCCGACGCTGGGCTTGTAGCGGTGGGAAACGTGAACGTCCTTATTGGCCGGAAAGGTCGAGCGCCACCAATAGGTCGAGCGCAATTGCCAGAACGGCACATAGGTGGATTTCATGCCGCTGCCGTCATCGGCGGTGTCCTCGATGATGATGCCGCGGTTGACCCAGTCGTCGGCCACCGCCTGCGGCAGCTTCGCCAGTGCCGCCTTGGCCGCGTCGCCGAACGGGTTGAACGGCACATTCTGCGCCTTGAGGTCGGCACCGATGTCGATGCCGAGCGCAAACACCTTCTGCTCGAGCTGCGGCTTTGCCGCGACACCGTCGATCGTCACCTCGAAGCCGAGGAAATTGTCGCTCTGATTTTCAGGGATCGCCGGTATCTCTTCGGGATCGCCCGAAATGTCGGGCATCGGGAAGGCGACGATCGCGTCGACATCCTTGTCGGTGTTGTTGTGGAAGACGTAGTCGACCGTCACCTTTTCCGGCGAGATGGTGAGATCCTCGCTTTGCATCGCCACGGCATCGCTGCGCGACAGGATCAGGCCGCCAGTGCCGAGCTCAGCGATCGAATCATTGGCAAGCGCCGGTGCGGCGCACAGCGTCAGCGCGGCAATCAGGACGTGTCGGAACATGGAAGCCCCCTCGGCGACAATATCGGCATGACCCTAGCGGTTTCAATGTGGCGTTTCAAAGCCCTTCAACACGCGCCTCGACGCTTGCCCACATGCCACGCTTGTCTGGACAGCGACGTTCCGATCGGGCAGGAGTCCGCGCATGCGCAAGCTTCTCGTCATCGGCATCGGCGCCGGCAATCCCGACCACATGACCGTGCAGGCCATATCAGGCCTGAACCGTGCCGACGTGCTGTTCATCCCCGACAAGGGCGAGAAGAAGAACGATCTTGCCGAACTGCGACGCCAGATCTGCGACCGCTTCGTCACCAACCCGAAATCACGCCGCGTCGAATTCGACGTGCCGGTGCGCGCCGAGCCGGCGCCCTCCTACCGCTCGACGGTCGACGACTGGCACGACGCGATCGCCGCCATATATGAGAGCCTGATCCGCGACGAGATTGCGGAGGACGGCTGCGGCGCCTTCCTGATCTGGGGCGATCCTTCGCTTTACGATAGCGCGCTGCGTATCCTCGAGCGCGTACGCCAGCGCGGCAATGTCGCCTTCGAGCTTGAAGTGATACCCGGCATCACCGCTGTCCAGGCGCTTGCCGCCAGCCACAAAATGGCGCTGAACCGCATCGGCGATTCCATCTTGATCACCACCGGCCGCAGGCTTGCCGAGAAGGGCTTGGCTGGAAATGCCGGCAGCACAGTCGTCATGCTGGATGGCAAATGCGCCTTCAACACGCTGGATGACAAGGATGTCGTCATCCATTGGGGCGCCTATCTCGGAACGCCGGATGAGATCATCGTCTCCGGCCGCGTGGGCGATGTCGGCGCCGAGATCGCAAAGGTTCGCGAGGAAGCCCGTCGAACCAACGGCTGGATCATGGACACCTATCTGCTGCGCAAGCCCGGCGAGCCGGAAGACAGTTAGTCCCTTTCTGTTTGCGGCATCGCCGGGCTCGGCTCGAAACTCGCCCTGACGCGGTGAATGGCGTGAATTTCGGGTTCGCCCATGGCGACGAGTGGAGCGGACATTCAGGTCCGCGAGCACCGGAAGCGCGGAAATCGCGTCAGGCATCGGGCGCAGTGGAGTTGCACAGGCCTCTTACCCGGCGTCGATTTCGGCCTGCAATGCCTCCATATGCGTCGCAGCCGCCGATGCCGCGGCCCGTTCTATGGCCCTGAAACGGCTGACCACCGCCAGGCCGACCGCCGTCAGTTGCGCGCCGCCACCCTTGCGGCCGCCGGTCTGCGCCGCGACCAGCGGCTTGCCGAACACCCGGTTCATGTCCTCGACCAGGTCCCAGGCGTGCTTGTAGGACATCTCCATGCCGCGCGCGGCTGCCGAGATCGAGCCGAAGGCGGCGATCTGCTCCAGCAACTCGATCTTGCCCGGTCCGATGCGCCCGTCGGGATCGAGATTTATCCGCAAGCTCAGCGACGGCATTCTTGCTCCTCCGCGGTCACGCCCGATCCCATACTAGAAGCTCCACGGCAATACCGCTATTCCAAAAAGACATAGCGATGATCATCCATCCGCCTCGGCGGGCAGGCCGGCGCCGGTATTCGCCCGGTCGAAGCTCACCGTCTTGATCACGGCGAAGACATGCCCCCCGAGCCGCAGCTTCAGTGCATGCCGTGATTGTTCGGTGATGCGGGCCAGCACGGTCGCGCCGTTGCAGTCGATGCCGACCTCGACCGCCGGCCCCTCGCCTGGGCTGATCGCAACAATGGTGCCGGGCAGGATGTTGAGCGCGCTGAGGCCCGCCGGCTGTTCGGTGGCGATCATTACGTCCCGGGCGCGGATGCGAATGCGGATCGGCGCTCCCGCCGGCGCCGCCAGCCGCGGCACCCGGATCTCACCGGCGGCCGATCCAAGCACGGTCATGCCGAAAGTCTCGTCGTGACGCAGCACCCTGGTGTCCAGCACGGCGCCGCCCTCGCCGCGCTCTTCCGCCGGCAACAGGTCGAGCCTTTGCATCACCGCCTCCGTCGGTCCGCTGGCGATGACATTGCCTTGCGCCAGCATCACCACGTCGCTCGCCAGCCGCGCCACCTCGGCGACCGAATGGCTGACATAGACGATCGGGATCTTCGTCTCGTCGCGCAGCCGCTCGATATAGGGCAGGATCTCGGCCTTGCGCGCCTCGTCCAGCGAGGCCAGCGGCTCGTCCATCAGCAGCAGCCGAGGACTGGCAAGCAGCGCCCGGCCGATGGCCACGCGCTGCCTTTCGCCGCCCGAGAGCTTTGCCGGTCGCCTGTCCAGCAGCGGGCCGATGCCGAGCAATTCGACCACGGCGTCCATGTCCGCATAGCGCTCCGCAGCCGGCGTGAACCAGCGACCGTAACGCAGATTGCCGGCCACGCTCATATGCGGAAACAGGCGCGCATCCTGGAACACCATGCCGATGCGGCGCTTGTGCTTCGGCACGAAAATGCCCGCGCCGGTGTCTACGAGCACGCGGCCATCGACCTCGATGCGGCCCTTGCTGGGCCGGATCAGCCCGGCGATCATGTTGATCAGCGTCGTCTTGCCCGATCCCGAGGGTCCGAACAGCGCCGTCAGCCGCCCTGCGCTCTCGAAGCGAACGTCGAGGCTGAAGTCGCCGAGGCTATGCCTGATGTCGACGAGGACCGTCATTCCATGTCCATTCGCCGGCCGACACGCCGCGCCAGCACTTCCGAGGCGACTAGCGCGGCCATCGAGATGACAATGGAGATCAGCGTCAGCCGCAGCGCGCCTTCATCGCCCCCCGGCACCTGCGTGAAGGTGTAGATCGCCGACGGCAAAGTCTGTGTCTCGTTGGGGATGTTGGAAACGAAGGTGATCGTCGCGCCGAACTCGCCCATCGCCTTGGCGAAGGACAGGATGGCGCCGGCGATCAGGCCGGGCATGATCAGTGGCAGCGTGATGGTGGCGAACACCCACAGCGGGTTGGCGCCCAGCGTTCCGGCCGCCGCCTCCATCCTGCGGTCCACCGCTTCGATCGACAGCCGGATTGCCCGCACCATCAGGGGAAAACCCATGACGCCGCAAGCGAGAGCAGCACCTGTCCAGCGAAACGAGAAGACGATGCCGAAATGCTCGGCCAGGAAGGCGCCGGCCGGGCCACGTTTGCCGAAAGTGAGCAGCAGCAGATAGCCGGTGACCACCGGCGGGAGGATCAGTGGCAGATGCACCAGTCCATTGAGCAGCGTCTTGCCCCAGAATTTTGCTCGGGCAAGCAGCAGCGCGATCAGGATGCCCGGCGGCAGGCTGAAAAGCATTGCCACCGTCGCCACCTTGATGGACAGCCGGACCGCATTCCATTCGTCGGGAGTGAGGTCCAGCAGCCAGTTCATATTGCGGTATCAGGCCCTTCTCGAACTCAGTTGCTTGGCGTGAGCACGGTGAAACCCTGATCCTTGAACAGCGCAACGGCCTTGGCCGACTGCAGGCATTTCAGGAAGGCCAGCGTATCCTTGTCCTTCGAATCGGCGATCTGGGCAACCGGATAGATGATCGGCGGATGCGAATCCTCCGGGAAGGTGCCGACCACCTTGACGCCCTTGTCGGCATGCGCGTCGGTGGCATAGACGATGCCGAATGGGGCTTCGCCTGTCGAAACCAGCTTCAGCGCCGCGCGCACATTCTCGGCTTGCGCCACCTTGCCCTCGACCGAGGACCAGACGCCGAGCGATTCCAGCGCGGCCTTGCCGTATTTGCCGGCCGGCACTGCCTTGACGTCGCCCATGGCGAGCTTGCCGTCGCCGATCAGCTTGGCCAGATCGAAGCCCTTCTCGATCCTGGTTTCAACTGTCGAGTCCTTCGGCGCCACCAGCACGATCTCGTTGCCGAGCAGCTTCACCTCGGTGTCCGGCTTGGTCAGCTTCTTGTCGGAGAGATATTTCATCCAGTCGAGGTCGGCCGAGATGAAGACGTCGGCCGGTGCCCCGCCCTCGATCTGCTTGGCCAGCGCCGAGCTTGCGGCGTAGGAAACGGTCGCGGCCTCGCCGACATCGGCCTCGCATGCCTTGTTCACCGCATCGAGCGCATCCTTGAGGCTGGCCGCGGCGAACACGACCACCTTGTCTTGCGCATGCGCGGCCGGCATCACGGCCATCAGCGTCGCCGCAAGACCACCGATCGCAATCGCCCTCAATCCGAAACCTTTGCGCATCAGCATGAAATTCTCCCTGGGTTTGAAATCCGATCGGCTCGAAGCCTGTCAACCGATATATCCGCATGAACATAACAAGGGAAGGCTTTTTGCCCGGCACCTGCATTGTACCGGGATGCCGTCGCGGCCTACGATGGACCGGGTTGGATACAGCGAAAGCAAAGGGAACCGTCCAGTGAAGATCAGCGCCCGCAACATCCTGAAAGGCACCATCGTCGAGATCGTCAAGGGAGCCACCACCTCCCATGTCAGGATCGATATCGGTGGCGCCGTCGTCACCGCCTCGATCACCAACGAGGCCGTCACCGATCTCAAGCTCGAAAAGGGCAAGCAGGCCTATGCCGTGGTCAAGGCCTCGGACGTGATGGTGGGCATCGATTGATCGGTGCCCGATTTCGAGGAGTGAGCCAACCCTGCGGGTTCAGACGGCGATCGGCGCCTTGATTGATGCGTCGGCGACGTAGTTTTCCAGCCGGAAGTCCTCGAAGCGGAAGGCGAACAGGTCCTTCACCGCCGGGTTGATCCACATCGTCGGCAACGTCCTCGGCGTGCGTTGCAGCTGTTCGCGCGCCTGTTCGAAATGGTTTGAGTAGAGATGCGCGTCGCCAAGCGTATGGACGAAATCACCGGGCTTCAGTCCTGTCACTTGCGCCACCATCAGTGTCAGCAAAGCGTAGGAGGCAATGTTGAATGGCACGCCGAGGAAGATATCGGCCGAACGCTGGTAGAGCTGGCACGAAAGCCGGCCCTCGGAGACGTAGAACTGGAACAGGCAGTGGCACGGCGGCAGCGCCATGGCTTCCACCTCGGCCGGGTTCCATGCCGAAACGATCAGTCGGCGCGATTGAGGATTGCGGCGTATCTCCTTGAGAAGGCCCGCGATCTGATCGATCGAGCCGCCATGGCCATCGGGCCAGGAGCGCCACTGCCTGCCATAGACCGGGCCGAGATCGCCATTTTCGTCCGCCCATTCGTCCCAGATCGAAACGCCATGGTCGGTGAGATATTTGATGTTGGTGTCGCCGGCCAGGAACCACAGAAGCTCATGGATGATCGACTTGAGATGCAGCTTCTTGGTGGTCGTGACCGGAAAGCCGCGCCCAAGGTCGAAACGCATCTGGTAGCCGAACACCGAGCGCGTGCCGGTGCCGGTGCGGTCGCCGCGATCGGCGCCGTTTTCCAGCACATGTTGCAAGAGGTCGAGATATTGGCGCATCGGTTCAGGCTCGATTCGGTTGTCCAGCTATCATAGCCGACGGACAGGCTGCGCAACACAATAAAGCAGCGCAAGCCTAGCCCGAAGGCTGCCGGTCCCCAACAACATCATGGGTTGGCGCATTAGCCGCGCCAGCCTCCAGATGTTGACGCGCGATGTCAGAGGGAGCCGAGCTTGCCCAGATCCTTTGCAACCAGATAGTAGAAGGTCACCCGGTTCTTGGTGTTGTCGGCGGCCATCGCCTTGCAGACCTTCTCGATCGCCGCATCGGCCTTCTTGTCGTCTGATATGCCGAGCTTCTTCGATACCCAGCCTGCCTTGACGCGCTCGAGTTCCTTCGGGTCCGTGCAGGACACCAGCGAGGAATCGCGGTTCCTGAGCGCAATGCCCAGATGCTTCACGATCTTGTCGACCACGTCGGCGCTTGCCGCGGCGTCGTATTTCTTCACGTCTGCAAGATAGTCGGCCATCAAAATTCCCCTCGTCGGCGCCACGAATCCGATCGATGAGGGCTGTGGCGCGCTGCTGCAACTTGTGCGCTAGGTCATAACTCCTCACCGCCCGCAAAGCTTCGGTTGAGACCGCGCCCGAGTCAACCCTTTGGAGCAGCGGTTTTGACACGGGGACAAAGTGCCATTGCGGCCTTTCATTTCTTGCGATGCCCCCCTATATTCGGTCTGTCGGCTTGACCGACTATGGCGATAAATGGGCGATGAAATAAGCCGTTCGGACCCGGGGGCGGTACCCGGCGCCTCCACCAAAAGCCGCTGTTCGCGACAGAGCGGTTTTTGCTGGGGGCGAAATAGGATCGACGAAGGTGTAAAGATCGTACTTTTGCCCGGCATGGTACCACCGTTATCGGGCTAAACCTGTAGTTGCAAATGACAACTATGCGGAAGCACGTCTCGCCGCGTAAGCGGTGCGATAGCTTCAATTCAAGCCCTAGAGGTTCGCACTTCTAGGCGGGGTTCGGAGGTACCTGGCAACAGAAACCTCCACTTCTCTCCCTCTCCAATATGCGTCACGCGATGGCAGCTCCCGCTTGCCAGACCTTTGCATCCCCGTGGGCAGCGAAGGCGTTGCGCCGCGTGGCCCCCTTTCCATGGACAAGAGATGCAAAACGATTCCGATCGGTTCTTCGTGCTGACCGGCGGCCCCGGCTCCGGCAAGACCACGTTGCTCGAAGCCTTGCGTCAGGCGGGCTTCGCCACCTCGCTCGAAGCCGGGCGCGGCATCATCCGCGACCAGTCCGCCATAGGCGGGAGCGCCCTGCCCTGGCGCGATCGCGCGCTGTTCGCCGAACTGATGCTGTCGTGGGAGATGCGCTCGTACCAGGTCGCGCGCGGCCTGCCGGGGCCTGTCTTTTTCGACCGCGGCGTGCCGGACACGCTTGGTTATCTCAGGCTGAGCGGACTGCTGGCGCCCCAGCATGTCAGCTCCGCCGCCGGGCGTTTCCGCTACAACCCTCGCGTCTTCGTCGCCCCACCCTGGCCTGACATCTTCGCACAGGACGAGGAGCGCAGGCAGACACTCGACGAGGCCGAGCGCACCTACCACGCGCTGGCCGGCGTCTACACCGAACTGGGATATGAATTGGTCCCGCTGCCATTGGCGCCGGTCGAGGCACGGCTGCGTTTCGTGCTGGCCGAGGCAGGATTGGCCCAGGCATGAAAAAGGCCGGGCATGCCCGGCCTTTTGGTGTCCATGTGGCGATTGCCTACTCCGCCGGCGCTTCGACGGCTTCGCGCGAACGGCCGAGCGTGACCTTGGCCAGCGTGAACGAGATCACCGCGCAGAGCGTGATGCCCGCCACCATCGGCAGCGGCGTGCCGTCGAAGAACACGCCGGCGACGCCCATGGCGACCGCGCCGATGGCAAAGTGCAGCGTGCCCATCAGCGCCGAAGCCGTACCGGCGATCTCGCCATGCTCTTCCATCGCCAGCACCGAGGTCGTCGGAATGACCAGACCGAGGAAGCCGTAGCCGATGAACAGCAATGCCGCCATCACGTCGAGCCGGTCGACGCCGGTCGCCATCACCGCGAACAGCACCACCATCGTCGTCGCGTAGCCGGTCACCGCCACGCGCACCACGCGCCGCAGCCCGAACCGCTCGGCCAGCAGTCCCGTCAACTGCGACATGCCGATGAAGGCCACCGCATTGATCGAGAAGAACACGCTGTAGACCGAAGGCGACAGCCCGTAATGGTCGATCAGGATGAAGGATGAACTCGACAGGTAGACGAAGAAGCTGGCAATGCCGAAACCGGCGATCGCCACCAGACCGAGGAAGTTGCGGTCGCCCATCAGCAAGCGGTAGCCGGACAGCGCGGTGCCGAAGGAGGAACCGACACGGTCCTCGACCGGCCGTGTCTCCCTGAGCGAGGTCGCCAGAAGGATGGTGGCCAGTGCCGCCCCACCCGTCACCGTCCAGAACACGGCGCGCCAGCCGAAATTCTCGATGATCTGGCTGCCGGTCAGCGGCGCCAGGATCGGCGACACCGAAAACACCAGCATCAAGAGCGACATCAGCTTGGCGGCCTCGGTGCCGGTGTGCAGGTCACGCACGATGGCGCGCGGAACGGCCATACCGGCGCTGGCGCCAAGGCCTTGCAGGAAGCGGAAAGCGATCAGCCATTCGATGGTCGGCGCCATTGCCGAACCGATGCCGCCAGCCATGAACAGCGCAAGACCGCCATAGAGCGGCAGCTTGCGGCCGACCATGTCAGAGATCGGCCCGACGACGATCTGGCCGAAGCCCATCGACAGGAAGAAGATCAACAGGCTCATCTGCACGGCAGCGGTGCCGGCGTGCAGATCCGCGCCGATCGATGGCAATGCGGGAAGATACATGTCGATTGCGAATGGGCCGATGGCGGACAACAGGCCGAGCACGACCGCAATGCGGAGGAATTTGGGACTCATGATAAAGGCTTCTTTCGAATCTGGTTGCCGCCGCCAGGCGACGTCTAACCCTAGGACGTTCCATCCCGTGAGTTCCCGACTCTCCAGGAGCGAATTCCATTCGTCTCTCCGGGCCGAAATCTCTTTGTATCGTGTCCACAAATTTAGACACTCTTGTCTAAATCGTCAATCACCTCTATATAGCTTTTCATGAGATTGAGCGTTTCTCCTGACACTTTCCCGCCACGCGGCCACGAGGCCAAGCGCCTGTCGATCGTCGATGCCGCCGCCGGGGTATTCTGCCGCGAAGGCTTCGCCGGCGCCAACATCGACCTGATCGCCGCCGAAGCCGGGGTCTCGCGCCAGACCATCTATAATCATCATGGCGACAAGGAAAAACTGTTCGTTGCCGTGGTGCGCGACCTCACCGAGCGCTGCAATGCCGGCATCTTCGCCACCATCGCCACCTTCCCCGACCAGCCGAAGGATTTCGAGGCTGATCTCATCGGCTTTGCCGTGCGTCTGAACCAGAACTGCATCTGCAACCGCGATGGAAAATTCCTGCGCAAGCTGATCCAGACCGAAGGCGAACGCTACCCCGAACTGTTTGCCGAGTGGCGCGAACAGGGCCCTGGCCGGACATGGCCGGCAATGGCCGCCCGCTTCGCCCGCCTCGCCTATGGTGGGTACCTCGCGATCGAGGATCCAGACGTGGCGGCGCGCCAGTTCCTCGGCCTCGTCAATGCCGAACTGCAGACCACCTTCATGCTCGGCGGCACGCCGCGCGAGGAGGAAGTGCTGCAATCCGCGACAAATGGCGTGCGCACTTTCCTGCGCGCCTTTGGCAAGCGCCGGTCTGCCGCCTCGGTGGAAAAGCAAAGCGCTCTTGCCAGCGCCTGAGCGATCAAAATCGTCGGCAATAGTCCTCGCTTCGGCGCGACGGTGATCTATATCAGGTTTACGCCGCCCTCAAGCTTGATTACAGCTATGCGGACGATTCAACGGAACCCGACCGCCACATGGCCGACGACCACATCCGCTACGACATTCTGGCCCAGGAGGCGTTGCGCGGCGTCATGCGCAAGGTCTTGGCCGAGGTCGCGCGCACCGGCCTCCCCGGCAACCATCACTTCTTCATCACCTTTCTGACCGGCGCACCGGGCGTGCGCGTGTCTTCGCGGCTGCGCGAGCGTTACCCGGAGCAGATGACCATCGTCATCCAGTTCCAGTATTGGGACCTCAAGGTGACCGACACCGGATTCGAAGTCGGCCTGTCCTTCTCCGACGTGCCGGAGAAACTCGAAATCCCGTTCTCGGCCGTGCGCGGTTTCTACGATCCGTCGGTCAATTTCGAGCTCGAGTTCGACGTCAAGACCGATGTCGTGGCGGCCGACGAGCCAGCCGCCCAAGCCTCGCCTGAGCCGTTGACCATCGTTTCCGAGAAAAAGCCGAAAGCCGAGAAGAAGGCCACCGCCGAGTCGGAGAAGAAACCCGCGACCGCCGACGCCGCCACCAAGGGCGCCGATGTGGTCTCGCTCGACGCCTTCCGCAAGAAATAGGCCCGCGGGTTCGCGCTGTGGCCGACATCGTCAATCTCCGCCAGGCCCGCAAGCAGAAGGCGCGGGACGAGAAGGTGCGCGTCGCCGAGCAGAACCGGGCATTGCATGGCCGTTCCAAGGCAGAGAAGCAACGCGACCGCCTGATCGCCGACAAGAGCGACAAATTCGTTGCCGGCCACCGCCGGGAAAAGCCCGGCGAACCGAGCCAACGGTGAGCGCGGTGGGAAAGCGCTCGGTGACCATTCGCGGCCACCGCACCAGCTATTCGCTCGAAAAACCCTTCTATGACGATCTCGTGGCGATCGCGGCGACCAGAAAGCTGACGCTCGCCGCTCTTGTCGCCGAAGTGGACGAGACGCGGCCCCGCGACACCAACCTGTCCTCGGCTCTCCGGCTCCACGTCCTGGAGTGGGCGAAGCGCGGAACCGCTTCCTGGAGCTAGAGCATCATCCCGAAAAGTGGAATCCGGTTTTCGGGAAAGATCATGCTCAAACAAAGACATAGAGCCCCATCCCGATTCCATCGGGATGGAACAGGCTCTAGAGGCTCTCGGCCGCCTCTTGCTTTTTCCTGCGTCTGGTGCCGAAGCCAAGCAAGGCCGCGCGGTCGCGCTCCTCGGCCTGTTTCCTGGACCGCACGCGCATCAGATCCTTCCAGCCGACATAGCCGACCAGTTGCAAGCCTTCACGGGTGACGACGGGCAGATGAGACACGTTGGCCATCAGCAATTTGTCTGAGAGACCTTCCAGATACTCATCCGGATAGGCCAGCGTGACCTTGCTGCCGGCCAGCAACGCGCCAAGCGTCGTGGTGCGGTGCGTGCCGGCGCGTCGCCAGCGCAGGATCGCCGGCGGATCGATGAGGCCGAGCACATGCCCGTTCTCGTCGACCACGGGAAAGCTCGGATGCCGCGTTTCCGGCGCGGTCAGGAATGCCGCGGCGCCATGCAGCGTCATCGCCGCCGGCACACTCTCGACCTCGGAGGTCATCACCTCGCGCACCCTGGTCAGAGCGAAGGGATCGACGCGATACTCGCGAACCAGATGGTGTCCCCTTCTGGCGATCTTCTCGGTCAGGATCGAACGCTTCATCAAGAGCACTGTGACCGCGTGCGCCGCGGCACAGGCAGCGATCAGCGGCACCAGCATGTGCGTATTGCCGGTCAGTTCGACGGCAAAGAAGGTTGCGGTCAGCGGCGCCCGCATGGTGCCGCCCATCGTGGCGGCCATCGCCAGCAGCGCCCAGAAGCCCGGATCCGCCGCCGGCAGAACGCCAGCGAGCACCGCCCCCATCGCACCGCCCATGATCAGCAGCGGCGCCAGCACGCCTCCGGATGTTCCCGAGCCGAGCGCAACCGACCAGATGATGGCCTTCACCACCAAGAGGATGAGTGCCGCGGTGGCGACCGTGCGGCCATCCAGCATGTCGGCGATGTTGTCATAGCCGACGCCGAGCGCCTGCGGTTCGATCAGCCCGCCTATGCCGACCACCAGACCGCCAATCATTGGCCACCACATCCAGTGGATGGGCAGCTTCTGGAAGCCGTCCTCGCAGGCATAGACCATCTGCGTCAGCAGCCCCGACAACAGGCCGGCCGCAACGCCGATCGCCACCCAGCCGGCAAGGCCGACAAAGGAAACTTCCATGCCACCCTGAAACGGAAAGATCGGGCCAGGCAGATGCAGCATGGTGCGCTCCACCTCGGCAATGATCGCCGCCACCGCCACGGGGATGAAGCTGCGCGGCGTCCATTCGAAGAGCAGCAGTTCGACCGCCAGCATGATGGCGGCGATCGGTGTCCCGAACACGGTGGTCATGCCCGCCGCCGCACCCGCCACCAGAAGCGTCTTGCGTTCATTGTCGCTGACCGGCAGCATCTGCGCAATCAGCGAGCCGATCGCCCCGCCGGTCATGATGATCGGGCCCTCGGCGCCGAATGGGCCGCCGGAGCCGATCGAGATCGCCGACGACAGCGGCTTCAGGATCGCAACCTTGGCGTCGAGCTTGGAACGCCCGAGCAGGATCGCCTCGATGGCCTCGGGAATGCCGTGGCCGCGTATTTTCTCGCTGCCGAAGCGCGCCATCAGGCCGATGATCAGCGCGCCGATCACCGGGACGATGACGGCGGCAAGCCCGAGCGGTGTGTCCCGCAGCTTCAGATCGGCGAGCGAAAACTGGCCGAAATAAGCAATGTTGGTGGCCAGACGGATCAGCTTCAAAAGCGCGATGCCGGCAAACAGCCCCGCCGTGGCGACCACGACGGCTATTGCCGCGATGAACAACACCCTGGCGTCCGTGGTGAAATCCCTGAGATGACCGGGATTGGAATGATGGGTCTTCATGGGGGTGGCTTTCTGGCGGCGGCCGGATCTCGGATCTGCGGCACGGCGGAAGCGGCCAGCCGGGTTGTCGGTGGCTATGTATCGTAACACGATATAAATATTCAAGCAGGTTTCGCTCGAAATCCGTTTGAGCTTTCGCGGAAAACGAACAAATGTCAGGTATGACGCAGCCGCACAAACCACGCCCCGCCATCAGGCAGTCCGACTACCAGCGGCTGTCCGAGTTTCGCTACCTGATCCGCCGTTTCCTCGAATTCAGCCAGTTGCAGGCGGAAGATGCCGGCCTGACGCCGCGCCAGCATCAGGCGCTGCTGGCGATCAAGGGTTTCCCGGGCGGCGGACCGGTGGCGATTGGCGATCTGGCGGAGCGCCTGCGCATCCGCCATCACAGCGCCGTCGAGCTGGTCAACCGTCTCGGCGAGGCAGGACTGGTCGCGCGGGATCAGGACAAGGACGACCATCGCCGTGTGCTGCTGCGGCTGACCGAGCGCGCCGACGATTGCCTGGCCGAATTGTCGGCCGCGCATCTCGACGAGCTTTCACGCATCGAACCCATGCTGAAGCGCCTGCTCGTCCACGAGTGACACGAATTATTTCCCGGTGCCCGAATCCTTTGGCCTCACGATAACGTCTCGAAGATGAGCAGCCTCCAAGGCGCAGGACACCCAAAGGAACAACTGAGATGAAACGCCACCTGATACGCTACAAGACGAAGCCGGAGCGGGCCGACGAGAACGAGCGGCTGGTCAAGGCCGTCTTCCAGGAGCTGCGGGACAAATCGCCGGACGGCGTTCGCTATATGACTTGGCGATCCGACGACGGCACTTTTGTGCACCTGGTCGAGACGGAAACCGAGGCCCATGCCGACATCATCACCGGGCTGGCGGCATTCGAGGCCTTTCAGAACGGCATCAGGGATCGCTGCAGCGAACGTCCGCATCGCGAGGAGATGACCGTGGTGGGCCATTATCGGATGCTGGACGAGTAGTCGCGGGTAGAACGACGTCACGAAACGGCAGGCGCATGAACATCCCTGGCGAAATCCGCGAGCCTTTTGATCGTCTGTTCGGCGAAATGCGCCCCAAATTGCACCGCTACTGCGCCCGCATGACGGGCTCGGTCGTCGATGGCGAGGACGTGTTGCAGGAGGCGCTGGCCAAGGCGGTCGAGGCTTTGCCCGACGCCGGCCCGATCGCCAACCCGGAAGGCTGGCTGTTCCGCATCGCGCACAATGCGGCGCTCGATTTCCTGCGTCGTCGCGCCCGTGAAAAGGCCTTTTCCGATGAGGACCTGGACATGATCGTCGATCCGGTAAACCCCACCGTCGACCGTCAGGCCGCGGCCGCCGGCCTGCATACCTTCATGCGCCTTCCCGTCGCGCAGCGAAGCAGCGTCATCATGATGGACGTTCTGGGCTATTCGCTGCAGGAGATCGGCACTGTGCTCGACACCAGCATTCCCGCCATCAAGGCGGCGCTGCACCGAGGCCGCGGCCGGCTGCGCCAGCTCGCCGATGAACCCGACGACCGCCCTCCTCCCAGGCTCAGTGCGGCTGAACGTCTGCTGCTCGACGCCTATGTCGATCGCTTCAACGCCCGCGACTTCGACGCGGTGCGCGACATGCTAGCGGATGAAGTGCGACTGGAACTGGTGGCCCGGACGCGGCTCGCCGGGCGCAAGGAGGTCGGCACCTACTTCCACAATTATTCCAGGGTCCAGGATTGGCGTTTCGTGCCGGGTTTTGTCGAGGACAGGCCGGCGGTCCTTGTCCGCGATCGCGACGATCCGGCGGCGCGGCCATCCTATTTCGTACTGCTGGGATGGCAGGCCGGCAAGCTCTTGACCATCCGCGATTTTCGACACGCCCGCTACGTCGCGGACGGCGCCGAAATGTCCATCCTCTGAAGCGTTCTGCCCGATGGCAGCAGTCCGCGCTACTGCAACGACTTCAACAGATTGTCGATCGTGAACGGATTGGGCTTCGGCTTGGCCGGCGGCGGATTATCGTTGGCCTCCGGCAGCGGCGCTCGCTCGACTTTCGGTGCCTGTTCCGCCGCCTTGCGCTCAGCCTCGAGCCTGGCCTTCTCTTGCGAGGCAGTGCGCATCGCCTCTTCCGCCTTCTGGCGCTCCTGCTCGGCTTGCGCCTTGGCCGCTTCGTCGGCGGCTTGTTGCTCGGCCGCGGCCTTCGCGTCAGCATCCGCCAATGCTTTGGCTTCCGCATCGGCCTTCGCCTTTGCATCCGCTTCTGCCTGGGCCTTTGCCTCCGCTTCAGCCTTCGCCTTGGCGTCGGCTTCGGCCTTCGCCTTGGCGTCGGCTTCGGCTTTCAGGCGCGCTGCTTCCTCCTGCCTGCGCAGTTCCTCGGCCGCCTTGTCGCGCGCGTCCTGCAGCGCCGCGTAGTAGCGCACTTCGCGCCGAAGCCGCTGCTTTTCGAGCAATGCTGCCTGCATCGCTTCGACGCGTTGTTGCTCCTTTTCCAGCGCGCGCTGGGTCAGGAACTGCGCCAGCGGCTCGCTGTCGAACTGCCGTTTCACGGCGCCGATCGGGCCTTCGGCGGTGAAATTCACGATTGGTTCGGAGCCGACCAGCGCCTCGTCGCCGGGCCGATAGGTGACTGCTCCCTTGGCCGAAACAGTATTGGTGTTGAGATCCGCCGTGATGTCGGCGGACAAGGTCGCCGCCGGATTCTCCAGGCTGATCGGCGGCACCCTCAGCGTGCCGCCGGCAACCGTGAAGGCGACGTCGATATCCTTCGCGGCAAAGCTGCCATCGGCGGCGATCTGCGGCGCGAAGCCGGCGGTCTTGGCCGCGTCGATGTCGCGCCCGATCGCATCGGCCTTGGCAAGGAACGCGCTGAACGCATCTGGATTGACGCCGGCGACCCGCAAGCTCTTCAGCGTCGCCGTGCCGGAACCGGACAGGGCCGCCACCATCGCATCGACTGACTTGCCGCTGGTCGACAGCGCCGTCGAAAAATCACCATTGCCTGTGATGCCGGCATCCGGCAGCACGGTCGCGAGATCGGCGCCCGCCAGTTTCATCTGGCCGGTGAAAAGTCCGGTGCCATCAGTGTTCTTCAGTTCGAACAGGCCGGTCAGCGCACCGCCAAGGAATTTCGCCTTCAGATCCGAAACGCGGATGCCTTCCTGGTCGAGCTTGAGCGAAAACGCGGCATCGTAGGCAGCGGCGAACGGCCCGGCGGCAAGCGCCGCCGTCGTCAGATCGAGTTCGGCGGTGAACGGCAGGCTGGATTTCTGGCTGAAGGGGGCGGCCGGCCACGCGCCACCCTTGTCACTGGCACCCTTGTCGACGAGGAAAGCCGAATCGCCGAACAGCGCCACCGCCATCGGATCGAAGTCGAGTTCGTCGAGCGCCAGTGCGCCGGCCAGATGCGGCACGCCATCCTTGACATCGACATTGACGTCGCCGGACACCGCCGCCTCGTTGATGGCGCCGCTGAGGCCGTCCAGCACCAGCAGGCCGTTGCCATAGTCACCCTGCGCCGCCAGTGATGTCGACATGCCCGCCCCCATGCCGGGAAGCCCGATGCCGGTCGTCATCAGCCACGGCTCGATGTCGGCGGCATCGAGGCTGAGCTTGCCCTTGGCGACCGGTCCTTGCGCCGTATCGGCGATCGTCCCCTCGAAACCGGCCTTGAAGTCGTTGCCGGAGAGGCTGAAACTCGTCGCAAGGCCGCCGCCAAGCGTACCCTTGGCCGAAATATCCGTGCTGGCCTCACCCAGCATGCCGAGCGGCAGCGCCGGCAGGCCGTAGAGCGCCAGCAGCGCGGTTGCGTCGGGATTCCTGGCATTGAAGGTCAGCGCCATCGGCGCTTCGAGAAGCCTGTCCAGCGCTCCCTTTCCCGAAAGCGACGCCGAAAATGCCGAGCCGCCGGCCTTGCCCTGGCCACTCACCGCCAGGCCCGTGGTGCCATCGCCATTGTCGGCGGCACTCGCCACGAGATCGACGCGCGCATCCTGGAACAGTTCTGGATAGGCGGAAGCCCGG
The DNA here is from genome assembly GCF_024519675.1 of Mesorhizobium sp. Mes31. Lineage (NCBI taxonomy): Bacteria > Pseudomonadati > Pseudomonadota > Alphaproteobacteria > Hyphomicrobiales > Phyllobacteriaceae > Mesorhizobium > Mesorhizobium sp. Mes31. Next base: position 177,479 of record NZ_JALJRL010000006.1, on the reverse strand, counting down.
CTCGCCAGCCCCTTCAGCACGGCATTGTCGGGATAGTGCTGGGCGGCAACGTCGATCAGCGGCTTCAGATCGACGGCGACCACCGATGCGTCGAGCTTGCCGGTCGGGCTCGCCGGAAAGTCCTTGACCCTGCCAGTGGCGCTGATCGAGGCACCGGCCAGCCCGCCCACCGAAAGCCGGTCGATTTCGAGCAGCCCGTCGCGCAGCCTGAGCGCCGTGTCGACCGTGTCGGCGGTCAGGCCACCGGCGCTGACCGGCCCTGCCCTGATCTGGAAGTCGAGGTCGCGGTCGGAAAAGCGGTTGGCGCCCTTGTCGCTGACGAAGATCGAGGCGAAGGCCGCCAGCCCGTCGACATCGAGTTCGCCGCCTTCGAGCCGCATCAGCACGGACGGCTTGGCGTCGTCGGGCTGGCTGGAATCAATGCGGCCGGAGAACTTCGCCTTGCCGAGGATCAGCTCGAGATCGCTGAAGGCCTGACGCTTTTCCGAAAGGTCGACCTTGGCCTTGAAGCCGGCGGCGGGCAAACGGCGGATCGCCTCGTCGACATCCTTCGACAGCCAGGCGGCAAAGCCGGAAGGTTGCGCCACCGCCAGCAGCAGCGAGCCGGTGAAACCGAAATGATCCTCGACGCTGAGCATGCCGTTGGCTTCCAGCGTGGTTCGCCCGGGCAAGGTCGCGGCGAGTGATTTCACCGACCAGCCGCCATCGGTCGGCTCGGCGGAAAGATGCACGTCGCGCACCGTGGTGTCGCCGGCCACCACCGCCGGCAGCTTGACCTCGACAGTGCCGGGTATGGTCGGCTTCGGCAGGTCGCGCAATGCTTGCTCCAGCCCGGCAATGCGCTGATCCAGTGTCAGCCCTGCGCCGGCCTCGGCCCCCACGGCCTCGTCGAACTGCACCTGCGCGCCACTGGCCTCGATGGCGAAGCTCGGCTTCAGCCCGAGATCGATCGAAGCCTTGCCATCGGCGGTGTAGGGATTGTCCAGCGGTCCCGTCTCGAAACGGAATTCATCGACACCGAGCTTCTGGTGGTCGAGCGAAAACTTGCCGTTCAGCCGAAAGCCCGGATCGGGCTTGCCGGCGCTGACCTTCACCGTCGCGCCATCGGTGCCGCGCAGCTCCGCGCTGGTCTTGTCGGCGCTGTTCTTGTCGGCGCCGGAGATTTTGAACTGGCCGGAATAGACGGCAGCGCCGTTGACGATGCCGGCATTGCCGTCGGTCTCGATCACCAGCGGATAGGCATCTGGATCGGCTTTCAGCCGAAGCCGCATCTGCCCGCTGCCTTCGGCCTTGCCGGTGGAAGCGGCAATGGCCGTGCGCAACCCGTCCAGCCGTAATGTGCCGTCCATGCGCCATGGCCCGGCCAACGACTTGGCCGAGATGGTCGAATTGATCTCCGACATGAGATGGCTACGCCCGCCCGCGGCATGGCGCAGTTCGATCTGCCCTTCCGTCACCGTCAGCTTCTCGATCGAGATCTGGTTGAGGTCGAAGGGCGAGGACGGCCGCATCGCCCAGTCGACGGTGCCGTCATTGGCGATGTCGATGGTCGCTTTCGGCCGCACCAGCCGCATGTCGAAGATCAGCACCTCGCCGCGCAGGAAGGGTGCCAGCTCGGCATCCATCGAAAACGTCTCGACGGTCATCGCCGGCTGGCCTTCGGGGCCGCCGGCGACGGCGACGTTGGAGAAGGTCACCGAGGGGAACGGCAACAGCCGCGCCGTTGCATCCCCCTGCACGGTCACCTTGCGGCCGAGAATGGCGCTCGCCTCGCGCTCGAACTCGGCGCGGTAGCCGGTCCAGTCGATAAAGTACGGCCCCACCAGCGCCGCACACAGCACCAGCACGAACAGGCCACCAAAGATCACGAACAGGCGTGCGAGCATCAGCTCCGAACGGGTTGATTGAAATTCAGCCGCACTCTACCCGCATCCGCGTGTCGATAAAGAGGCAATTCATCCGCTGTTGCGTCATCTCTGATGATCTGAAACAAATCCTGGAAAATGCGGAGAATTTCGGATGTCGGGCAAGAATTGGGACCGGGTGCCGATTGATGCGCAGAGCGTCGACGCCCCGCTGTCGCTGTCGGCGGTCTTTCTGGTTGTCACCGTCGCCGGCGGACAGAACGCTCTCGCCAGGGTCGCCTCGGTGCTCGGCGGGCTTGACGATCTCGTCAAGACTGTCGGGTTCCGCGATCTTTCCGGCCGGCTGTCATGCATTGCAGGCATCGGCCGCGACTTCTGGGATCGTCTCTCATCCGGCCGGCGGCCATTGGAGCTGAAACCGTTCGCGCCGATCAAGGGAGCGGTTCATTCGGCCCCCTCGACGGCGGGCGACCTTCTCTTCCACATCCGCTCCGAACGTCCCGACATGTGCTTCGAGTTCGAGCGCATTCTGCTCGACAACCTCGGGGACGCCGTGACGGTCGTCGACGAAGTCTCGGGCTTTCGCTATTTCGATGCCCGCGACCTGCTCGGCTTTGTCGACGGCACGGCCAACCCGACCGGCCTCGATCTGCCCGCCTCGGCGCTCGTCGGCGATGAAGATGCCGACTTCGCCGGCGGCAGCTATGTCGTCGTCCAGAAATATCTGCACGATCTCAATGCGTGGGCGCGCATTCCAACGCCGCTGCAGGAGGCGATCATCGGCCGCACCAAGATCGACAACATCGAGATCGACGATGACGACGCCCCGCGCAAATCGCACAAGTCGCTGGCCACCATCGAGGATGCCGACGGCAATGAATACGACATTTTGCGAGACAACATGCCGTTCGGCAGGCCCGGGCAGAATGAGTTCGGCACCTACTTCATCGGCTATAGCAGGTATCTCTGGGTGATCGAGAAGATGCTGCAGCGCATGTATGTCGGCGACCCGCCGGGCGCCTACGACCGGCTGCTCGATGTCTCGACGCCGCAGACCGGCACGACGTTCTTCGCTCCGACCCGCCCAATGTTGCAGACACTTGCTAAGGGCGTGCAGGAAGAGCCTGCGGCCGCGAGGTAGAAAGCCGAGATGGTCAGCCTGCGAACCGGCTGCGCGGATGGGTGCAGACCAGTTCGATAAGTCCCGCTCGCGATCCCTATCCCGCTGCAGGCAATATCTTGCCAGGGTTCATGATGTTCTGCGGATCGAGCGCCTGCTTGATCGTGCGCATGATGTCGACGCCGTGGCCGAGTTCATGGCGCATGAAGCCGATCTTGCCCTGGCCGATGCCGTGCTCGCCGGTGCAGGTGCCATCCATGGCGATCGCCCGCATGTTCAGCCGCGAGACGAATTTCTCCGACAGCGCGATCTCCTTTGGATCGTTCACATCCATCAGCACCAGCACATGAAAATTGCCGTCGCCGGCATGACCGACGATCGGCGCGATCAAGCCCATCTCGGCGATGTCGGCTTCGGTTTCGGTGACGCATTCGGCAAAGCGGGAGATCGGCACGCAGACATCGGTCGACAGGCCCTTGGCGCCCGGCCGCAGCGTCAGCGAAGACCAGTACGCATCGTGCCTGGCCTTCCACAGTTTTGTCCGTTCCTCGGCGACGCTGGTCCACAGGAATGGCCCGCCGCCATTCTCTTCGGCGATCATGCCGAAGGTCTCGGCCTGCTCGGCAACGCCTGCATCGCTGCCGTGGAATTCGACGAACAGGCACGGGCTCTCCGGATAGTCGAGCTTCGAATAGTTCTTCATCGCCCGCATCTGCAGCGCGTTGACCAACTCGATGCGCGCCACCGGGATGCCCATCTGGATCGTCGCGATGACCGCGTTGCAAGCGGCCTCGACGCTCGGAAACGGACAAACGCCGCCGGAGATCGCCTGCGGAATGCCCTGCAGCTTCAGTGTCAGCGAGGTGATGATGCCGAGCGTGCCTTCCGAGCCGATCAGCAGTCGCGTCAAATCGTAGCCGGCCGAGCTCTTTTTCGCGCGCTTGCCGGTCGTCACCGTCTCGCCATCGGCCATGACGGCCGTCAGCGACAGCACGTTCTCGCGCATCGTGCCATAGCGCACCGCGTTGGTGCCGGATGCCCGTGTCGCCGCCATGCCGCCGAGCGAGGCATTGGCGCCGGGGTCGATCGGAAAGAACAGACCGGTGTCGCGCAGATGCCGGTTCAAGTCCTCGCGGGTGACGCCGGGTTCGACCGTGCAGTCGAGATCCTGCGGATTGACCGCGAGGATGCGGTTCATGCGCGAGGTATCGACCGATATGCCACCGCCGGGTGCGTTGGTGTGCCCTTCGAGCGAGGAGCCGACGCCGAAGGCGATCACCGGCACGCGGTGCGCGGCGCAGGCACGCACGATTTCCTGCACCTCGGCCGTGGTCTCCGGGAAAGCGACGCCGTCCGGCGCCTGCGTCGGAATATAGGTGGTGGTGTGCGCGTGCTGGGAGCGGATGGCCTGACCGGTCTGGAAGCGCTCGCCCAGACGCTGTTTGAGGATGCCGAGCACGGCGGCGATGCCTTCCTCGTTGCGTTCGACCGGATTGAGGTCGCTCAGAGCCATGAATTCCTCCGCGAATGGACCAGCGCCAATCCTTGTTATGCGATTATGGATGATGCCTAAAGCAATTCCAGGAAAAGTGTGAAGCGGTTTTCCCGGGAAAAGCGACAGCGCTTTCCCTTGGGAATTGCGTCAGAATAAAAAGAACCTCACCAGCCACGCTCTGTCCAGCGCCAGAACAAGGAAGTTTCGATGCCCATACCCGCCCCCTTCGTCTCCAAGCCCATGGACATCGAGAAGGACTGGATCGACTACAACGGCCATCTCAACATGGCCTACTACAACGTGCTGTTCGACCGCTGCTCGGACGAAGCCTTCGAGGCGATGGGCATGGGGCTGGACTACGTCAAGCAGCGGCGGCTCACCATCTACACGGCCGAAGTCCATGTCTGCTACGTGCAAGAGCTGCATCTCGACCACAAGGTTGTCGTCTCCTTCCAGCTGATCGACCATGACGAGAAGCGGCTGCGGGCCTACCAGGAAATCCGCCATGTCGACGGCTGGCTCGCCGCCACATCCGAAACCCTGTCACTGCATGTCGACATGTCCGGGCCGAAAGTGGCGCCCTTCCCCGCCGATGTGCTGGCCAAGGTCGAAGCCATGCGCGCCGCCCATTCGGTACTGCCGATGCCGGAGCGTGCCGGCCGTTCGATCGGTATCAAACGCAAATAGCGCGAAGCCGACCCCATCTCGTCTCCGAACAGGGCGACCGGGCTTCAAAGCCACACCGGCAGTCCAAAATCGCAAAACCCTGGAATCGGCCGGCACCAGCGCTTGAAGCGGCCCGGCGCGCGCGTTAACCTTACCGAGTTTTTAACGGGAACAAGCCAATTGAGCCGTTGAACGACTCAGCGGAGCGGTCGAAAACGATCCGCACGGGGTTTTGATACGGGCGGCGGGGCGAAGCCGGTTCGAGGGACGTGCATGAAAACCGACATCAAGGTCGAGGTGGACAGGCTGGCTGCCGATCCGCGCATCACCGACTATGATTTCTGGCGTTCGCTCAAGAACGTCAACAACGAGATATTCCACATCGCCAACAACAACGAGCCGATCCCGTTCGACATGATTCGCTGGCGCGCCATCCTGAAGCGGGCCCGCCTGAAGCGTGGTCACGCCTAGCGCCGGCGAGTCGGCCTGTGGCCGATACCGCCCTCTTTCCGGAGGGGCGGCACAAAGACACAGACCAAGTGTATCGAGTTGCGCTTCACGGCCGGCGCTTGATCGCCGCCAACGGCGAGCGCGCCGTCACCGGCGATGACTGGATGATGGCCGTGTTGGTCATCGCATAGGGGATGATCCGGTCGATCACCCGTTCAAGCTCGGCAACAGAGCCGACATGCGCCAGCGCGATGAAACAGTCCTCGCCGGTCACCCGGTCGCATTGCGCGATCTCCGGCAGCTCGCGGATGATTTCGGCCACGACTGCCAGTTGCCCCGGCACCGGCCGAATGCGCAGCCATGCCGACAACGGCAGCCCAAGCGCCGCGGGGTTGATCCGGACCGAATAGGCTTCGATCACGCCGCTTTCCTGCAGCCGTTTGATGCGTTCGGCCACGCTCGGCGCCGACAGGCCGACCGAGCGCGCCAGTTCCGCCGTGCTGGTGCGCGCATCCTTCTCCAGCAGGCGCAGGATCTTCATATCCGACGCGTCGAGATCGGTTTTTTCTGTTCGAAGGCGTTTCATGGAAAACTCCTTTGTTCTGGGTGCAAGATGGCCAGTTACGCCAATCATCTTCCATATAAATCGGAAAAATCGCCTGCGATACTGATCCGATGGCCAATCAGACACAAGCCCCTGCTACCAGCCCTGCCCTTGCCGGCGCTGCCTTCGGCAGGCTGTCGACAAAACTGCCGCCACATGTCTGGTTCGGCGTCAGCGCCGTCTTCCACTATCTTGGGCCGGCATTCGCCGTGCTGCTGTTCCCACATGTCGGCGTGCTCGGCATGGCATGGCTGCGCATCGCCACCGCCGCGCTGATCTTCATGCCGTTGACTCGCCCGTGGCGAACCTTCGCCCGCGCCAATCGCCCAACGGCTCTGTTGTTGCTGGCCTTCGGCGCCTGTCTGGCGGTGATGAACTGTTCCTTCTACCTGGCGCTCGACCGCTTGCCGATCTCGCTGGTGGCGGCAATCGAGTTCGTCGGCACCATTGGCGTAGCGGTGATTGGGCTCAGGAGCCTTCGCAATCTCGCCGCCCTTGCCGTTGCCGTCATCGGCACCTTGCTGCTTATCGACGTCAAATGGGCCGATGATCCCGTCGGACTGTTCTGGGCCTTCCTCAACGGCGCACTGTTCGTCGGTTACATCGTGCTCGGCCACCGCGTCGCTCGCTCGGGCGCGGGCGACGGCATCGCCGGCCTTGGCGCGGCGATGGCGGTCGCCTTCATCGTCGTGCTGCCGTTCGGCTTCACCGATGCGCTGCCCGCCTTTTTCTCACCGCCGCTGTTGCTCGCGGCCATCGGCGTCGGCATCTGCTCGTCGGTCATTCCCTACATTTGCGACCAGCTCGCCATGTCGCGGCTGCCGCGCTCGAGCTTTGCGCTGATGCTGTCGCTGCTGCCAGTCACCGCGACGCTGATCGGCGTCGTCGTGCTCCACCAGATCCCAAGCCTGACCGATTGCCTCGGCATTGCCCTGGTGGTTGCCGGCGTCGCCTTCCACAAGCCGGCATCCGCCAACTGAGCGTCAAAAATAGAATAACTTCAAATGCTTGCAGAAGTCACGATCTGGTTCCCGGCTACGACGGACTGCGACAACAAGCTCAAGATTGAACCAATCCCGCATCTGAGCCGTTGTCCCCACGAACACGGCTTGGAGTGACAAGATGGACTGGAAACGGACCAGGGAACCTGCCGACGCATGGCACATGACGGACGACCTTCATGTCGAGCACGGCAAGGGCGACCCTTTCGCGGCAGCTATCCGCGCCACACGCATGTCGATGATCATCACCGATCCGCGGCAGGCCGACAACCCGATCGTCTTCGTCAACGACGCCTTCCTGCGTCTGTCCGGCTATGAGCGGCAGGAGGTGCTGGGCAAGAACTGTCGATTCCTGCAGGGCCCGAAAACCGACAAGGCAACGGTCGACCAACTGCGTGAAGCGATTGCTGAGAAGATCGATGTCAGCGTCGACATCCTGAACTATCGCAAGGACGGCTCGACCTTCTGGAACGCGCTCTACATCAGCCCGGTCTCGAATGATCGCGGTGAACTCCTGTTCTTCTTTGCCTCGCAGCTCGACGTCTCGGACCGCAAGCGGTCTGAGCATCGCATCACGGCGGACAAGGAACGGTTCGAAAAGGCGGTGAAGGAGCGCACCAGGGAACTCGAAGCCGCGCTCGAAGCGCAGACGACCCTGCTGCACGAAGTCGATCATCGCGTGAAGAACAACCTGCAGATGATCTCCTCGCTTATCGTCATGCAGAGCCGCACAATAAAGGATGCAGCGACGAAGAAATCGCTGGCCACCATGCTGGAGCGCATCGAGGCGTTGAGCACCGTGCACCGCCGGCTCTACCAGTCGAAGGACGTCAGCAGGTTCGATGTCGCCGATTTCGCCAGGGATCTCGTAACCGATTTGTTGACGGCTTCGGGACGCGCCGAAATCAAGTCGACGCTTGATCTCGAACCGATCGTCATTTCGGCGGAAAAGGCGACGCCGGTCGCCCTGATGGTCAACGAGCTTGTCACCAACGCCTTGAAGCATGCCTTCAAGGAAAAGCCCGACGGCACCACGGCGGGCCGCATCGGCATCAAGATGAGCCAGCCCGACGGCCACTTCAACATCGAGGTGTCCGACGATGGTGTCGGCATGGCCGATGCCAGTGGCGACGCCTCTTTCGGCATGCGGCTGATCAAGTCGCTTGCCCGACAGTTGCATGCCGATATCGAATGGCGCGACGCCGGCCCCGGCACCAAGGTCGTCATCTCGATGCCGAACGAACCGCAGCAAAAAGGGAATGTGTCATGATTGAACCGCTCAAGGTCCTGATCGTCGAGGACGAAGCGCTGCTGGCAATGGAACTGGAAAGCCTTGTCGAGGAAGCCGGCCACAGCGTCGTGGGCTGGGCAACCTCCTCGGCCGAAGCCAAGGCCATGGTGGACTCGACGGAAGCCGACATCGCCTTTGTCGACATCCACCTGACCGATGGTCCGACCGGCGTCGAGGTCGCCGAATATATCGGCGAGAAGAAGAACTCGATGGTCGTTTTCATGACCGCGAACCCGAAACGGATTCCCGACCATTTCGCCGGCGCGATCGGCGTCATCGCCAAGCCCTATACGATGAACGGGCTGATGTCCGCGCTGCGCTATCTGCAGGAAGGCGTGCGCCGCCCGCCCCCGAAATCCGTGCTGCCGGCCGGCTTCACCCTGTCGCCAGCCTTCGAGACGGTCTGGGCGCCCGCGGCCTGATGCTGGCCGCTACGCCAGCTTCTGCTTGAGGAAAGCGATGGTCCTGCCCCAGGCAAGGTCGGCCGCCTTCTTGTCGTAGCGCGCCGCCGAGGTGTCGTTGTTGAAGGCATGGTTTGCGCCTTCATAGACGTAGACCTCGTATTCGACATGCGCCGCGTCGAGTTCTTTCTTGAAGGCATCGATGCCGGCGTTGGTGCGCTCATCGAGCCCGGCATAGTGCAGCAGCAACGCCGCCTTGATCTTCGATACGTCGGCGGCCTTCGGCTGCATGCCGTAATAGGCAACGGAGGCGCTGAGATCGGGCGCGTTGACGGCCAGCATGTTTGCGGTGCCGCCACCCCAGCAGAAGCCGACAGCACCGACCTTGCCGTTGCCGTCCTTGTCGGCCTTCAGGAAGGCGACGGTCGCCACGCCGTCGGCGACCGTCTGCGTGGAGTCCAGTTTGGCGAACATGTCGCGCGCCTTGTCTTCATCACTCGGCGTGCCACCCAGCGGCGACAGGAAATCGGGGGCGAGCGCTACGAAACCCTCCAACGCCACGCGCCGCGCCACGTCACGAATATGCGGGTTCAGCCCTCTGTTCTCATGGATGACGATGACGGTGCCGAGCTTGCCCGACTGGTCAGCCGGCTTGACCAGATAGCCCTTCATCTCGCCGCTGCCGCCGGGATAGGTGATGTCCTCGCCCTTCACGCGGGCATCGTTCTCGGCGACGATAGCCGCCTGGGCGGAGTTCGCCGCCAAAAGCGGCGCGATCGCCGCCGCCGCCGCGCCCGATCCGGCAAGCCGGGTCAGCTGCTCCATGAAGCGGCGGCGATCGAGCGTCAGATGCGTGTATTCGTCATAGGCATCGATCATCGCCTGGGTGATGGCGGGCTTTGCTTGTGTCGTGTCGGCTGATTTCGTCATGGGGCATTCCTCGGCTTCGAGCTTCGATACAGAGGCTACATAGGGATCAAGCCGGCACGGTCCAGTCGAGCATTCACCCGGCCGTCGATCGCCTCGCGGCGTCGCCGGCGGCGTTGCGGCGCGGCCAGCAAAGCCAGCGCCACAGGCGCTCCGTCATCACTTTTTGGTCATCGGCGACAAATCCTGCTGGCGCTGCCACAATAGTGAGGGAAGCTGCCTGCTATCGATGGCATCTTGGCGTGTGCCTTCACGTCCCGGCCCCAGAAGGAGCGACACCGATGACCTTGCCTTCCCCGATGCTCGCCAGCGCGTTCGTTCTTGCCGTGGCTGCCGCCATGGCACTGCGCTCGATGGTTGTGAATGCAGGCAGGCGATCGCTGGTCAGGGTCCGCAGTGACCGGAACCGCCGCACAGACACGAAAATCCAAGGTTGAGGTGAGACCATGAACGTCCAGGATATCGTCAACACCGTCTCGCAAAGAGCGGGTCTCGACCAGGCGACGACCGAGAAGGTCGTCGGCACCATTTTCTCGGTGCTCGAGCACGAGGCCGAAGGCACCAGCGCCTCGTCGTTCTTCGCCAAGATCCCCGGCGCGGACGACCTTGCCCACCAGTATGACGTGATGGCCGCCGCCCCAGCCAGTGGCGGCGGCTTCCTGTCATCGCTGCAGGGCGCGCTGGGCGGCGTTCTCGGCGAGAAGGCCGGCGCGCTGGTCAACGGCCTCGCCGCGCTCAAGGCATCCGGGCTCGATTTTGCCCAGATCCAGAAGGCTGGCGAGACGCTGGTCCAGCAAGCCGAAGCGGCCGCCGGCCCCGACCTGACCAACCAGGTGCTCGGCTCGGTGCCCAGCCTGAAGAGCCATCTCGGGCTTGGCTAGAAGGGCACGGCCGACAATCGCTGGCGGGAGGGCGTGCCGCATTGCGACGCTTTTGCTGACCATGGTTAGCGCCGCACCTCATCCGGCTGCCGCCACCTTCTCCCCGTATAGGACGGGAAGAAGAGGCAACTTCAGCGCTGCGCCATTCCTGCAACGCCGTCGATTGGCGAAACCATCGATGAGGGCGTCCTTCTCCCCGTCCCTATACGGGGAGAAGTGCCCGGCAGGGCGATGAGGGGCGGCGCCAAAGTTGCCGGAATTGCAAAACCTAGCGGATCACTCATCCAGCCAGAATCCCGCCCCTATTTCGGCAGCGCGTAAGCCATCACATAATCTCCCGGCTTGGTGCCGACCGAGCCGTGGCCGCCGGCGACGATGACCACGAACTGGCGTCCGTCGGCCACCGCATAGGTCATCGGCGTCGATTGCCCGCCGGCCGGCAGCCGGGCGCGCCACAGCTGCTTGCCCGATGTCAGGTCGTAGGCGCGCAGATAGTCGTCGACCGCGGCACCCAGGAAGGCGACGCCGCCGGCGGTGATCATCGGCCCGCCAATGCCCGGCACGCCGACCTTCAACGGCAGCGGCAGCGGCGTCATGTCATAGACGGTGCCGTTGCGATGCTTGTATGCGATTGCGCCAGTCCTCAGATCCACGCCAGCGACATAGCCCCAGGGCGGCGCCTGGCAGGGAACGCCGAGCGGCGACAGGAACGGGCCCATCACCACCGCGTAGGGAGCGCCCTCATTGCGGTTGAGCCCCTGCTCGCTGCCCTTGGTGTTGTCACCCGGCGGCGGCACGTCAGCGCGGGGAATAAGCCTGGACGTGAAGGCGAGATAGGTCGGCATACCGAACAGCACCTGCCGCACTGGATCGACCGCCACGCCGCCCCAGTTGAAGACGCCGAAATTGCCGGGATAGATCAGAGATCCTTGCAGCGACGGCGGGGTATAGCGTCCCTCATAACGCAGCTTGTGGAAGGCGATCCGGCAGGCCAGCTGGTCGAACATGGTGATGCCCCACATGTCGGCATCGGTCAGCGGCCTGGGGTTGAAACTGAGGTCGGACGACGGCTGCGTCGGTGAAGCCTTGTCCCCCTCGATCGCGCCGCCCGGCGCCGGCACGTCCTTGACCGCAATCACCGGCTCGCCGGTGCGCCGGTCAAGCACATAGAGGTCGCCCTGCTTGGTCGGCCCAACCAGCGCCGGCACGACGGTGCCGTCGGCCCTGGTGATGTCGATCAGGCTCGGCTGCGCCGGCACATCCATGTCCCAGAGGTCGTGGTGCACCGTCTGCCGCACCCATTTCAACTGCCCGGTGTTGAGGTCGAGCACGGTGATCGAGGAGGAGAACTTCTCCACATTGGCGCTGCGTCCCGCGCCGAGCTGGTCCGGCGTCTGGTTGCCAAGCGGCACGTAGAGCAATCCGAGCTTTTCGTCGGCGCTCGGCGTCGACCACATGTTGGGCGAGTTGGCGGTGTAGGTCTGCCCGGCCGGCAGCGGCGTCGTCTGGTCCGGATTGCCGGAATCCCAGTTCCACAGCAGCTTGCCGGTGGCGGCGTCATACGCGCGGATGACGCCGGACGGCTCCTGCGTCGAGTAATTGTCGTTGACCGCGCCGCCGACGATGATCTTGCCACCCACGATCAGCGGCGCCGAGGTCGAGTAATAATAGCCCGACTTCGGATAGGGCATGTTGGTCAAGAGGTTCAGCGTGCCGCCCTCGGCAAAGGCGGGACAGACCTGCCCGTTGGCGGCGTCCAGCGCGATCAGCCGCGCGTCCGAGGTCGGCAGGTAGACACGGTTTCCGCAGGGCTGGCCTGCGGCGATGGCAGCATCGGCATAGTAGGAAACGCCGCGGCAGGTCTGGTGCTGGCGGTCCTTGTCGAGCTTGATCTTGGGGTCGTAGCGCCATTTCTCCTTGCCGGTCGCGGCGTCGATGGCGATGGCGAAATTGTGCGGCGTGCAGATATAGAGCGTGTCGCCGATCTTGAGCGGCGTCACCTGATAGGTGGTCTCGCCAATGTCGTCGGGCCCCTTCACATCGCCGGTGCGGTAGGTCCAGGCTGGCTGCAGGCTGGCGACATTGTCCGGCGTGATCTGGCCGAGCGGCGAGTAGCGCTGCCCGAACGGCGTGCGGCCGTAGAAGTGCCACTCGCCGGCCGGCACATCGCCGCCAAGATTGGCGTTGGGGATCACCTTGTCGGTGTCGAGTTCGCCGGCAATGTCCTTTGGGTCCGTCGTCATCGAATAGCCGGCCACCGCCAGTGACGCCAGCACGGCAAGGATGAGCGGCGCCCGGCCGTCGGGCCCGGCAAGGCCCCGCCTCGCCCATGGCGTCAACAGCCACAGCGCCACCAGCACGATGATGCCGCCGCGTGGACCCAGCTCCCACCAGTCGAAGCCCGTTTCCCACACTGCCCAGCAAAGCGTGCCGAGCACGATCGCCGCGTAAAGCCACAGTGCGGTCGACCGGCGCCGGTAAAGCAGCCAGGCGGCGACCAGGAAGGCGACACCGACGATGATGTAGTACCAGCTGCCGCCCAGCGAAGCCAACCAGATACCGCCGCCGCCAAGTATCAGACCGATGAGGAAAAGGATCACGGCGGTAAGGACGGTTGCCACAACGACACTCCTTCAAGCCCAGCGGGCGGGCGGCCGAAAACCGCCGTCACGAAATGGAAACTAGCCCGCTTTCGATTCTGTTTCATCTCGTTGCGGCAGTTTTCCGCCCGCCCGTGCACGGTGTCAAATCAGGGGGCGCTTGGATAAAGTACGTGTCATTCCTCCATCTGGTCCTGGGGCCGCTCATTCCGAACCGAAGGGGCGCTGGCATTCGCCATTCTTCTGCCGGCCATCAGGAAATGCTATGCTTTGCCCATGAAAGCCGATGCCGCTTCCTTGCTCGAACAGGCTCGTCACGCCTACGATCGGCGGGCGTGGGCAGATGCATTCGAGCTGCTGCGGGCAACGGACGAAATCACGTCGCTGGGTCCGGAAGACCTGGAACGGTTGCTCTGGTCGGCCGGCATGCTTGACCGCGATCAGGAAATCTTCGCCACCGGCGAGCGTCTCTTCAACATCCATCTCGACGCGGGCCGTGACGACCAGGCTGCGTATTGGGCATTCTTCGGTGGTTTCCGGCTTCTGGCGTTGCGCGAGGAAGGACGCGCAACAGCCTGGTTACAGCGGGCGCAGCGCCTGGCGGACGGCTTTGGCCGCGAATGCGCCGCACAAGGCTATCTGGTGTTGTTGGCGGCCCAGAAGGAACTCTTGACCGGTAACGATCCGGCATCGGAGGGGCTGGCAAGGCAGGCGCTGGCGATCGGCGAACGCTGTTGCGATATCGACCTGATCGCCTTCGCCAGATGCTATCTCGGCCGCGCATTGGTGCGGCAAGGCAGGATCGAGGAAGGCATCGCTTTACTCGACGAGGCCATGCTGCCAGCCGCCGACGGCAAGCTTTCGCCGATCATCACTGGCCTCATCTATTGCAACCTCATCGCCGCCTGCCGGCAAGTCTATGCGCTCGACCGCTCGCGCGAGTGGACCGAGGCGCTGTCGAACTGGTGCGGGTCGCAGCCACAGCTGGTCCAGTTCAACGGCATTTGTCTGCTGCACCGCGCTGAAATCATGGAATTGAACGGCGCCTGGCAGGAGTCAATTGCCGAAGCCCGGCGCGCGACCCAGTCACTGGCCCACGTGATCGGCAACGAGGCGACGGCCGGCGCGGCCTATCAGGAAGCCGAAATCCATCGGCTGCGCGGTGAGTTCGCCGCCGCCGAGGAGCTTTACCGCGCCGCCAGCCGGCTCGGGCTCGAACCGCAGCCCGGCATGGCCTTGCTGCGTCTCATGCAAGGCCGGGCCGAACAGGCGGCGGCAACCATTCGCCGCGTGCTTGCCACGACCAACACTCCGCTGAGCCGCGCCCGCCTGCTACCGGCGCTGATAGAGATCATGATCGCTGCGGGTGCGGTCGAGGAGGCGCGCGACGCCTGCGAGGAATTGCAGGCGATCGCCGATCGTTTCGCCACCGACACTCTTGCTGCGATGGCATCCCAGGCGAGAGGGGAAATCGAACTGAGTGAAGACAATCCGGCGGCAGCGCTAGGCCACTTCCGTGCCGCGCTGACGACCTGGCAGCACGCTGGCGCTCCCTATCTGGAAGCGCGGCTGCGCGTCCTGGCCGGGCAGGCCTGCCGAAAGCTTGGCGACGAGGACAGCGCCGAGCTTGAATTCGATGCCGCCCGGGCGGTCTTCACGGAACTTGGCGCCGCGCCCGACCGCGACCGTGTCACTGCGCTGATCGCGCCGACAAATTCACGTCCGCACGGCCTGACCCGGCGCGAGATCGAAGTTCTTGGCCTTGTCGCCACCGGCAAGACCAACAGGCTGATAGCGACTGAGTTGGGTCTCAGCGAAAAGACCGTGGACCGGCATGTCAGCAACATATTCGACAAGCTGGCGGTCAACTCTCGCGCTGCGGCGACAGCTTACGCTTTCCAGAACGGCCTGCTCTAGACAACGCAGCGACATGGGTAAAAATCCCCATGCCATTTCTTTTGCCTGATGGGGTGTCTCCCCGAAGCGTCCGTGTGCCGATTCGCTATTTTGCTCCGCGGTTGACGAAAACCATGGAGACGATCATGAATCCAACTTCGACACTTGGCCCGACTTCAATGCACGCAATGAAGCCACGTGGCAGCCGCGATATCGGTATCGCCGAGACCAAGGCACGTGCCGGCTCACTGCTGGAGCAAGGGGCCGCGTTCACGCAACTTGAGGCTGGCGCGCTGCAGGCAGCAGGTAGCCAGGCGCCATCAGGTGACGAAACGCGGCCAGCGCTCGGGGAAGAACATGTCGATGTCGTCGTCATCGGCGCCGGCCAGAACGGCCTGTCCGTCGGCTACCATCTCGCCCGCAAGGGCCTGAAGTTCGTCATCCTGGAGGCACGCGAACGCGTCGGCGACATCTGGCGTTCACGCTGGGATTCGCTGCGCCTGTTCACGCCGGCACGCTTTGACGGGCTGATCGGCATGCCCTTCCCCAGTGACCGCTATTCCTTCCCGAGCAAGGACGACATGGCCGATTATCTCGAGGCCTATGCGAAAAAATTCGCCCTGCCGGTGCGCACCGGCGTCAAGGTCGACGAGGTGACCCGTTCCGGCAACCGCTACATCGTCACATCCGGTCGGACCCGTTACGTCGCGAGCCATGTCGTGGCCGCGGCCTCGAGCTACCAGAAACCGAAGATCCCCGATTTTGCCGCACTGCTCGATCCGTCGATCCGGCAATTGCCTTCGAGCGCCTACAAGAATCCTTCTCAGCTCAACCCGGGCGGTGTGCTGCTGGTCGGAGCCGGCAATTCCGGGGCGGAAATCGCCATGGATCTCGCGCCTACGCACCAGGTCTGGCTGGCTGGCCGGCATCCGGGCAACATCCCGGTCGCCTACAATGGCTATTTCGCCATGCGTCTGGTCCTCCCGGTCGTCTTCCGCATTGTTTTCCACCGACTGCTCACCGTCGATACGCCAATGGGCCGAAAGGCCAAACCTGAGCAACTCTCGCATGGCCTGCCGCTGATCCGGGTCAAGCCGCAGGACCTGGACGCTGCCGGCGTCCGCCGGGTGTCCCGCGTCGCCGGCGTCCAGGATGGCAAGCCGATGCTCGACGACGGCCAGGTTCTCGATGTCGCCAACATCATCTGGTGCACGGGTTTCCGGGCGGGGCTGGATTGGATCAGGCTGCCGGTATTCGACGAAACCGGCCGGGTGAAACAGTATCGCGGTGCTGTTGAAGGCGAACCCGGCCTCTATGTCTGCGGCCTGCATTTCCAGCACTCGACGTCCTCGACGATGATCCATGGTGCGGCACGGGATGCGGGCTATGTGGTCGACAAGATCGGCGAAAGGCTGCGGGCAGCGGCCAGGTAAAGCCTGGCAGAGCGCATTTGGGCCAACTGTCGAGCGCTGGGGCGATAATATTCGGACGCCGATCGGCAATCTGGCTGCTAAAGCGGAACAAACCGTAGACACTTCTGGCCTTTCGTCGCCGAATCACTACATTCGGGGGAGATGTCCGGCTTTTCCGAAGACATGCCCTTTTTCGACGAACCCAATGCGCGGCCCGCAGCCCCGTCGGGCATTGCCGCGCGCGCCATGGCTGCCCGCAGCGGCCACAACAACGCGCCGGACTATCTGAAGGGGCTGAACCCCGAGCAGCGGCTGGCGGTGGAAACCACCGAAGGCCCGGTTCTGGTGCTGGCAGGCGCCGGCACCGGCAAGACCCGTGTCTTGACGACCCGCATCGCCCACATTCTCGCCACCGGCAAGGCCTTCCCGTCACAGATCCTCGCGGTGACCTTCACCAACAAGGCCGCGCGCGAAATGAAGACCCGCATCGGTCATCTGGTCGGCGAAGCGGTCGAAGGCATGCCTTGGCTCGGCACCTTCCACTCGATCGGCGTCAAGCTACTGCGCCGCCACGCGGAGCTGGCGGGCTTGAGATCCGACTTCACCATCCTCGACACCGACGACGTCGTGCGGCTGATCAAGCAGCTGATCCAGGCCGAAGGTCTGGACGACAAGCGCTGGCCGGCCAAGCAGTTCGCCCAGATGATCGACGGCTGGAAAAACAAGGGGCAAGGGCCGGCCGATATCGCCGAGGGCGACGCCCGCGCCTTCGCCAACGGCAAGGGCCGCGAACTCTACAAGGCCTATCAGGCCCGGCTGCAGACGCTGAACGCCTGCGACTTCGGCGATCTGCTCTGCCACCCGATCCGCATCTTCCGCGCCAATCCCGATGTGCTGAAAGAGTACCACAAGCGTTTCAAATACATCCTCGTCGACGAGTATCAGGACACCAACACCGCCCAGTATATGTGGCTGCGCCTGCTGGCGCAGCGGCCCGATGCCGGACGCGCTTCGACATCAAATGATCTGCGACCGGCCGAAGGCCGCAAGCCCGACCGGGCGTCGGCCGGCCAGGCCGCACCCGCGGAGGCCAGCGAGCGAAGCTCGCGTGCGGCCGTAAGCGATAACAAGGTCAATATCTGCTGCGTCGGCGACGACGATCAATCGATCTATGGCTGGCGCGGCGCGGAGATCGACAACATCCTGCGCTTCGACAAGGATTTTCCCGGCGCCACCATCATCCGCCTGGAACGCAACTACCGCTCGACCGCGCACATACTGGGTGCCGCCTCGCATCTCATCGCCCACAATGAGGGCCGCTTCGGCAAGACGCTGTTCACCGACCGCGACGAGCCCGAGGACGGCAAGGTGCACGTCCACGCCGCCTGGGATTCCGAGGAGGAAGCCCGCGCCGTCGGCGAGACCATCGAGGCTTACCAGCGGCAGAAGCACAATCTCAACGACATGGCCATCCTGGTGCGCGCGTCCTTCCAGATGCGCGAGTTCGAGGACCGCTTCGTCACACTCGGCCTCAACTACCGCGTCATTGGCGGTCCGCGCTTCTATGAGCGCCTCGAAATCCGCGACGCGCTGGCCTTCTTCCGCGTCGTCGCGCAAGGCGCCGACGACCTTGCCTTCGAGCGTATCGTCAATGTGCCCAAGCGCGGGCTGGGCGAAGCCACCATCCGCCAGATCCACGACACGGCCCGCGCGCTTCGCGTGCCGATGCTTGAAGCCGCCACCAAGCTGGCTGAAAGCGACGAATTGAAGCCGAAGCCGCGCGCCGCATTGCGCGAGGTGTCGGCCAATTTCGAGCGCTGGCAGAAGGCGCTGGAGACCACGCCGCACACCGAGCTTGCCGAGACCATCCTCGAAGAGAGCGGCTACACCGACATGTGGAAGAACGACCGCTCCGTCGAAGCCCCGGGCCGGCTGGAGAACCTCAAGGAGCTGATCCGCTCCATGGAGGAATACGAATCGCTGCGCTCCTTCCTCGAGCATGTCGCGCTGGTCATGGACGCCGAGCAGAATGCCGAGCTCGACGCCGTCAACATCATGACGCTGCATTCGGCCAAGGGCCTCGAATTCGAGACCGTCTTCCTGCCTGGCTGGGAGGAAGGCCTGTTCCCGCATCAGCGCGCGCTCGATGAAGGTGGCCGTTCCGGGCTGGAGGAAGAGCGCAGGCTGGCCTATGTCGGCCTGACCCGCGCCAAGAAGAACCTGCATCTGTGGTTCGTCTCCAACCGCCGCATCCATGGCCTGTGGCAATCGACCATACCGTCGCGCTTCCTCGACGAACTGCCGGAAGCCCATGTCGAGGTCGCCGAAAGCGGCAATTCCTATGGCGGCTACGGCAATTCCTATGGCGGCGGCTCGTTCGCCCCGGGCCGTGGCGGCCAGGGTGCAGGCAGGCAGAACCCCTACGGCGCCTCGCGCTTCGACAGCGTCGGCGCCAACAATGGCGGCGCGGAAAAGTCCGGCGCCTTCTCCAACACCTACGCAACGCCGGGCTGGCAGCGCGCGCAGGCCAACCGCACCGAGGCGACCGACCGCAATTGGGGCTCGCGCTCCGGCCACCAGGTCGAACGCATCGGCTATGGCGAAACCGATTCCGGCTATGGTGCCGGCCGCACCTCGGTCAAGGGCCGCACCATCGACGGCGAGCTGGTCGCCAAATCCGTCTCCGACACGCCGTCCGCCTTCAGCGTCGGCGACCGCGTCTTCCACCAGAAATTCGGCAACGGCAACATTTCCGCCATCGAAGGCAACAAGCTGACCATCGACTTCGACAAGGCCGGCCAGAAACGCGTGCTGGACGGGTTCGTGGCGGCGGTGTGAAACGGGCGGTGCTCCATGTTGCTTCCCCGCCCCCAGATATCGAAACCCAGCGGACAACGGCTCTGGATTGTTCCGGCCTATCGCTCGGCGAATTGGGAAAATCCCGCGGACTGGAGATCGGCTGCGCGTTTTCCGGACATGCCGATCCGCTATATCGCCGGCTGCTTGCGCACCACTGCCGGCTGATCGTGCCCGAATGGCAGTTGAAGCCGCGATTTCTGCGCCCGCGCCGTGCCGCGCCGTACAATTTCGGTCCGGCGGATGCGATCGCCGGCTTCGCGGCTTCCAACGACATGGCATTCCACGGCCATACGCTGTTCTGGCATGAAGAGCCGATCCGCTGGGCGCGAAGTGAAAACTTCGAACGGGTGAAGCGCAGCTATGGCGGCTTCATCGGCGATGTCATGCAGCACTACCCCCAGGCGGTCTCGTGGGATGTCTTCAACGAGATCGTCGGGGAGCAGGCACCGTTGCGCGACGAATTCTTCGTCCAGACTTTCGGGCTGCAGTTCATCGATTACTGCCTGCGCCTCGCCGGGGACTGTGCCCCTGTCGCGCGCCTCGCCCTCAACGATTACAATCTGGAATGCGCCACCGACTGGTCCCAGACCAAGCGGGACAACATGTTGCGGCTGATCGAGCAGATCAAGGTCATGGGCAGCCCGCTGCATGCGATCGGCATCCAGAGCCATCTGTCGTCGATGCACAAGGCGTCGGCTGACTCCACGGTGCGCTTCATCGACCGGTTGGCGGATCTCGGTCTCGACGTCTTCATTTCGGAACTCGACGTCAACGACTCCACCATGCCCGCCGACATTGCGGTTCGCGACATTGAAGTCGCGGCCTACTACGAAGAGTTCCTGACAGCGGTATTGAGCCGACCGGCCGTCAAGCGCCTGGTGTTCTGGGGTATCTCGGATTTCGACAATTGGGTGGTTCGGCGCCAGACCCGGGAAAGGCGCCGATCCGGCAAGGCACGCCCAGCCCTCTTCGACGAACGGCTTCAGCCGAAGCCGGCTTTTGACGCGGTGGTGCGCGCATTGCTGAACGCACCACCACGCTGAGAGGGTTTAGCCGCCGCAGGACTAGAGCATGATCCCGAAAAGTGGAATCCGGTTTTCGGGAAAGATCATGCTCAAACAAAGAGATAGAGCCCCATCCCGATTCCATCGGGATGGAACAGGCTCTAGGCCTTGACCACCCGATCGCAGACAATGCCGTTGCGCTGCATGGCGTTGCGCGTGTCGATGATCAGCCGCGAATGGTTGGCCAACAAGCCGTAATCGAGCCCGTCATGATCGGTGACGATGACCACGGCGTCATAGGCGCCGATGGAATCACGGCTGAGCCGGATGCAGTTCTTGCCGGCAAGTGTCGGGTGCTTGCGTGTCTTTGGGATGCGCGCAACGTGCGGGTCGTGATAGGCGATGTCGGCAGCGCGCGTTTCCAGCAACTCGATCAGCTTCAGCGCCGGGCTTTCGCGAACGTCGGAAACGTTCTTCTTGTAGGCGACGCCGACGATGAGGATGGACGCCTGGCTGAGCGGCAGGCCAAGATGCGTGTCGAGTGCTTCCGTCAGCTTCGACATCACGTAATGCGGCATGGAGACATTGATCTCGCCGGCGAGCTCGATGAATTTCGTCGACACTTCGAATTCACGCGACTTCCATGTCAAATAGAACGGGTCGATCGGTATGCAGTGGCCGCCAAGCCCAGGCCCGGGGTAGAAAGGCATGTAGCCGAACGGCTTGGTCTTTGCCGCCTCGATCACTTCCCAGATGTCGATGCCCATGGCGCCGTAAATCACCTTGAGCTCATTGACCAGGGCGATATTGACCGCCCGGAAGATGTTCTCGGTGAGCTTCACCACTTCGGCGACCTTGATGCTTGAAACAGGAACGACCTTGTCGACGATCGCGCCATAGAATTGCGCGACCAGCGCGGCCGCGACCGGACCATCGCCGGCGACAACCTTGGGAATGGTCGTGGTTTCGAATCCGGCGCTGCCCGGATCCTCGCGTTCGGGAGAATAGCCGAGAAAGAAGTCCCGCCCCGATCGATAGCCCCCCGCTTCGAGGATCGGCTTCATCACCTCATCCGTGGTTCCAGGATAGGTGGTGGATTCAAGAACGATCAGCTGGTCCTTTCTCAAATGCGCGGCGATGGCGCGGGTCGTGTTCTCGACAAAGGATAGGTCGGGCTCGCGCTGCTTGGTCAGTGGCGTCGGCACGCATATGGAAATGACATCGCATTCAGCGAAAGCCGCAAAGTCGGATGTCGGCCTGAACGATCCGTCCGACATGACAGACTGTAGCGTCTCGTCGGTGACCGCGCCGATATAGGAGCGGCCGGTCCTCAGCTTTTCGACCTTGCTGTTGTCGACGTCGAAGCCGATCACCTTGAAGCCGGCACGCGCCGTCGCCGTCGCCAACGGCAAGCCGACATAGCCGAGACCCACGACGCCGATCGTGGCTGTACGCATTTCCAGTTTTGAAAGGAGCATCGCTCCTCGCGATTGCCCGACCAGTACGGTCATGTCACGCCTCCTGCTCTTACAGCGACGTGTTTCGACGCTGTATCCTGAATTTGCGAGCCGTGATGCCGGGGAAGCTGGACAAGCTGCCTGGCGTCGCGGTTCGCACCCACAGGGCAAAGCGCAACGTTTGTGCCAGTTTGATTTCCGGGACGGATTCGCGCCTTGGGAACGGCGCAGGAGGTGGGAAAACGAGCTTTTCGGCTGCTACGGACGCATCGGCTTGTCAAGCTTCATCGGTGTTCCATTTTCGGACACCTTTGTTGCAAGATAGCTCATGTAATGCCGGCTACTCAAAAAAACATAATGATTACAGAGGCGTAATTAACCAAAGCCGTTGACCATATCGTTAACGATTAGTTGCATTGCCTGTGGAAATGTTCATTCCATGTGAAAAGCGCACAACGACTAGGTGCGATTTCCCCTGCACTCAATGCTGGATTGCTCATATGAACAAGACCAAAGAGCTCAAGTGCCTGATCGCTGGCGGAGCCGGGTTTGTGGGAACCAACCTTGCCCGCCGCCTTCTCGAACAGGGCGCCTCCGTCGACTGTGCCGACAACTTTTCGACTGGTCGAAAATCCAATGTCGCGGATCTCGCGCGGTATCCGAAATTCCGTTTCCTGAAGCTCGACATCGCCGATGCCGCTTCATGCAGTCGCCTGCTGCGTCGACGCTACAGCCATGTCTACAACCTGGCCTGTCCGACGGGCGTTCCCAACATCGCGCTGCTCGGCGAAGAAATGCTGATGGCCTCGTCCCTCGGTGCGCTGAACCTGTTGAAGGTGGCTCGCCGGTCGAAGGCCAAATATCTCTTTGCCAGCACGGCGGAGGCCTATGGCGACCCCGAGGTTTTCCCGCAGCCGGAAAGCTATGTCGGGAGGGTCGATCCGGTCGGGCCGCGCAGTCCCTATGAGGAGGGAAAACGCTTCGGCGAAGCGCTGACCCGCTTCTGGGGGCGCAAGCACAATGTCGACGTTCGCATCGTGCGCATCTTCAACACCTACGGTCCCGCAATGTCGCCGGACGACCAGCGTGTCGTCCCGCAGATGCTGTCGCGGCTGATCGCCGGCAAGCCGGTGCCGATCTATGGCGATGGCAGCCAGACCCGTACCTTCCTGCATGTCGACGATCTCGTACGCGGCCTGCTGACGGTGATGGAAAAGGGCGAAAATGCCGAGGTCTACAACATCGGCGGCGCCACGCAGATCACCATCCGCGAGCTGTTCGAGCTGGTGAAAACAGCAACCGGTCTTCTCGGCAACCCCGTCTTCGAAAAGCACTTCATTGCCGATCATCGTGGCCGCTGGCCCGACACCACCAAGATACAGGCGCTGGGCTGGCGCCAGCAGGTGGCGCTCGCGGACGGCATCCGCCAAAGTCACCGGGATTTGCTGGCGTCCATCGAGGCCCGTCGGGTCACGAAAACCGCCCCCCAGGTCAAACGCCCCGCCTTGGTCGAACGTCGCCCCTCCGGTCCCGATCAGCAGTGGCAGACCTTGCCATGACCGACGTCGCCGCGGCCAACGTCCTGATGATGGTGCTGAGCGCGTCGCTGGGCATCAACATCGCATTCTGGTGCGCGGTCGGCCTCGCCAGGTTTGTCGCCGAGATCGGCTCGGGAAGGCGTATCGAAAATCCGACCGCCATCGGCATTGCCGATGTCGCCGTCGTCATCCCCGCCCACAACGAGGAAATTGCGCTGCCGAAATGCATTGCGGCCCTGACGGCGATCATTCCGGCAAGACAGATCTTCGTCGCCAGCGACGGGTCTCGTGACGCCACCGTCGCCATCGCGCGCGCCGCCGGCTGCAGGGCGCTCGACATCCAGCCGAATGGCGGCAAGGCCAAGGCGATCGACAAGGCGATCAACCACTATCGCCTGTGCGATCGTTACCAGGCCGTGCTGATCCAGGACGCGGATTCGGAAATCGACCGGCACTATTTCGAACATGCCTTGCCGTTGTTCGATGATCCGAACGTGGCGGCAGTGGCGGGCCACGTGCTGTCGCGCTGGCGCGAACAGCGCTGGCCGAGCATGGATATGCTCTATGCGGCGTACAGGACGCGCCTCTACCGGATCCTGCAGACGGCGTTCCAGTACGGGCAGTCCTGGAAATGGACGAATGTCAGCTACATCGCGCCCGGCTTCGCCAGCATGTACCGCGCGAGCGCGCTGCGCCAGATCGACATCACGGCGCCCGGCCTCGTCATCGAGGATTTCAACATGACCTTCGAGGTCCAGCGTAAAGGGCTGGGTCGCGTCGCCTATTCGCCCAAGGCGCGGTGTTCGTCGGAAGATCCGTTCACCCTCAACGATTACCGCAAGCAGGTTCAGCGCTGGTATCTCGGTTTCTGGCAGACTGTGCGGCGCCACGGGGTCTGGCCGAGCCGCTTCTGGCTGTCGCTGGGCGGTCTGCTTGCGGAACTGCTCGTCATTTCGCTGTTTGCCCTGGCACTGCCGGTGGCCGCTGTCGTCTATCTGGCGACGGGCATCGAAGCGCCGGCTCTCTCGCTAAGCGAACTCGCCGTGCACCCCGTATCGCCGCTTGGCCTTCTGGCGCTGTTCCTCGCCGTCGATTACGCGCTCACCTTTGTTGTGGCGGTCATCGAATGCCGGCCGAGCATGCTGCTCTACGGCATCGCGTTCCCGGTCATTCGGCTTCTCGACGCAGCGCTCTTCCTGCGCGCGCTGTTCAAGTCATTCTCCGCGCAATCCGATGGCCGTTGGGTCAGTCCGGAACGATACGCGGCGGCCGTTCCCGCAGGGAGGTAGAGATGAACATAACCCGACGCACCGCTGTTCTTGGTGGCCTGGCGATGCCGCTGCTGGCATTGGCGGGCAAGGGCATTTCGCGAACCGAGGCCGCCGAGAAATTGCCCAACCCGCTGATCGTGACGATCAGCGGGCTCGATGCCACGGCAAAGCCTGCCCGGCTCGCTGCGCTTGCCGATGCGTTCCTGACCCGCAAGGTGCCGATCCTTGTCACGGTCGCGCCCATCGATCCTGCGGGCAATTTGCTCGATTACAATTCCGAAGTGGCCAAATGGCTGCGCCAGACCGCCCTGCTCAATACGGACGGTATCGAATTCGGCGCGCACACAAACACCATCACGTCGGACGATCCGTACTTCCAGGCACGGCAGGCCAGCGACATCCAGGCCGCGTTTTCCTATCTGATCAACGAATACCAGAGATATCAGTCGAAGGCCGTGATCACGGCTTTGACGATGACAACCAATTCGCCGCTGCGCTCGCACCAGGACGCGTCGTCGCTGCGCGCGGCCGGGATCCGTTCGCTCATCAGGCTGCGTGGCGGGGTCGAGGACAAGGTCAGGCTGCAGCCAGACGATGGCGGCTACTGGAGCACCACCACCGACCTGGTCAACGTCTTCGCCTCCGCCCTGACCTCGACCAGACCGGCGGTCGCGGGTGCAGCACCAATGGCCGTGCCAACCCTCGGCGCGAACATCGCCGGCCTGGCTGCCGGCGGCAATCCGATCGTTGTCGATATCCCGTTCGCTGCGCTGGCAGGCCTCGGCGACGGCGATCTCGCGGATTACGCAGCCAATGTCGCACAAGCAGTTCTTTCCGCCATATCGACGGGCAAGGTGCGCGGCATTCTGCCGAAGAAACTCTACGTCCAGAGCAAGCAGACCAGCCGCCTCGTCGTCGTCCGGGTCGATGATCTCAGGCTGGACACCGACACCGACCCGAGCCACATGGCTTTTGTCTACGGGCTGATCGAGGACGGTTACCCCGTTACCGATGCGATCATCCCGTCGCCGCGGTCGGGCCTCTTGTCCAAGGATGAAAAGAGCAAGGCCTTTCTGCGCGCCATGCTGCCGGAAAAGCACTACGACATCGCCGCGCATGGCTGGAACCACACGCCGCAGGAACTGCTCGGCAATTCGTCGCAAAGGGATTTCGACCTGATCAGGGACGGCATAAGCGAGGTCTATCGCTCGACGGGCAAGTTCCCGACCTCCTACATCCCGCCCAACGACGCCTTCGACGACAACACGCTGAATGCGCTGGCTGCCACCGGGACGTCTGTTTTCAGCGCCGAAAAAGGCGATCTGCGCCGGTTCAGCGGCCTCGACAAACGCGGCATCCTGCATGTCTCGAACACGATGAAATTCGAGAAAGCCTGGACCCCCGACCTTCCCTATTTCACCAAGCAGCAGGTGCTCGACTATTTTGGCACCGAGAACGATGCGGTGTTCTGCATCCATCCCGGCACCGCCAACACGCCTGAAAAGCAGGCATTGATCCTGGACATGCTGGCCGAGCTTTCCAGCCAGCGCGGCACGAAACTCGTGAACTTCGACGAATATTACCGCACCGTCAGTCCGGCGATGCCCAAGGTCGATCTCATTCGAAGCGCGCGCGCCGATGTATCAGTGCGCGACTGGAAGAGACCGGATCCGTATCCGCTGGACGACGGCGTGCTGAAGGCGGACGCGGCCCTGGCCTGG
Source organism: Mesorhizobium sp. Mes31 (assembly GCF_024519675.1). NCBI lineage: Bacteria > Pseudomonadati > Pseudomonadota > Alphaproteobacteria > Hyphomicrobiales > Phyllobacteriaceae > Mesorhizobium > Mesorhizobium sp. Mes31. The sequence goes on along the minus strand of NZ_JALJRL010000006.1, from coordinate 151,020 downwards.
AGCTATTTCGACTGGGGCGCGAAGAACTACAACGGCATGGTCCCGGCCACGTCATGGATCGAATTCGGCAAGCAGACGGGTTATCCGTTCACAACGATGTGGGACGTGGGATCGCACATCCTCGCCGCCTTGTCCGCCGAACGCCTGGGCATCATCGGCCAAGCGGAATTCGAGACGACCATCAGCCGCATCATTGCGTTCCTGGGAGAGACGAATTTCCGTTATGCCGGCGGAAAATTGCCGCACACCGAGCGGGCGCTGAAACCGCAAGACGGCCAGCGCGAGGGCTTCGATAGCGCCGACACCGGACGCTTGCTGATTGCCCTCAAGATTCTCGACAACTACACAGCCGGAGCATTCCCTGTTTTCGATCTCGTGTCCGGCTGGTCCTTCAAGCCCGTGCTCAAGGGCGGCGAAATGCATGTCGTCAATGACAACGGCCGGATCTCGTCGGTCCATGCGAACAGCTATGCCGGCTATGCCGGTCGCGGCTACAGACTCTGGGGCGAAGAGATCAAGCCTGTCTTCGGCACGACGGATCCCGGCCACAGCATGGACGACGCGGTTCTTGCACTGACGGAAATCCAGCGTCGGGGCCGCATCGCCACCGAACCGCATGTCACCGAGGAGATCGAGCTCGGCGGTTCGCCGCATGGCCGCCTGATGGCCGATATCCTCTATGCGGCCCAGCTCAAGCGCTACCGCGAAACCGGAATAGCCACCTGCGTCACCGAATCCGCCATGGCCGGCGCGCCCTACTTCACCTACCAAGGCTATCAGTTGACCGACAATGGAGGGACCTTCACCGTCGATACGCAGAAAACCTCGGCGCCCGACAAGGCAGCCAAACTTGCGGATTCATTGCGCCTGGTCAGCGCCAAGGGTGCATATCTCTGGCATGCGGCGCGTCCCGGTGACTATTCGAGCACCCTCGTCGACCTGATCAGGAACAAGGCGAAAATGCCCGGCATGGGATTCTCCTCCGGCATTTCGGAAAAGACGGGCAAAGCCGTCCCCGTGACCGACATCAACACCAACGGCATCATCCTCGAGGCCGTCGCCTATATCCTTGGTGGCCGAAAGCCGCTCCTGCTTTCCGAAGGGGCAGCCTAGGGGCCGGTGCCTTCCGAGCAGCTGTTCACCGATAACGCGCCTGGTTCCACTTATGGCCGAGCAGCGACAGGATGATGATCAGCCCGTTGAAGAACTGGACGTAGAAGCCGCTCAGGCCTGCCGCGACGACGCCCGTCTGGATGAACGACACGGTAACCGCACCTATGGCACCGCCTGCAACCGTGCCGATGCCGCCCCAGGTCGGCGTGCCGCCGACGAACACCGATGCCAGCACCGGCAGGAGATAGCCGTCGCCGGCGGTCGGCCACCAGGTGAAGTTGATCATCACCGAAAAGGTGCCGGCGATCGCAGCGCCGATGCCGACGAAGACGAACACCTTGACCCGGACGCGCTTGACGTCGATGCCCATCTGCTGGGCGCTGTCGGGATTGTCGCCCACCACCCTCACCTGCGCGCCGAAGCGGTGGCGGTTGTAGAGCATCGCCGACAGCACGACGAAGGCGATGGCCCAGAAGATCTGCACCGGGATGCCGTAAACCTGGCTGGAGAAGATCTTGTAGGCCCAGCTGTCAGCGAGGCTGGTCAGCGCCATCGACTTGCCCTCGTTGATGATCTGGATCAGGCCGCGCAGCAGGAAATTCATGCCGAGCGTGGCGATCAGCGATGACAGCCCGCCATAGACGACCAGCGATCCGACCAGGAAACCGAGAAGCATGCCGGTGACGAGCGCGGCGGCGATGCCGAGAAACGGATCGTAGCCGGCCTGCACCACCAGCGCGAAAACCCAGGAAGCAAAACCCATCGTCGCCGGAAACGACAGGTCGATCTCGCCGCAGGTGACGACGAAGACCAGCGGCACCACCACGAACAGCGCAACGGGGAGCGTCGTCAGCACGGAACTGTAGAGATACCAGGTGGTGAAGACGGTCGGATTGGCGACCATGAACACCGCCATCATGACGACGAACACGGCAAGCGTGCCGAGCGAGGCGCGGTTGTCGAGGACGAAGCCACGCAGCCAGTGATCGGATGGGTGCTTCCACTGCGCCCGGGCCGGTTCGTCGCGCGAGAGGCCGAGAGGGTTTTGCAGATCGGGTTCCATGGCCTTGCTCATCGCGCTCTCTGCTCCGTTTCGCCGCCATCGTGCAGTCCGGGCAGCCCGCCGGGATGCGCCACGTCTTCCATGAAGTTGATGAGATCCTCGGCCGACTTGACCTCGCTGCGGTCGGCGGTGAGCGCCACCTTGCCGCGGTCCATCACCACGAAGCGGTCGGCAATGTCGAAGACGTGGTGGATGTTGTGGCCGATGAACAGGATCGAGCGGCCGCTCGCCCGCACCTGGCGCACGAAATGGAAGACCTTGGCGGTCTCGGTCAGCGACAGCGCCGTCGTCGGCTCGTCGAGGATGATCAGTTCGGCCTGCTTGTAGATGGCGCGCGCGATCGCCACACCCTGGCGTTCGCCGCCCGACAGCTGGCCCACGATCGAGTGCGGCGTGAACACTTTCGAGGTGAAGCCGATCTCGCGCATCAGCCGGCTGGCCTCCTCGATCTCCTTGTTGACCTTCAGCCAGCCCATGAAGCCGGTCAGCTCGCGGCCCATGAAGATGTTGCGCACGATGGTCTGCTGCACGGCCAGCGCCCGGTCCTGGAACACCGTCTCGATGCCGGCCTCGCGCGAGCGTGCCGCACTCCATCCGCTCACCGGCTTGCCGCGCACGAGAATCTCGCCGCTGGTCGGCTTGACGACGCCGGACAGGATCTTGATCAGCGTCGATTTGCCGGCGCCATTGTCGCCGATCAGGCCGACCACCTCGCCGCGGTCGACACTGAGGTTGACCCCGCCCAGCGCATAGACCTGACCATAGGACTTCTTGATATCGCGCAGTTCGATGATGCGTTCGGCCATCGGATCCTCGCTTCTCATTGTTGGTTGCCGGACATCTTCACCGGCGGTCCTGCCGGCCGGGCTCGGCCCGGCCGGCAGCCTTGGGAGGTCAGCGCAGCGCCTGTTTGGCGAGCTCTGAGACGATCTCATAGTTCTGCGGCGTGACGAAGCCGGCACCGGTGTCGACATTCATCGGCGCCAGCCCCAGCACCACTTGCTGGCAAAGGCTGAGGATCGGCAGATAGCCCTGCATGAACGGCTGCTGGTCGGCTGTCAGCTGCACCCAGCCGCCCTTGAAGCCCTCGACGATCTGCGGGCTGGTGTCGAAGCCGAAATTGAAGATATCGCCCGGCTTCCGCCCTGCGGCCTGCATGTAGGTCGGCACATTGCCGAGCATCTGCCCGCCGGGATAGCCGACCGCCTTCACGGTGGGATTGTTGAGCAGTGCCGCGGTGATCACCGGGATGGCGAGATTCGGATCGGCTGCCCACTCGGGTACAGAATTGATTTGAACGACATCGACGCCGGCCTCTTTCAGCGCGGCCACCGTTCCACGCTCGCGTGCGCCCCGGCTCTCATTGTCGAACGGGCCGATCATGATCGCCTTGTCACCAGACTTCAGCCCGGCCAGCTTGAACGCCTCGGCACCGAGCGCGCGGCCTTGCTGCTCCTGCTGGGCGCCGACATAGCCGCCGCCGAACGCCGCCGTCACCTTCGGCACCGGCACGTTCTGGTACATCATCTTGATGCCGTCCTTATGCGCCTGTTCGGCAAGCGGCATGATCGCGTCATCACCGGGATGGCCCATCATGGCGATACCGCCGGGCTTGACCGCGACGGCCTCGCGCAATTGCTGCACCATCTTTTCGACGTCCCAGCCGGAGAAGATGTAGTCGACCTTCGGCCCGAGATCGGCGGCCGCCTGCTTGGCGCCATTGTAGACGATGGTGCCGAAGGCGTCGCCCTCGGCACCGCCGACGAAGAAGCGGATGTGGACATCCTTGCACCATTGGGCGTCGAGCGCCTGCGCCGGCAAGGTGGAGATTGCGGCGGCAAGCATCGTGGCAGCCGCCACGACGGTCGAGCGCGGAAGTGTCCTTCTCATCGTCATGCTCATGCACTTATCCTCCCTTTGTTTCCTCGCTAGCCGAGGGTTTTGGACGATCGCTTCGGCAATGCGCCGCAATCTTCGCTGGCCGGCCCTCCCGCCGGCCCGCACTCACGCCGGATTCTGCAGGTAGCTGGCACCTCCCCGGCATTGCTTGAGATAATCCAGCGCCCGTGCCTGACCGGTAATTTCGAGGTCGCCGCGATAAACCGGATCGTGCCAGCCCTCGATGTCGATGGCGCCCTTGTACCCGGCCAGCCGCAATTCGCTGATCACCCGCGTCCAGTCGCTGTCGCCAAAGCCCGGTGTGCGCATCTGGACGAACGGCAGGCGGCCGAACACGCCGTGCTCGCGGATCACGTCCCAGCGCACCGTCGCGTCCTTGCCGTGGACATGGAAGATGCGCGGCGCCCATTTGCGGATCTGCGGGATCGGGTCGATCAGGTAGACGAGCTGGTGGCAGGGCTCCCATTCCAGCCCGAGATTTTCATCGGGCAATTCGTTGAACATCAGCTCCCAGGCGTCCGGGTTGTGGGCGATGTTCCAGTCTCCACCAGCCCAGTTGCCGTCCATGGCGCAGTTCTCGAAAGCGATGCGCACGCCCTTGTCGGCGGCGCGCTTTGCCAGCGGCCCCCACACTTCCTTGAAGCGCCGCAGGCTCTCCGGCAGCGGCTTGCCGCGGAGGCGGCCGGTGAAGCCGCTGACCGTCGAGGCGCCGAACAGATGCGCGTTGTCGATCACTGTTTCCCAGGCCTTGAGCACGCCGCGATCGACATCGCCACTTTCCAGCGGATTACCGAAAACGCCGAGCGAGGACATTGTGACGTCGGCATCGCCGATCGCTTCGCGGATCTGGCCGGCCAGCCGCGGCAGGTCCTTGCCGCCCAGCGTCTGCCAGAAGAATGGCTGGATGCTCTCGAATCCCAGCGGCAGGATCGCCTTGATGTAGGCGGCCGGATCGTCGAGGTTGGCCCGCACCATGGTACCGATCCGGATGTCGAGAAGCGGGTTTGACATCATTGTCCTTCCTGTGTGGGGATCGCGACCCGGCGCCCGGTTTCGGCGCTCTCGATGGCGCCGAAGACCATGGCCAGGCTCTTGATGTTGTCGGTGCCGCGCGTCTCCGGCTCGATGCCGGTCTCGATCGCGCGCATGAAATCCTGGATGATGCCGAGATGACCGCCGACGCGGTCGGCCGGATCGAGCGGCGGCACGTCGATCGCCTGCGTTTTGTCGATAATCCCGTCGCGGCCCGGCACTACCACTTCCGCCTTCAGCGCGTCACTGCCGTCCCAGATCAGGCTGCCGCGCTCGGCGACGATGCGCCAACTGCCTTCCCAGCTGGTGCGGAAGCCGTCGGCGCACCAGGACCCGGCATAGGTAAAAACCTTACCGTCGCCGAGATCGAAGACCGCGCTGGCCGACGAGCCCTGCCGGTACCAGGAATTGGCCGGCTCCCATTCCTGGCAATAGACGCCGGCGGGATCGCCGCTGACCATGTAGCGGGCGGCGTCGAATGTGTGGATCGCCATGTCGAGCAAGAGCACATGCGCCATCTCCTCGCGAAAGCCGCCGAAATGCGGCGCGATGAAGAAATCGGCATGGATGCTGGTCGGCTTACCGATGGCGCCGGAGTCGAGAAACCGCCTGATGCGCCGGACATTGGCGACATAGCGCCGGTTCTGGACGACGGCATGGACACGTCCGGCCCGGCGCGCGGCCTCGACGATGGCGCGGGCATTTTCCGGACTGTCGGCCAGCGGCTTTTCGGTCAGCAAATGGCAATTGCGGGCAAAGGCGGCAAAGGCGACGTCACGACGCGCGGCGGGCACCACGACGTCGAACACCGCGTCAGGCTTCGTTTGGTCGAGTACAGCATCGAGGCTGGTGCCGATGACGGCGCCGTCGAGCCCATATTCGCGCGCCCTCGCCTTCGCCCGTTCGGCGTCGAGATCGACAAGGCCGACAATGGCGAGCCCGTCGATTTGCCTTGCGGCATCGAGCCAGGCCTTGCTCATCGCACCGCAGCCGACGAGGACGGCGTTCATCATCCGGCATTCCTCCCGTCCGGTCCCTCCAGACCGAATGTCACGGCATTGACGGCATCACCGTAAACGTTTTTCCGTAAACGTTTACGAGAACACACCCGATGGCGTAGAATGTCAATCGGCTGCCTGCAAAAATCATCCCGAAGCCTTGGCCTGAGCGGCAGCCGGTGCTAGCCAAGGGTCGGGGGAGAACTGTCCTTGGCGTCCAGCATCCACGACCTTGCGCGTCACCTGAACATTTCGATCGGCACCGTGTCGCGGGCGCTGAATGGCCGCGCCGACGTCAATGCCGACACCCGCCAGCGCGTGCTCGAAGCGGCCAAAAAGCTCAACTATTCGCCGAACCAATCCGGCCGCAGCCTGCGCCAGGGCGCCACCCGTTCGATCGCCTTCATGCTGCAGCCGCATCCCGGCGACCAGCAATATGGCGAACCGTTCTTCATCCCGTTCCTGACCGGTCTGCAGGCGCGGCTCGCCGACTATGACCTGGATCTGATGGTCGTCATGGGTGAGCCCGGCCAATATCAGCAGGAGAGGCTGCGCCGTGTGGTTGAGACGCGCCGAGCCGACGCGGTTGTGTTGGCCAACACACGGCGGGAAGACGATCGGATCGATTATCTCAGCAAGGCCGGCTTTCCTTTTGCAACGCTTGGCCGAAGTCAATCCGGCGGCGACACCTATCCTTCGCTCGATATCGATTTCGAGAGGGCGGGTGATGAAGCCGTCGACCGGCTAGTCGCGCGCGGCCATCGCCGCATCGCTGCCATCCGCCCTTCGCATGATCTCAACTTCGGCTACCTGTTCCTGGACGGCTATCGCAAGGCGCTGGAGCGGCACGGCATTGAAGTCGACCCTGGCCTGATCGCCGACGGCTTCATCAACGAGGCCGGCGGCTATCAGGTGACGGCGGACGTAATGCTCTCCAAGGATCGGCCCACCGCCATCATCTTCAACAATGACGCCATGGCGCTCGGCGGCTGCAAGGCGCTGGCCGAGATGGGCATCCGGCCCGGCCATGATATTGCAGTGATCGTCATCGTCGACACGCCGCTTTGCCGCTATTTTTCCCCGGCGCTGACCGCCTTCCGTCCGTCGCTGGAGCCGATGGGACAGCGGCTGGCCGAAATGCTGCTGGCTTCGATCCCGGCCTTCGCCGGTCCGGAAGGTCCCCGCATCATCCGCGAGGTCTGGCCGCTGGAACTGGTGGCGCGCGACAGCGATTGATCACTGCCGATGTAGGCCGGTCGGCCTCAATCCACCTTCTTCTCGCCCTTCTCGCCGGCCTTGACGATGTCGCCCGTGGTGAACAGGATTTCCTTCAGCTCCGCCCGCCAGTCCTTCTTCTGGCGCAGCAGGAATTCGAGGTCCATGCCGAAATGCTTGAACTCCTCGCCCTGCGCGTTCTTCATGATGGCGCGCGCCTGCGGGTCCTTCTCCACCGAAATGCGCTGTTCGTACCAGCCGATCGCTTCCGCCTCCTCGATCAGCGAGGTGATCATGCGGGCAAAGGTCCGCACCTTCTGCGACAGTTCTTCAGGCGGTTCATGATACTGGTCGAAACCCATGACGTCCTCCGTGGTTCATCCCCATGAATGCCTGGGAAGGACGCCGGGTTCCGCATCACCGCTGCAATTCCGCCAACGCCCTTTCCAGCGGCATTGGTGAAATCTGGATCGGGCCGGAGAACGGCACGTCCATGTCGAGGATCAGGTAGAGTGCCCCGGCGATCAGCACGGCCGAAACAACGTAGGTTGCGACAGTGATCGCATTCTTCGGTGCCCTGAACCCGAAACTGGCGAAGATCAGCGCCAGCCACGCAACCAGCATGGCAATCAGCGGCCAGGGGATCGCGCCTTCCGACTGCTCGACCAGAATCCAGCGCAATTCCAGCACCTTCTGCAGGCGCTGGCGTCCATCCTGCAGAAGGGAACCCCGGACAGCGTCGGGCGGCGTCAGCGCATTCAGCCGTGAGCCGATCTCCGTCAACAGACGTTCGGACAGCTGGTTGGCGACGATAGGCGTTTCGCTGGTTTGTGACGCGGTGGCCACCACCCTCTGTACGTAGGCGACCAACGGCTGGCGCACCGCGTCTGTTTCCGGGCCATACTGGCGCAAGGTCCTGTCGAGCAGGATCAGCTCCGTCGCATAGGCGTGCACATTGTGATCGACCGATTCGAAGGTGTTCTTGGCCGAGTTGATCATCAGGCCGAGCACCAGCGAGGTCATCACCCCGAACAGGTTGGCGGCAAGCCGGACCACATTGTTCGTATCGTCGTCGCGATGTCTGGCCGGCAGCTTGGGCCAGACCGCCATGCTGACCAGCGGCGCCGCCGCCAGGCCCAGGAAAATCATCACTGCGATCAAGGCTTCGCGCATGCCGCTCATTTCTGCACGGCATGCGCCAATTGCCAATGGCGATGCACCCATCGTACCGCGAAAGGGGCAGCAGGCGCAGGGGTCTTGGCGACTACTCGGACCTCACGACACCGGTGCTGCCCCACCCTCTGCAGTGCGCCGCGCGATGAACTCGTCGAGCACGCCTGATGTGGCGACAGCCGTTGCCGGCGGCACGAAATCGGCAAGTGTGCGTCTCCAGACACCGGTGGCGCGCTCGCTTGCCGTCTTCGACCCGCTTTGCGTCCAGTTGCCGAAGTTCGACCAGTCGGCCACCAGCGGCTCGTAGAAGGCGGTGCGGTAGCGCGCCATCGTGTGGCCGGCCGAGAAGAAATGGCCGCCCGGCTGCACCTCTGCGATCGCCTCGAAGCCGATCGTATCGGTATCGCCGGGCGTCGCGGTGCACAGTTCAGCCACCGTCTGCAGCGCCTCGATGTCGGTGATCAGCTTCTCGAAGGAGACACTCAGGCCGCCCTCCAGCCAGCCCGCGGCATGAATGCACATCGTCGCTCCGGCCAGCACCGAACCCCACAGCGCGAACTGCGTCTCGTGCGCCGCCTGCGCATCCGAGATGTTGGCCGCGCTGCCGCCGCCCGACCGCCACGGCAGGCCGGTGAAGCGCGCCAGCTGGCCGGCCCCCAGTGTCGCCTTGACGTGCTCCGGCGTGCCGAACGCGGGCGCACCCGATTTCATGTCGACATTGGAGGAGAAGGAGCCGTAGACGACCGGCGCACCGGGCCGCACGATCTGCGCCAGCGCCAGCCCGGCCAGCGCTTCGGCATGCTGCAGCGTCAGCGCGCCGGCGACCGTGATCGGCGCCATGGCGCCCGCCAGGCAAAACGGGGTGATGACGGAGACCTGCCCGGCCCTGGCGAAATCGATGATGCCTTGCGCCATCGGAATGTCGAGCTGGCGCGGCGAGTTGGTGTTGATGACGGTGTAGCAATGGGCATTTGCCAGGAACTCGTCCTCCGACAGGCCACGCGCCAGCCGCAGCATCTCGAAGCCGTCCTCGACCTGCGGCGTGCCGCGCGCGAAGACGAACGGGAACTTGTCGGACAGCGTCAGCTGCGCGCGGTTGACAGCATAGTGGCGAAAGCGGTTGTCGACATCCTGCGGCTCGATGCAGGGTCCCAGCATATGCAGCACGTCGAAATGCTGCACCAGCCGGATCAGGTCCTCGAAATCGGCCAGCGTTCCCGGCCGCCGGCCGCGCTCGAGATCGGTGACGTTCGGCGCCCCGCATCCGGCCAGGAAGGTCATCGAGCCGAGTTCGAGACTGAGGTCGCGCGGGCGAGAACCGGCATGAGCGAGGATCGACTTCGGCGCCGAGGCCAGTGCCGCCGTCACCATGTCGCGGCCGATGCGCACCATGTCGGTGTCGGGGTCGATCAGGGCGCCGGCGCCGGCGAAATACTCCCGCGCTTGCGGCAGCAGCACCTTGATGCCGAGCTCTTCCAGCACGCGCAATGCCGTGTCGTGAATCGCGGCGACCTGATCGTCCGAAAAGATCGGCTGCGGGAGGAAGGGGTTCTTCAGCGAGCGGTAATTGGGCCGGCGGCTGGTTTCCGATCCGGCCTCGCCGGTCCGTCCGCGCCGGCGTTCGCGCCTGCCGTCACGTGCCGCGTCATCGACCATCGGAAATCCTCCTCATTGCCGCATCACCTTACCCGAGGGATCGTAGGGCGAGGCCGCGATGACGCGCGCCGGCCGCTCTATGCCAACGATGTGCGCCGAAAGCGCGCTGCCCTCGCCCGCGAAATCGCGGTCGACGAGCGCCAGCGCCAGGCTTTTGCCAACCGTATAGCCATAGCCGCCCGAGGTGACGAAGCCGACACGCCGGCCCTGATGCCAGACCGGCTCGAAGCCGCTGGCATCGGCGTCGATCGCATCGATCTCCAAAGTCACCACGCATCGGCGAGCATCGCCGCCATCACGCTCCTTCAATGCCGCCGCGTGGCCGATGAAGTCGCCCTTGTCGAAAGCGATGAAGCGGTCGAGACCGGTCTGGCCGGGCGTGTAGCCCTGCGTGAATTCGCGCGACCAGATGCCGAAGCTCTTCTCCAACCGCAGCGCATTGAGCGCATAGTAGCCGACTTCGGCCAAACCGAGATCTTCGCCGGCGGCCAGCAGTGTCTCGCGCAGGCTGGCATGCATGGTCACCGGGCAACTGATCTCGAAGCCGATCTCGCCGGCGATCGACAGCCGTGCCACGCGAGCCTGCACCATGCCGATGTCGAATGCGCCGCAGGCCATGAAGTGCAGTGCCGCGCCGGACACATCCTGATGCGTCGTGCGTTCCAGGATCCTGCGCGCATTCGGTCCAGTCAGCAGGAAACCGCTCATCGTGTCGGAAAGGTCGGTGACGGTGACGCCCGCCGCCGCGTGGCTCTCGAACCAGCGCATGTGAAACTCGCGCAGATAGTAGGAGCCCATCAGCCAGTAGTCGCCGCCACCCCAGTTGAAGACGGTGAGGTCGCCCTTGAGCCGCCCATCACGGCCCAGCATCGGCGCCAGCCGCGCCTGCCCCGGCTTCGGCAGCCTGCAGGCGAGCAGCCGGTCGAGCCATGCCGCGGCGCCGGGCCCGGACACGGCATAGCGCGAATAGGCCGAGATATCGACGAGGCCGGCGGCGCGCCGCACCTGCAGCGCCTCGTCGCCGACAATGTCGAAGGCGTTGGAGCGCCGCAACGTCGTGTTCTCGGCAAACCCCATCGGCGCGAAATAGGCCGGCACTTCCAGCCCCCACGACGCCGTCCATTCGCAGCCCGCCGCCGTCATGCCGTCATAGGCGCCGGGGCGTTTCAACGGCCGGCCGGCGGGCAGCCGCTCATTGGGAAAGGTCATGACGAAACGGCGCGAATAGAATTGCCGCGTCGTCTGCTTGAGATAACAGCGGTTGGCGGCGAAGGCGCCGTAGCGGGCAATATCCATGCCGAAGATGTCAGCCTGCGGCTCGCCGAAAATCATCCATTCGGCCAGCGACTTGCCGACGCCGCCGCCCTGGCTGAAGCCGGCCATGACGCCACAGGCGACCCAGTAGTTCCTGAGGCCACGCACTGGCCCGACGATCGGATTGCCGTCCGGGGTGAAGGTGAAGGCGCCGTTGACCCATTTGCGAATGCCGGCCGATGCCAGGCAAGGGAAGCGCTCATGCGCCCTGGCGAGTTCCGGGCTGATGCGGTCGATGTCTTCCGGGATCAGTTCCATGCCGTAATCCCACGGCGCGCCATCCATGTTCCAGTGTTTTGGATTCTGCTCATAGACGCCGAGCAGCACACCCTTGCGCTCTTGCCGCAGGTAGGAGAAGCCGTCGAGGTCGACGGCGATGCCGATCTCCCGGTCGAGCGCCGCGATCTCCGGAATGTCCTCGGTGACGAAATAATGGTGCTCCATCGGGGTCACCGGCAGGTCGACCCCGGCCATGCGGCCGAGCTGCTTTGCCCACAGCCCACCCGCATTGACGACATGCTCGGCGACGATGGTGCCCTGTTCGGTAACGACGTCCCAGCTTCCGTCGGCGCGCGCCTTCAGCTCGACGACCCGGTTGCGCAGGATGATGTCGGCGCCGCGCTTCTTCGCGGCGCCCGCATAGGCATGAGTCGTTCCGTAGGGATCGAGATGACCTTCGTTGGAATCATGCAGGCCGCCGAGCACACCCGTAACATCGACGATCGGGCAGATTTCCTTGATCTCTTCCGGCGTGACCAGGCGGGCTGTCTCGATGCCGACTGACTGGAACACCGCCCATGCCGATTTCAGCCACTCCCAGCGCGCAAGATCGCTGGCTATGTTGACGCCGCCGGTCATGTGCAGGCCGATGTCCTGGCCGGACTCGGCCTCGATCTGGCGGTAGAGGTTGATGGTGTAGTCCTGCAGCGCCGCGACGTTGGGGTCGGCGTTGAGCGCGTGGAAACCGGCCGCGGCGTGCCAGGTCGAACCGGCCGTCAGCTCCGCACGCTCGATCAGCGCCACATCGCTCCAGCCGAACCGCGTCAGATGATAGAGCACCGAGGCGCCGACCACGCCACCTCCGATGACGACTGCACGGTAGCGCGACTTCAAGGCATCTCCCTCCCTGTCAGAAGCCGCACCATACATGCACTGTACATAAGTGTCCAGTGCAACCCGTACGCATCATGACTGGTCGAACCGATGCGTGACCGGTGACCAGTTCTGCCGCGCCAGCGCACGGCTTTGTCGGCGCGTAAGCAAACCGGCGGGCATGCGTAGCGCGCTGTCACGCAAGCATCATGTTCGCGCCGTAGACCGCTTTTGGAGAGGCGCGCGCGGCATCGTCGATGTGGCGCCTCTTTCAGCTTTCATCCTTCGGCCGCTCCGGCTCGCTTGTCACAAGAGGATCATCCATGAAACACCTGTACCGAACCGCGTCGCTTGGCGTCGCGCTGGCATTGTTCACCGCCCTGACGCCGGCGCTCGCCGACAGCACCGTCGGCGGCCTCGTCAACAAGGGCCTGGTCGGCGTCGGCCGCATCCCGGCCGATCAGCGCGACAAGTTCGGCGAGACGTTCGGCTCGGGCTCCGGCATGGCGATCGACGCATCAGGCTGGACGCATGACGCGGCTGGCTACAAGGGTTCGCTCTGGCTGCTGCCGGATCGCGGCTACAATGTCGCCGGCACCACCGACTACCGGCCGCGCCTCAACGCCATCGCCATCGAGCTCTCCCCCGTCGCGCCGGGTGCCGCTCCTCCTGCCGGCCAGGAGCAGACAGGCGTCAAGGCGACGCTCGCCGACAGCCTGCTTCTCACCGACGACAAGGGCGCGGACGCCACCGGGCTCGATCCGTTGTCGGATGTTCGTCCGGCCGCCGGCGACATGCCGATGCTGCCGGCCGCCACCAATGGCAAGCTCGCCCTCGACAACGAGGCGATCGCGCGGCTGCCCGACGGCTCGATGTTCATCTCCGACGAATATGGCCCCAACATCTACCGGTTTTCCGCCGGAGGTCGTCTGATGTCGGCGACCCAGCCGCCGGCGGCACTGGTGCCGATGCGCAAGGGAGCGGCGAACTTCTCCTCGGACAACCCCGGCCCCGGCGCTGCCGACCCCGATCCCAAGGATCCCGACACCGGCCGCCAGAACAACCAGGGCCTCGAAGGCATGGCGATGACACCGGACGGCAAGTTCCTGATCGCCGTGCTGCAATCGGCGGCGAGGCAGGATGGCGGCGATTCCGGGGCAACCCGCCAGAACACCAGGGCGCTGGTCTATGACGCTTCAGACCTCGCCCATCTCAAGCTGGCGCACGAATATGTCGTGCCGCTGCCAGTGTTCAAGGATGCCAAGGGCAAGACCAAGGTCGCCGCGCAAAGCGAGATCGTGGCGCTGTCGGACACGGCGTTCCTGATGCTGGCGCGCGACAGCGGCAATGGCCAGGGCCTGAAGGGCGACACGTCGCTCTACCGCGAGATCAACATCGTCGATCTGTCCGGCGCTACCGACATCGCCGGCGGTCCTTTCGACGCCGCCGACAAGCCGGTCGCGCCCAAAGGCGTTGTCGACCCGTCTGTGACACCGGCCAGGCTGACGCCGTTCATCGACATCAACGACAATGCCGAGCTTGGCCGCTTCGGCTTGCACAATGGCGCGCCGAACGACCACAACAACCTGTCCGAGAAATGGGAGGCGATGTCGCTCGCAAGCGTGCTCGATCCGAAGCTGCCGGACGACTATTTCCTGTTCGTCGCCAACGACAACGACTTCCTGACCCAGGACGGTTTCCAGGTCGGCGCGCCTTACAAGGCCGACGACGGCGCCAATGTCGACACCATGTTCCTGGTCTATCAGGTCACGCTTCCCGGCCTCGCCAGGAAGTAGCGATCACTGCAGGGCGGGCGCGCCTGGCGCGTCCGCCTGCAGATCGTGAAGGCTTACTTCAAGAACTCGGCGTCCTTCGGCACGCCCGCATCGATGGGCTCGGCCGTCCTGCTCGACACGGCCATGATCTTGCCGGCAGCCGACAGGTTGGGACGCACGAAGACCGGCGCGGGTCCGTTGACGCGGCTGTAGAGGTCGATGATGTCCTGGTTCATGAAGCGCACACAGCCGGACGAAGCGTTCTTGCCGATGGAATCCCACTCCGGCGTGCCGTGCAGCCGGTACATCGTGTCCTTGCCGTCACGGAACAGATAGAGCGCACGAGCGCCTAACGGGCTCTGCGGGCCGGGCGGCATGCCGTCCTTGTATTTGGCCAGTTCCGGCCGGCGCTGGATCATTTCCGGCGGCGGCGTCCAGACCGGCCACTTCTTCCTCGCCTGAACCACGGCGCTGCCGGTCCATCCGAAGCCGGCCTTGCCGAGGCTGACGCCATAGCGGATGGCCTTGCCGCCGTCGCGCACCAGATACAGGAAGTGCTCGGAGACATCGACGACGATCGTGCCGGGCTTTTCCCCGGTCGGGTCGGACACGATCTGGCGCACGAACTTCGGATCGAGCTTGGCCACCGGGATTGCCGGCAGTTGATAGCCCTCGTCGACGCGCGCCGCATACATGCTTGCGGCATCGCTGAATGCCGTATCCGGTGGCGCCGCGGCCACTGGCGGCGGCGTCGCCACATCCGTCGTGGTGCACGCCGAAAGAGCCACGGAGGCCGCACCCAAAGCAGAGGCACCCAGAAACGCGCGCCGGCTCAGGCGCTCGGAAAGAAGCGGAATATCGGACATGAACCCCCCGGTCTATCCATAAGATTTTAGAGCATGACCCCGAAAAGTGGAAACCGGTTTTCGGAAAAGATCATGCTCGAACAATGATATGCGGCCCCATGCGGCAATGATCAATATCCCATTCCGGAGGCTTTGAGAACATGATTGGATCAAGGCACGCCAGAACATCTCAGGCCAAACTTTCCGATACCGCATCGACCTGTCCCGTTGAATCGGCGATCATCGCGAACCGGACTCACGGAAGCTTCGCCGAGTTGCCAGCTATGGACGAAAAAATGCCCACGCGCCGGCGCACCGGCGACCTGACCAGCGGCCCGATCCCGCGCACACTCTTGGTGTTCGCCTTGCCAGTGCTCGGCTCCAACGTGCTGCAGTCGCTCAACGGTTCGATCAACGCCGTCTGGGTCGGCCGTTTCCTCGGTGAAGCGGCGCTGACCGCCACCTCCAATGCCAACCTCGTGCTGTTCCTGATCCTCGGCACGGTGTTCGGCATCGGCATGGCGGCGACCATCCTGGTGGCACAGTCGGTCGGTGCCCGCGACCTGCCCGAAGCCCGCCGCATCGTCGGCACCAGCGCCACCTTCTTCTTCCTCGTCTCGGTCATCTTCGCCGTCTGCGGCTGGATCTGGGTCGACGGCATTCTCAATACGCTCGGCACGCCGGCCGACGCCTTGCCGCTCGCCCGCTCCTACCTGCGCATCATCTTCGTCGCCGTGCCGATGATGAACCTTCTGTCCTTCGTCATGACCGTGCTGCGCGGCGCCGGTGATTCGCGCACACCCTTCATCTTCATGGCGCTCGCCGTCGTCTTCGACATCGTGCTCAACCCGCTTCTCATCCGCGGCATCGGCCCGTTTCCCGAACTCGGCATCGCCGGATCGGCCACCGCGACGCTGATCGGCCAGACGGTGAGCGTGATCGCCATCCTCGTCGTGCTCTATGCGCGCAAGCATCCGCTGCGGCTGGCCGGCGCCAATCTCGCCTTGCTGCGGCCCGACCCTGCATTGCTGCGCATCGTCGTCTTCAAGGGCGTGCCGATGGGCCTGCAGATGATCGTCATCTCGGCGGCAGCGCTAACCGTGATGGGCATCGTCAATTCCTACGGTTCGCAGGTCGCCGCCGCCTATGGCATCGCCGCCCAGCTATGGACCTACATCCAGATGCCGGCGCTCGCCATTGGCGCGGCAGTCTCCTCCATGGCAGCGCAGAATGTCGGCGCCAAGCGCTGGGACCGGATCGGCCGCATCGCCGCCTCCGGCGTTGGCTTCAACCTTGTCCTGACCGGCGCTCTCGTCGCGCTGCTATGGGTCTTCGACCGCTCGATCCTCAGCCTGTTCCTGAGCAGCGACAGCACGGCGATCGACATCGCCGCCCACATCAACAAGGTCGCCTCCTGGTCGTTCATCCTGTTCGGCATCACCATCGTGCTGTTCGCCACGGTGCGCGCTACGGGTGCTGTGATGCCGCCGCTGATCATCCTTGTGATCTCTGTGCTGATCGTGCGCACCGGCTTTGCCTATTTCATGCGCGGCGTGATCGGCGAGGAAGCGTTGTGGTGGAGTTTTCCAGCCGGTTCGATCACGTCGTTGATGCTGGCCGCCGCCTACTACCACTTCGGCCGCTGGCGCACCATGCACATGATCGAGGACAGGCCGGCCGCCGGCGAGCCGCCGGACACCGGACTTGGCGTGCCACGCCAGCGCGCGCATATGGCGCCCGAGACGCCGAACGGTTGAAAACCGACTTCCAGGCCTTTCCCGATGCGGTTCAGCTCATCTAGACTGGCGACCCAGCGGCAGGGAGAATCCATGTGGGCAAAGGCCGGGTCGAGGCATTCACCGACGGCGTGGTGGCCATCATCATCACCATCATGGTGCTTGAACTGAAAGTGCCGCATGGCGAGGACCTATCGGCCCTGGTGCCGCTATGGCCGATTTTCTTCTGCTACGTACTGTCCTTCATCAATGTCGGCCTCTACTGGAACAATCTGCACAACATGTTCCACACCGTGCAGCGCGTCGACGGCCGCGTGCTGTGGGCGAATCTCAATCTGTTGTTCTGGCTGTCGCTGATGCCGGTAACGACGGCCTTCATGGGCGAGAATCATTTCGCGCCGGTGCCGGTCGCCGTCTACGGCGCCGACCTCGCGCTGTGTGCTGTTGGCTTCAACATCCTGACCAGCGCCCTGCACCGGCTTCACGGCAGCGACAGCGCCTTCGCCAGGGCTCTGGGCCGCGACCGCAAGGGCAAGATCTCGCTCGCCTTCTACCTCGCGGCGATCCCGCTCACCTTTGTCAGCCAATGGATTGGCGTCGCGATCTATGTGATGGTCGCGGCCGTATGGCTCGTGCCGGATACGCGTTTCGCTCGGGTAGTCGAAAAATAGCTCTTTTGTTGACGCAATTCCCAAGGGAAAGCGTTACGCGCTTTTCCCGGGAAAACCGCTCCACACTTTTCCTCGAATTGCTCTACGTGCGCATCGCTTTCAGCTTTTCCGCCACCGAAGCGGCAAGATCGGCATAGCGTTCCTCCAGCCGTTCCGCCGCCTTGATGATCGAGAAATCATGGCCGAACTTTTCCAGCGCCATGCGCAGCTTCTCGACGAATTCGGCTTGTTTCTCCAGGGCGGAAAACAGCGTCTTCACCTGTGCCTCGCTGATATCGGGGTTGGCCAGCATCTGCGGCACCTCGCGGCCCATCTGGTCGCCGGTGGCGGTCTGTTGCTTCAGAATTTCGACCCAGTCCGTCAATCAGGAAATCTCCATCTTTGCCAAGGCAGCATGCGCAGCCTCGGCCGGACTGGTCAACCCGGGCAACCGTGGAACCCGGACAAGGGCGCAGACGGGCTTGCGCAAGCCCATTCCAGCGCTAAGTTCGGCCTCACTGAAAGAAGGAACCGATAGCCCATGATCACCGACGCCGAGATCCAGACCGCCCTGCCCGCGCTTGGCCCGGGCAACACCGCCGTCATCACCGGCGCGGCCAGCGGTATTGGACTTGCTGCCGCCAAGCGGCTTGCGTTGATGGGCATGAAGATCGTGCTGGCCGATGTTGGCGGCGCGCGCCTTGACGATGCCGCGCGCACGGTGGCAGCCATTGCTGGCGATGATGCGGTGCTCGCTGTCGCCGCCGACGTTTCGAAGGCGGAAGAAGTGGACCGTCTCGCCGACAGGGCGTTCGGCGCCTTCGGCGACGTGTCGCTGCTGATGAACAATGCCGGCGTCGGCAACAACCCGGGAAAGCCCTGGGAAAACCGCGACGCCTGGAGGCGGCTGCTGGACATCAACTTCTGGGGCGTCGTGCATGGCGTCGAGGCCTTCGCGCCGCGCATGCTGGCATCGGCCAAGCCCGGGCTGATCATCAACACCGGCTCCAAGCAAGGCATCACCACGCCGCCCGGCAACCTTGCCTACAATGTTTCCAAGGCCGGGGTGAAGACTTTCACCGAAGGCCTGGCGCATGCCTTGCGCAACGAACCCGGCGCCCATGTCGCCGCCCATCTGCTCATCCCCGGCTTCACCTATACCGGCCTGACAGAAGGCGCGACGGAAAAGCCGGCCGGCGCCTGGACCGGCGAACAGGTTGTCGATTTCATGCTGGAATCCCTGACCAGGGGCGACTTCTACATCCTGTGCCCGGACAATGAGGCGGCACGGCCGCTGGATGAAAAGCGCATGGCATGGGCGATCGGCGACATCATCGAGAACCGGCCCGCTCTGTCACGCTGGCATCCGGACTACAAGGAGCCTTTCGCTGCGTTCATGAAGCAATGAACATGACCGCATTCACTAAATGCGGCGTGGAGAGGTCATGCTCAAACAAGAAACCGATGCTCGTTTCAAATTAAATCCCTGACGCTTCAGGCCGCCTGCTTTTTCGGCCCGCGCTTCCGCGCCACGGCCTTTTTTGCCGCCATCGTTGCGATCTTCTCGTCATGCCGCTTCGCCGCCCGCTCGCATTTGTCGCGGATTTCCTCGACCTCCGATTCGGTCAGGTGCTCGATACCGATAAAGCGGTTGTGGCCCTCGCTGACGCGGATCAACTCATCCAGCTTGGCCTGGATCGCCGCGCCATCGCGGTTCTGGGTGTTCTGGATGAGAAACACCATCAGGAAGGTGATGATGGTTGTGCCGGTGTTGATGACCAGTTGCCAGGTGTCTGAAAAGCCGAACAGCGGCCCACTCAGCGCCCAGACGATGACGATCAGGCAGCAGGCGGCAAATGTCGGCGGCAGGCCGGCAACACGGGCGACGGTGTTGGCGATCCTGGTGAAGAGCTTTTCCATTATCGAGATCCCTCAATGACTGCCGCGCGACGAGAAACAACTGGCGGCGCTTCAGGTTCCCGCCGGCAACAATACAACCGGCACAATTCGATGCACGCTTCGCGCGAATAAGCCGGAAAACACACCTTATGGGTTCAGTGCCACTGTAACCGCGCAGGCAGAGAGCCTGCTCCTCCGCTTCACGGCGGTTTGCCTCCAGCCCCTTCCGCCGCGCCACCCCCGCATGGCGGAAGGGGTTTCAGTCCGGAGAGTTCGGAGCACTGTCCCGTTGATGCCCTGGACGCCCAGGCGCTCCCGAGCGGGTTAGACTGCGCTGTCTTCCCAGCGATCGAGGAAGGCCTCGATCGGCATGGCCTGCATGTCAGGAACCGCCCTCGCGAGCTTCTCAACCGGCCAGTCCCACCAGGCGAGGCGCTCGATGCGCGCCGCGATGTCGGCGGCGAAACGTGGCCTGAGCGGTCCGGCCGGCACGCCGGTGACGATCGTGTAGGGCGGCACATCATGCGTCACCACCGCATTGGCACCGACGACGGCGCCATTGCTGATATGCAGGCCCGGCATGATCACCGCACCGTGGCCGATCCAGACGTCATGGCCGATGGTTACGGCTTGCGCCTGCCGTCGCTCGCGGAACGAGGCATCGACGCCCAGCCAGCGAAAATACTCGTTCGGCCGGTAGCTGACCTTGTGCTGGGTCAGCCGCTCGATGGGATGGTCCAGCGCGTTGACGCGGCTGTTGGCGGCGATCGAGCAGAATTTGCCGATCGTCGCATAGATCGCTTCCGAATGGCGCTCGAAATAGGAGAAATCGCCGACCGTCACTTCGCGCAGCACCACCCGCTCGCCGATCGAGGCATAGCGGCCGAGCTTGCACCCCTTCAATTCCGCGGTCGGATGGATGCGCGGCTCGGGGTCCTTCGGGACGAGATGTTCTGAACGATCCATGCCGGCGGCTTTACCCCCGAGCGATTGGTCCCGCAAGCGGGACCAATCGTCCGTCAGACCAGTTCCGGGAAAGAGTTAGATCCACCTACTTCGGTTTGCCGTTGGTCCACACAACGTTCTGGCCGTAGAGCGGCACGGTGGTGACCGACATTTTCGCCGAGCCGTTCTGCACCTGGCGCGAATGCGACAGATAGATCAGCGTCTCGTTGGCCTTGTCGTAGATACGGTTCACCACCTGCTTCTTCCAGATCAGGCTGATGCCTTGCTTGAACACTTCCTCGCCGGCCTCGCTCATGTCGATGTCGCCGATGGTTATCGGTCCGGTCTGGCGGCAGGAAATCGAGGAATCGGACGGATCCTCGAACCAGTTACCCTTGTGCAGGCGGTCGATGATGCCGCGATCGAAATAGGAGACGTGGCAGGTCACGCCCTCCACCTTCGGATCCTTGATCGCCTCGACGATGATGTCGTTGCCGAGCCAGTCGACACCGACCTTGCCGACTTCCTCGGCGACGGCCGCACCGGCGCCAAGGACAACACATGCGGCCAGCACGCCGCCGATCAGTTTTCGCAAGGGAGTCTCCCGCGGTTCGAGTTTGCCGGTCTCAGGTGGGGCGAACAGCTTGGCTTTGCAAGCAGATAGGTAAACGCCATATGCTGTTGCGGCAACGCGGCACTTTGCCTGTACGGGGTCGAACCGCTAAGACTGTCGCGCTGGCGCGGCACGAAGCCGGCGCCACCGATGATTTGTGCAGACGGACCTTACTGATGATGCGTTCTATTCTGGTCGGCATTCTCGTCCTGATGGCGGCCGGCATCGGCTGGCTGACCTTCGACTGGTACCGCGGCCATTATGGCGGCGAGCCTTTCGGCACCGCCTTTACCCTGGTCGACCAGAAGGGCGCGCCGATCACCGAAGCCGCTTTCAGGGGCCAGCCCAGCGCCGTCTTCTTCGGCTTCACCCATTGCCCCGAGGTCTGCCCGACGACGCTGTTCGAACTGGCCGGCTGGCTGAAGACGCTCGGCGACGACGGCAAGAACCTGCATGCCTATTTCGTCTCTGTCGATCCGGAGCGCGACACGCCGGAAGTGATGAACGCCTATGTCAGCAATTTTTCCGACCGCATCACCGGCATCACTGGCGACCCGGACAAGGTCCACGCCATGGCCAAGTCGTTCGGCATCTACTGGAAGAAGGTCGACACCGGCGACGGCGACTACACGATGGACCACACCGCCTCGGTGCTGCTGCTCAACGCCAAGGGTGAATTCGCCGGCACGATCGCCTATGGCGAAAGCGCGGATACGGCAATCGCCAAATTGAAGCGGCTGGCGGCGAAGGGCTAGGGCATGATCCCCGAAAGCGGGAACCGGCTTCCTCAGACAAACGGTTCCGTTTGTCCAGAGATCATGCTCAAACAAGAAACCCATTCATGACCCAGACGCGGCTTCATTTCATCACCCGGAAGATCGAGGCAGACCTCATTTTCGCGGCGTTCGAGGCGGCCTTCGAGGATGAAGGCCTGCCGATCGCGGTGCTCGAGGTCGATGAGGACCAGGACATCCACGAAGTGTCGCTCTATGCCGATGGCGATGTCGACGCGGTCGAGGCGCGGGTGAAGGACATTCTTGCCGGCCTCGCGCTGTCCAGGCCGGTCGAACGTGAGGCCCTGCCCGACATCGATTGGGTGGCCCGCTCGCTGGAAGGGTTGAAGCCGGTGCGTGCCGGGCGTTTCTTCGTCCACGGCGCCCATGACCGCAGAAAGCGCCACAGCGGCGAACTCGCCATCGAGATCGAGGCGGGCCTTGCCTTCGGCACCGGCCACCACGGCACCACCGCCGGCTGCCTGGAAATGCTGGAAAGGGTGGTGCGGCGAGAACATCCGCGCAATGCGCTTGATCTGGGCACCGGCAGCGCGGTGCTGGCCATTGCCGTCGCCAAGCTTGCGCATATTCCGGTGCTCGCGACCGACATCGATCCGGTGGCTGTGAGGGTCGCTGCCGCCAATGCGCGGCTCAATCACGTCAAGGCGCTGATCGAAACGGTGACCGCGCCGGGCTTTCACCACCCGATCTTCGGCAAGCGCGCACCTTTCGATCTCATCGTCGCCAACATTTTGGCGCGGCCGCTGATGCGGCTTGCGCCGCAAATGGCCGAGCACATCGCGCTTGGCGGCTCGATCGTGCTGTCAGGCATCCTCGAACGCCAGCGCGACGCCGTCGTCTCGGCCTACGTCGGCCAGAACTTCCGCCACGTGCGCACCTTGCACCGCGAAGGCTGGGTAACGATCCACCTCAAGCATTGAGACCGACCGGCCTGGACCAAGCCCAGCCGGTTGTCAGCCAACCGACGCTGTAGCAGTTTGCGCCGGCTGGAAATCGATTCCGCTTTCCAGGGCCATACGCTACGGTCGCGCGAGTACAAGGAGGCCCACCATGTTCCAGACCTTCGATTCCGCCGGCGACCCGGCAGTCGGCAAGCCGCGCGTGGCGCTGCTGCGCCAATGGCTGGCGGCCAACGGGCTGGATGGCTTCATCGTGCCGCGCGCCGACGAGCACCAAGGGGAATACGTCGCCGACCGTTCGGCGCGGCTGAAATGGCTTACCGGCTTCAGCGGCTCGGCCGGTGTCGCCATCGTTCTGCGCGACCGCGCCTTCGTCTTTGTCGACGGGCGCTACACGCTGCAGGTGCGGGGCGAGGTCGATCTAGACATCTTTTCGATCGAAAGCCTGGTCGACAACCCGCCGGCTGTCTGGCTCCGGGATAACGTCGGCAAGGGTGCGCGGCTCGGCTTCGATCCCTGGCTGCACACGATCGGCGAGATCAAGGCGTTGCAGGCCTCGGCCGACAAGTCCGGCGCGGTGCTGGTGCCGCTCGAGAAGAACCCGATCGACATCATCTGGGAGGATCAGCCCGAGGCGCCGGCGGCCCTCGTCGAGCTTCACCCGATCGGCTTTGCCGGCGAACTCGCCAAGGACAAGCTGGCGCGGCTGGCAACTGCGATCGGCAAGGACGGCGCCACCCATGCCGTGCTGACCGACCCCTCCTCCATCGCCTGGGCTTTCAACATCCGTGGCGGTGACGTGCCGCACACGCCGCTGGCGCTCGGCTTCGCCATACTTGCGACCGACGGATCGCACCAGCTTTTCATGGATCGGCGCAAGTTCTCGCGCCAGGTCGCGGCCTACCTCACCCAGCTCGCCGATCTGCACGAGCCCGGCGAATTCGAAGCGGCGATCGTGGCTCTCGCCAAGGGCGGCGCGAAAATCGCGCTCGACCCGGTGCTGGCGGCCGACAGGCTGCGCATGCTGGTCGAGGACAATGGCGGCACCGTGATTGCCGCGCCAGATCCCGCCCGCATCCCGCGCGCGACGAAGAACCAGGCCGAGATCAACGGTTCCCGCGCCGCGCATCGCCGCGATGGCGCCGCGGTGGCCAAGCTGTTGTGCTGGCTGGAGCGCCAGGAACCGGACTCGCTCGACGAGATATCGGTCGTCACCAGGCTGGAGGAGACGCGCCGGCGGACCGGCGAGGAAACCCAGATGCCGCTGCGCGATGTGTCCTTCGACACGATCTCCGGCGCCGGCCCGAACGGCGCCATCATGCATTACCGTGTGTCGCGCGCCACCAGCCGCAAGCTGCAGGCCGGCGAACTGTTCCTGCTCGATTCCGGCGGGCAATATCAGGACGGCACCACCGACATCACCCGCACCGTGCCGATCGGCCAGCCGACCGAGGAAATGCGCGAACGCTTCACGCTGGTGCTGAAAGGCATGATCGGCATTTCCACGCTGCGTTTCCCCGCCGGCACGCGCGGCTCGGAAATCGATGCCGTCGCGCGGATGGCGCTGTGGAAGCACGGCTGCGACTTCGCCCACGGTACCGGCCATGGCGTCGGCTCCTACCTTGCCGTGCATGAAGGCCCGCAGCGCATCGCCCGCACCGGAACCGAAAAGCTGCTCGAGGGCATGATGCTGTCCAACGAGCCGGGCTACTACAAGGAAGGCGCCTACGGCATCCGCATCGAGAACCTCATCCTGGTCACCCCGGCGGCGCAGGTCGAAGGCGGCGACATCGCCATGCACGGCTTCGAGACACTGACGCTGGCACCAATCGACATCAGGTTGGTGCGGTCAGACCTGTTGACACGCGAAGAACTGCATTGGCTCGACACCTACCATGCCCGCGTGCTGGCCGAGATCGGGCCGATGCTCGACGGTGAAACGCTGGCCTGGCTGGAGAAGGCGACAGCACCGCTGCCGCACGACGCGAAGATCTGAGGCAAGCCACTTTCTCCCCGTTCCACGGGGGTGAGGCGTGGTCCGCGCAGTGGACGAAAAGCCAACTGCTTGGCTTTTCGAACAACGAACGCCCGGAGCGACAGCGGAGGGCATGCCCGGCAGGGCAATGAGGGGCAGTGCCAATGCTCCGAAAAAGATCGCGCTTACAAACTACCCCACGAATTGCCGAGCGATGATCAGCACCGCCGCCCCGGCCAGGAACATCGACATCAGCCCGCCGCGCAGCGAAACCACGGCCGTGACGACCAGTGCCGCCCATTCCGCCGGCCCGGCGTTCAAAAGCTCCGGCGCCACCAGCGTCGTCAGCACCGCCGCCGGCACGGCGTTGAGGCCCGCCTCGACGCGCGGATGGATGGTGTCGAAGCGCGAGATGACCAGATGCCCGCCGATGCGCGTGAGATAGGTCGCGACCGCGCCGGCAATGATGATCCAGAACGTTGTACTCATGGCCGCTCTCCCACGCCGCTATGATGCGGTGGCAGGATGACGGCAAGCAGAACACCGGCAACGGCGCCGATCGAGACGTGCCAGGGCGAGCCCACTGTCTTGTAGGCGATGATGGAAGCGGCGGCACTGGCAATGACCACCGGCAGCCACAAGGGCCGCTTGCGAAAACCCATCACGAGGCCAAGAAAATAGATCGGCAGCAGGAAATCGATACCCAGCGCATGCGTGTCGGGGATGAGTTTGCCGAACACCGCGCCGAGCGCGCTTTCGATCACCCAGAACACATAGACCGGCAGGCCGAGCCCGAGATACCAAGCGAAGCCGACCGTCCGGCCGGACGCCGCCCTCGCCTCGGCCACCGCAAACTGCGGATCGGTGAGGATGAAATAGCCAAGCGCCTGCTGAATGACCGGCCAGTGCGCGATGCGCCGGCCGATGCCGGCGGAATAGAGCACATGGCGGAAGTTGACGGCAAAGATCGACAGCACGATCAGCCACGGCGCGACATGCTGGCCGAACAGCTGGATGCCAACCATCTGGCTGGCGCCGCCAAAGACCAGCGCGCTCATCAGAAAGGCTTCGATCACGGAAAACCCGTTGTCGACGGCAAGCGCCCCGAACAGCACCGCGAAGGGCGCCGACGCCACGACGACAGGCATCGAGAGCCGCACGCCCTGCCAGAAATCGCTCTTCGCGCGGCTTTCGGAAATTGCTTCTGCCGACATGACCACTCCCTAGGCAAGCGCCTGATGTAGGAAGCACCGCCTGCCTTGTCACACGAATTCGCTTGAGCCAAACGATCAGCGGAAATGATCGTCACGGCGCGCTGTCGAATGGCTAGCCCGCCAGGGCTCTGACCTCGATCGCCCTGCCCCAGTCGAGCAGCGGCTTGGCCCGCACGGTAAAATCGACGAGTTCGTCGACCAGTGCCGGACCATGGATTCCAGCCGGATCGATTGCGTGCCGAACGACAAAATGCCGATTGCGGATGGCGGCGACAAGATCCGCGTCGGTGACATGCTCGAAGCCGCGCGGCGTGCGCTTCATGCAGCCTTCGATGTCGAGTTCGAGCCCGTTTTTCTTCAACGCCTTCACCATGGCGCGAAACTTGTCGGGCTGCGTCGCGATGGCTCGGCGCATCGCCAACAGCAGTGCGGCCTCCGGCTGCCACCAGGCGACGCCGGCAAAGCAACCTTCAAGCCCGATATGCACGTAGAACACGCCCTGCTCCATCTTGGTGCCATCGGGCGAAAGGATCGCCGACAAATGCCTGTTATATGGCCGCTTGTCCTTGGCGAAGCGCACGTCGCGGTTGATCCGGAACAGCGACTTCTTGCGGTCGCCGCGCAGGCCGAGCCCAGCGGCTGTGAAACGCTCCGTCAGCGTTTCGACCAGATCGCCAAACGGCTCACGCAATTCCCTTTCGAACAGGTCGCGATTTTCCAGGAACCACTCCCGGCTCTGGTGAAAATCGAGCGCCTTCAGGAACGGAATGGCCTTTTGGCCGAACCCTTTGAATGCACTTTCCATCACGCCTTGCCGATCCGCACCAGCCAGGCGTCCTCGTCGATCACCTCGATGCCGAGCTCGCTGGCCAGCTTGAGCTTGGAGCCGGCGCCTGGCCCGGCCACGACAAGATCGGTCTTCGCCGAAACCGAGCCCGCCACCTTGGCGCCGAGACGTTCGGCCATCGCCTTGGCTTCGGAGCGCGTCATCTTTTCCAGCGAGCCCGTGAACACGATTGTCTTGCCGGCGACCACGCTGTCCGCCGAGACGTTCACGATATACGGCTTCGGCTTGACCTGCGCGAGCAGCGCTTCGAGCACATCGTCGTTGCGTTCATTGCCGAAGAAATCGCGCAGCGCGCCGATCACCGTGTCGCCGATGCCGTTGACCGACGGGAAAACGGTGTGTGGATCGGCCGCCGCCGCTGTCTCCTTGCCGACACGGATCAGTTCCTCGATGGTCGAAAAGGTTCGGGCAAGCACGGCGGCCGTCGTCTCGCCGATATGGCGGATGCCCAGCGCGAAGATGAAACGATCGAGTTCCGGCTCGCGGCGAGAGTCGATGGCGGCGAAGAGCTTGTCGAGGCCTTCGTAGTTGCGTTCCTCGACACTGCGCACATTCTTGCGCGTCTTGCCCGAGGCGGCCTCGCGCTGCCTGGCCTGCTCCTCGCGCCGCTCGGCCAGCGCCTTGGTGACGGCAGGGCGACGATCCCTGAGCGTGAAGATATCGGCGGCTGTCTTGATCAGTCCGGCATTGAAGAAGATATCGATGTTCTCGGCCCCCAGGCCTTCGATATCCATGGCGCCGCGCGATACGAAATGGCGCAAACCTTCCACGGCCTGCGCCGGACAGATCAGTTCACCGGTGCAGCGTCGGCGCGAATCTTCCTTGCCGGTCTTCTCGTTGATCTCGCGCGTGGCGGGTGAGCCGCAGATCGGACAGGTGTGCGGGAATTCGTAAGGCACGGCACCCGGCGGACGCTTGTCGATGACGACGCTGACGATCTGCGGAATGACGTCCCCCGCCCGCTGGATCACCACGGTGTCGCCGACGCGCACGTCAATGCCGTCGCGGATCGGCTGGCCGGTGCTGTCCAGGCCCTTGATATAGTCTTCGTTGTGAAGCGTGACATTTTCGACCACGACGCCGCCAACCGTGACCGGTGCAAGCCGCGCAACCGGGGCCAGCGTGCCGGTGCGGCCGACCTGGATGTCGATCTTCTGCACGATCGTCATCGCCTGTTCGGCCGGGAATTTGTGCGCGACGGCCCAGCGCGGTTCGCCGGTGACGAAACCCCACCTGCGCTGCAGTTCCAGCTGGTCGACCTTGTAGACGACGCCATCAATGTCATAACCCAGCGACGAGCGCTGTTGCTCGATCCGGTGATAGTGCTCGATCAACTCGTCGGCCGACTTCGCCCGCACCATCAGCGGACTGATCTTGAATCCCCAATCGGCGAATCTCTGCACCGATTCATATTGGGTCGGAGCGGGATCCTCCGTTGTATAGCCCCAGGCATAGGCAAAGAATTTGAGGTTGCGGCTGGCGGTGACGGATGGATCCTTCTGCCGCAGCGACCCTGCCGCCGTGTTGCGCGGATTGACGTAATCCTGACCGCCGGCCGCCGCCGAGCGTTCCTTCAGTGCCTCGAATTCCGCGTAGGTCATGTAGACCTCGCCACGTATCTCGATGACCTCCGGCCAGCCCGAGCCCTTCAAGGTCTTGGGGATGTCGGCGATGGTCCTGAGATTGGCGGTGATGTCCTCGCCGACCGTGCCGTCGCCGCGCGTTGCGCCCTGCACGAACACGCCGCCTTCATAGCGCAGCGAAGCCGACAGCCCGTCGATCTTCGGCTCGGCCGTGAAGGCGATGTCGAGATCCTTGTCGCGGTCGAAGAATCGCCGGCCACGTTCGATGAAATCGGCGACATCCTCATCGGTATAAGCCTTGGCGAGGCTGAGCATCGGCACCGCATGGCGCACCTTGGCGAAGCCTTCCGCCGGCGCAGCACCCACCCTGCGTGATGGCGAATCCTCGCGTACGAGCGCGGGGAAGCGCTGTTCGATGGCGAGGTTGCGCCGCGTCAGCGCATCATATTCCGCGTCCGTGATAACAGGCGCGTCCTCGGTATGGTAGTGCCGGTCGTGCTCGGCGATCTCCTCCGCCAGGCGCTTCAGCTCGGCTTCGGCCTCGCTTTCAGTCAGGGCATCGACTGGTTTTTCCGACATGGTTTCAGACCCGGCTCCCAGTGCATGTCGCCCAAAGTGGCTCCGGTTTTGGGAGAACGACATGCATAAAACAAAGACCCAAAGCGCGTCGCCCGAATCCGTTCGGACGCGACGCGCTTTGGTGGTCCGCGACCATAGATCAGCTTTCAGATTCAAGGGAGCCAAAATTCTGATAAAACCGCGCTGAAACAGCAGGATGGCGCCACAAGCTGACTCTGTGCCAAAGCCCGGATCATGCCAGCCCGGAGACCGTGCGGTCAGGAAGCGGCCGTGTTCTCGCGCAGCAAGCGCTCGGCCGCGGCGCGCGCCTCGTCGGTGATGGTGGCGCCGGCCAGCATGCGCGCGATCTCTTCCTGCCGCGCCGGTCGGTCCATCTCGGCAATGCCGGTCGCGACACGGTCGGCGCTGCCCGACTTGGAGATCAGGAAATGCGTCGCCGCGCGCGCCGCCACCTGTGGCGCGTGGGTCACCGAAAGCACCTGGACGCGCTTCGACAGTCGCGCCAGCCGCTGGCCGATGGCGTCCGCGACGGCGCCGCCCACGCCGGTGTCGATTTCATCGAACACCAGCGTCGGCGCCGAGCCACGATCGGCCAGCGCCACCTTCAGCGCCAAAAGGAAGCGCGAGAGCTCGCCGCCGGACGCCACTTTCATCATCGGCCCGGGCCGTGTGCCGGGATTGGTGCGCACCCAGAACTCGATCTGGTCGATGCCCTCTTCCATGCGGCTCTCGGGCTCGCTCTTCATCTCGACGATGAAGGCGGCACGTTCGAGTTTCAGCGCCGGCAGTTCGGCCATCACGGCCTTGGTCAGGCCGGCCGCGGCCGCATGACGAAGCGAGGAGAGCTGTGCGGCGGCAATGTCGTAGGTCTCGCGCGCCGCGGCGGCCTGCTTCTCCAGCCCGTGCAGGCGCTCCTCGCCGGCGTCGAGATCGGCGAGGTCGGCCGACATCGTGTCGCGCAATTGCGCCAGGTCGTCGACGGCGACGCTGTGCTTGCGGGAAGCAGCGCGCAGCGAAAACAGCCGCTCCTCGGCCTTCTCCAGCCGCTGTGGGTCATATTCGGTGGCACGAAGTGCTGCCTCGACGCCCGATTGCGCCGCGTCGAGCGACAGCATCGCCTCGTCGAGCGACTTGACCACGTCGTCCAGCAGGCCGGGCGCTTCCGTCACCTTGCGCTGCAGCCGGCGCAACAGGCTCGCCAGTTGCGGCAGGGGCGAAGACGGGCCGGAAAGCACATCCTGCGCATCATGGATTTCCGATGCGATCTTCTCGGCCCGCATCATCGACGCGCGCAGCTCGGCAAGATCGGTCTCCTCGCCCGGCTGCGGGTCGAGCTTCGTCAGTTCCGCGACCGCCGCGCGCAGATAATCGGCCTCGCGGGCAGCTGCCGCCACCTTGGCGCTGTGTCGGGAAAGCTCCTGCTCGCAGGCGCGCCAATGCCGCCACGCCTCGCCGGTTGAACGAACGGCGCCGAGATGGCCGCCAAAAGCATCGAGCACCTCGCGGTGGGCGCCGGGATCGACCAGGGCGCGTTCATCATGCTGGCCGTGGATTTCGACCAGCGCGCGTCCGACATCGCGCATCAAGGTTACGCTGGATGGCTGGTCGTTGACGAAGACGCGGGTGCGGCCGTCGGCCGTCTGCAGGCGGCGCAGGATGATGTCGCCGTCATCCTCGATTGCGTTGTCGGCAAGCAGCGCTCGGGCGGGATGATTGCGCGGCACGTCGAAGACGGCGATGACCTGGCCTTGCGCCGCGCCATGGCGAACCAGCGAGGCATCGCCGCGCGCGCCGAGCGCCAGCGACAAGGCATCGAGCAGGATGGATTTGCCGGCGCCGGTTTCGCCGGTCAGCACCGAAAGACCGGGCGCAAAATCAATGTCCAGCTTCTCGATCAGGACGATATCGCGGATCGACAGTCTGGAAAGCATCAGAACCTGGACCTAGAGCGGCACGCGACCAATTGGAATCGCAGCGCCGCACTATCTTTTTGTTTGAGCATCGGATCAATCCGGAAACCGCTGCGCACGCTTCGGTCCGATGCTCTGGGGTCAGGCGCCGGTGATCAGCTTCCCGGCCTTGGATATCCACGACCCGGCATTCTCGCGCGGCGCAAGCCCATTGCTCTGCAGCAGCTTGTAGGAATCCTTGTACCACGGGCTGTCGGGGTAGTTGGTGCCAAGCACGGCGGCGGCGGTCTGCGCCTCCGAGGTCAGCCCCATCGCGTAATAGCTTTCGGTCAGGCGAGCCAGCGCTTCCTCGACATGGCGGGTGTTGGAATAGTTCTCGACCACGTTACGGAAGCGCTTGACCGCGGCGATGTATTCGCGGCGCTCGAGATAGTAGCGGCCGATCTGCATTTCCTTGCCGGCCAGCTGATCGTTGGCGAAGCGGATCTTTTCCTTGGCGTCGTCGACATATTCCGATGTCGGCCAGCGCGTCACCAGATCCTGCATGGTCTGCATGGTCAGGCGCGCTTCCTTCTGGTCCTGCGTCACGTCCTTGATCTGGCGATAATAGCTCAGGCCGATGATGTACTGCGCGTAAGCCGCGTCATCGGTCGACGGATAAAGCGTGAGATAGCGCTTGGCCGAACCGATAGCCTCATCGTAGTTGCCCTGGCGATAGTCGGCGAAGGCGCCCATCACCATCGATTTGCGAGCGAATTCCGAATAGGGGTGCTGGCGGTCGACCGCGTCGAACTTGCGGCTCGCCTCTTGCAGGCGCCCGGCATTCAGATTGGCGAGGCCCTGATTGTAGAGAACATCGGCCGGTTCGGTCTGGTCGACATAGGTGGACAGGTCGATATCTTTCTCCGACGACATGCAGGCCGCCAGGAAGAGCGATGGAACAACCACCGAAAGCGCCAGGAAAACAGCCCGCTGCGGCGCTTTCGATTGACCAACTCGCTTGAAGAACATGATTGGATTCCGCCCTTTCGGCGTTACTTTGATGTGCTCTGCATGTCGTTGTCCCAAAACCGGCTCCCACTTTTGGGCGACATGCACCAGTCAACGGCAGCAGCCATAAACCATAATCGCCTTACCCGGCAACGCTATCTCCGGCCAATCGCACATTTTTGTGGCGGTCGGACGCAGCTTGAACATCCATGCTATTTCACCGGCAGGTGGTGCATTCATGCAACACCCGCTCCCCGCCTGGAATCCGAAAAAGTTGAAAAAATCAGATCATCCAGGGCGCATAGAGGGGCGCATTGACGGCGTTCATCTCAGCTGCGCGGCCACGCTCGCGGCGTGTCGTCTCGACGATCTCAAACGCAGCACGGTCCGATAGCAGACGGCGCAATGCGGCGGCATTCAGCCTGTGGCCGCCGCGATAGGAGCGGAAGCAGCCGATGAAGCGGGCGCCGGCCAAAGCCAGGTCGCCCATGGCGTCAAGCGTCTTGTGGCGCACGAATTCGTTGGGATAACGCAAGCCGCCCATGTTGATGACGCGGTTGTCGTCACCGATCACCAGCGAGTTCTCGAGCGACGAGCCAAGCGCGTAGCCGGCGGCCCACAACCGCTCGACATCCTTCATGAAACCGAAGGTGCGGGCGCGCGCGATGTCGCGGCGGAAAATGTCGGCATTGAGGTCGGAAGCGAACAGCTGACGACCGATTGCCGGGCTTTCGAAGTCGATCTCGATCTCGAAGCGGGTGCCGTCATAGGGCCTGAATTCCGCCCACGAGGCGCCGTTCTCGATGCGGACCGGCTTCATGACCCTGATGTAGCGCCGCTTGATCGGCAGCGTCTCGATCCCCGCCTGGTCGATGGCTTCGACAAACGCCATGGCGCTGCCGTCAAGGATGGGAACCTCGTGGCCGTCGATCTCGATGGCGACATTGTCGATGCCAAGCCCGAACAGCGCGGCCATGATGTGCTCGACCGTGGCGATGTGCTCGCCGGCGGGATCGCCAAGCATGGTGCACAGGTCGGTGGCGCCGACCTCGGAGACCAGGGCACGGAACTCGCGGCCCTGTTCACTACCCCTAAAAAGCTGGAAAACGATGCCGGTGTCGGCATCGGCTGGCACAAAGCTGATGGAAACTTCCTTGCCGCTGTGGACGCCGGTGCCGGTAAGCGACGCGCGCGTCTTCAATGTCGTCTGATAGTCGTGCAAGACAATCCCCATAAGCCCGTAATGCCTAGGTCCGCTTCTCCAGCCCGAGGGCGCGGCTCTTGTTTGAAATCGGCAGGCAGGGCTACTTCCCCCGAAATCCCGGCAAACCGACTATGGTAGGCAGCGAAGATAATGTCCCGGGAGGGAGACTCCAAATCACGGTTTCTTACCCTTTGTAACCGCGAACTGGAACGTGTACGACTTTATAACCGCTTGAAATCACAACATTTTAAACGTTAACAGGCAAGCAATTCCTTGCTTGCCTGTTAACAATTATTACAACCCGTTTACCAATCAGTTGGCTTGGCGGCGCAGGAACGCCGGAATCTCCAGCTGATCGTCTTCCTGAGTCGACCTGACCTGCGGAGTCAGGCGGCCTTGGTCATCCAGTTGACCACGGCGCGGCGCATAGAGCTGCGCGTCCTGGCTGGCGAGACGGCGCACTTCGGGTGCGGCCTGGCGCAGCTTGGGTTCACGCGGCTGCGCCGGCTGCAGCCTTGCTGGCTCTTCCTCGCGGCGGGTCAGGCCGTTGGTCAGGCGCTTCAGCAGGCCCATCGGTCCGCTGTTGTTCTCGTGGTCGGCCGGGCGGCTCTTGGCATCCACCTCGGCCTTCACGACGGGCGGGAAGTCCTCAACGCGAGGCATCCGCTGCGGTGCCATCGCAACCGGCTGCGGGGCTTCGCGCTGCAGCATCTCACGCGGCTGCGGAGACGGCTGCATCACCTGCTGGACCACCGGCTGCGGCTGTGCGGGCGGCGCCTGGAAGATCTTGCTCTGCGGGCGGAAATCGTCCGCTTGGGCGACGGGAGCCGGGCGGGCCTGGGCCATGGCCGCGGCATTGGCTTCGGCCAGATGGATGGCTTCGGCGACCGGGTCCATACCGCGCGGCTCGTACACTGCCTGCTGGACCGGCGCAGGGCGGCTTTCCACCGCGGCAACGGCCGGACGGCTGGCCTGCTTCGGCGGCGCCGTGCGGATCGAGATCGGCGCGGCGGCGATCTCAGCCGCCGTCTTGTCGATGCCGGTGGCGACCACCGAGACGCGGATGACACCTTCGAGCTCTTCGTCGAAGGTGGCGCCCAGGATGATGTTGGCGTCCTGGTCAACCTCCTCGCGGATGCGGGTCGCCGCCTCGTCGACTTCGAACAGCGTCAAGTCGCGGCCGCCGGTGATCGAGATCAGCAGGCCCTTGGCGCCCTTCATCGAGGTCTCGTCGAGCAGGGGGTTGGCAATCGCCGCTTCGGCGGCGGCCATCGCGCGGCCCTCGCCGGAAGCCTCGCCAGTGCCCATCATCGCCTTGCCCATCTCGCGCATGACCGAACGCACGTCGGCGAAGTCGAGATTGATCAGGCCTTCCTTGACCATCAGGTCGGTGATGCAGGCAACACCGGAATAGAGCACCTGGTCGGCCATGGCGAAGGCGTCGGCGAAGGTGGTCTTGTCATTGGCCAGCCGGAACAGGTTCTGGTTGGGGATGACGATCAGGGTATCGACGCATTTCTGCAGCTCCTCGATGCCCAAATCGGCCGTCTTCATGCGGCGCTGGCCTTCGAAGTGGAACGGCTTGGTGACGACGCCGACGGTGAGGATCCCCTTCTCACGGGCAGCGCGCGCCACGACCGGAGCAGCACCGGTGCCGGTGCCGCCGCCCATGCCGGCGGTGACGAAGCACATATGGGTGTTGGACAGATGATCGATGATCTCGTCGATGCATTCTTCCGCCGCCGCGCGGCCGACTTCGGGTTGCGACCCGGCGCCGAGGCCCTCGGTGACATGCGCGCCGAGCTGGATCAGCCGATCGGCCTTCGACATGGTCAGCGCCTGCGCGTCGGTGTTGGCCACCACGAACTCGACACCGCGCAAGCCGGCGGTGATCATGTTGTTGACGGCATTGCCGCCGCCGCCGCCGACACCGAACACGGTGATGCGCGGCTTAAGCTCGGTGATGTCCGGCTTCTGCAGATTGATGGTCATTGTCTCCGTCCTTTGCCTTTCACGCCGCTTCGCCGCCGCGGCCGCCTATTGGGGCTGTCCCCGTCAATTAGAAACTGTCTCTCAACCACTGACTCATGCGATGCAGTTTTCCGCCCGTTCCGGTCATCCTGAGACCGGAAATTCCTTTCGCCGGATGGCTCTCGAAGCTCGCCATCTGCGGATAGATCAGTAGCCCCACCGCGGCCGAGAAGGCCGGCCCCTTGGCCGCTTCCGGCAAGCCCGCCACGCCGAGCGGACGGCCGATGCGCACATTGCGTCCCAGGATGCGCCGCGCCGCCTCCGGCAGGCCGGCAAGCTGGCTGGCGCCGCCGGTGAGCACCACGCGCTTGCCGACCGCATTGCCGTAGCCGGACTTGTTCAGCCGGTCGCGCAACAGTTCGAGCGTCTCGTCGATGCGGGCGCGCACGATGCGCGTCATCACCGAACGCGGGATCTGCAGCGGCACATCACCATCGTCGCCGATCGGATGGATCGAAACCAGGTCGCGGTCGTCCGCGCTGCCCGGCAGCGCCGAACCATGCATCACCTTCAGCCGTTCGGCGGCATCGAGCGAGGTCGAAAGCCCCTTGGCCATATCCAGCGTGACATGGTTGCCGCCGATGGCAATGGCATCGCCATGGACGAACTTGCCTTCCGAAAACACCGAGATCGTCGTCGTGCCGCCGCCCATGTCGATGCAGGCAGCGCCCATTTCCAGCTCGTCGTCGACCAGGGCCGCCAGCCCGCTGGCATAAGGCGTCGCCACCATGCGCTCGACCGACAGGTGCGAACGGTTGATGGAAAGCTCCAGATTGCGCATCGGTGCTGCGTCACCCGTCAGCACATGCATGTCGACACCGAGCGCGTCGCCGACCATGCCGCGCGGGTCGCGCACGCCGCGTTCGGCATCCAGCGAGAAGCCCACGGGCAGCGA
Source organism: Mesorhizobium sp. Mes31 (assembly GCF_024519675.1). Lineage (NCBI taxonomy): Bacteria > Pseudomonadati > Pseudomonadota > Alphaproteobacteria > Hyphomicrobiales > Phyllobacteriaceae > Mesorhizobium > Mesorhizobium sp. Mes31. The sequence goes on along the minus strand of NZ_JALJRL010000006.1, from coordinate 115,081 downwards.
ATGGACCACCTCGCGCTCGGCCTTCATCGCCTGCTTGGCGCCGGCGCCGAGCACGCGCTTGATATCGGCCTCGTCGGCCTCGTGGCCGCCAAGGTTGATGGTGGCGGCGAAGGCCTCGCTCTTCAGCCGGCCGGCCGTCATGTTGACGATCAGCGAATCGACCGTCAGCCCCGCCATGCGCTCGGCCGCGTCGACGGCAAGACGGATGGCATGCTCGGCCCGGTCGAGATCGACGACGACACCCGACTTCACGCCCTGCGACTTCTGATGGCCGATGCCGATCACCTGGATGCGGTGCGAACGGCCGCGCAGCAGCTTGCCGTCATCGCGCGGCTTCAGCTTCGCCACCATGCAGCAGACCTTGCTCGAACCGACATCCAGCACCGTCAGGGTGCCGGACCGGCGCGACGAGGCATCGCCATGACCGCCAAGCCAGCTCATATCTTCGTCTCCGGCTTGCGCTTCAGGCTCTTCGGTTTCTCGTTGAGTGCGGCTTCGCGCTGCGTCGCCGCCTCCGGCGTCAGCTGCACGACCAGCCGATCGGACAGGCGCATGTCGACGGCGGCGATGTCGCGCGACAACAGCCCCTTGTCATGATCCATGCTGACGAGTTCGGCGATCGCCTGATCCTCGCCATCCTCGGGCAGCTTGACGGTGATGCCGTTGTCCAGCTTCAGGTCCCAGCGCCGCTCGCCGACGCGGACATAGCCTTTGACCCGACTCGCGAGCTCGGGATATTTTTCGATCTTGGCCAGGAAGTCCGGCGCCTTGGCCGGTGCGCCGGCGCCGATCAGCAGCGGCAACAGCACCTGCTTGCCGCCCGAGAACGGCGCGATCACGGCGCCATCCTTCTCGATGACGGACAGATCATTGCCTTGCTGCCAGAGCGCGAAGGGCTCGCGCTCCTCGACGCGCACCTCCAGCGTATGCGGATAGACCTTGCGGACCGCGGCAACCTCGATCCACGGCAGGCCGGAGATCCGCTCGCGCGCCGCCTCGGCATTGAAGCCGATCAGCGACGTCCAGCCATCGAGTTCCAGCCTGTCGAGGATATCGATCTCGGAAGTCTGGCGATTGCCGACCACCTTGACCTGATCGACGGCGAATCCGGTGCGGGCCGTGATGCTCTGAACGATACCCTCGACGTCACCGCCGAGATAAGCGCCATAGGCACTGCTCGAGGCGATCAGCACGCCCGACAGAATCGCGGCGGAGAAGCGCGGTGCCTGGAATTCACCCACGCCCAGGCGCGCCAGAATGCGCACCGGGCGACGAAGCACGCGCGGCAGCACGAAATGGCCTGGCGACAACGGCAGGCCGAACAGCGACGGCCCGGCCGCGCCCTCCCCCTTGCCTTGTCCCCATTTCAACGCAGACACGAAGCGTCCTCCACCATCCAACTCAACAAATCGCCAAACGAGTGCCCTGCCTGGGCGGCGATTTCAGGCACCAAAGACGTCGGCGTCATGCCCGGCTGGGTGTTGACCTCGAGCCAGACAACCTCGCCATTTTCGGAGTGACGATCGTCATAACGGAAGTCCGACCGGGAAACGCCCCGACAGCCGATCGCTTGGTGAGCCTTGAGCGCCAGTGTTTGTATTTTTTGGTAAATATTCGGTGAAACTTTTGCGGGGCATTCGTGCTTTGATCCGCCAGCGACATATTTTGAATCATAGTCGTAGAAGGAATGGCCGGTCGGGATGATCTCGCAGACCCCGAGCGCCACATCGCCCATCACCGCGCAGGTCAGCTCCCGCCCATGGACGTAGCGCTCGACCATGACGGTATCGCCATATTTCCACTCCGACGAGCCGATGACCTGCGGCGGATGCGACTGCCCCTCATGCACGATGACGACGCCGAAGCTCGACCCCTCATTGACCGGCTTGACGACATAGGGCGGCTTCATCGGATGCTTGCTCTGGATGGCGAAGCGGCTGGCAACCTTCGATTCGGCGACCGGAACACCGACTGACTTGGCAATCCGCTTGGCCTGCTCCTTGTTCATGGCCAGCGCCGAGGCGAGCACGCCGGAATGGGTGTAGGGAATGCCGAGATATTCAAGGATGCCCTGGATCGTGCCATCCTCGCCGAATGGACCATGCAGCGCGTTGAAGGCGACATCGGGCCCGAGTTCGGCGAGCACCGACCCGACATCACGCCCGACATCGACGCGTGTGACCTGATAGCCTTCCTTCTCGAGTTCATCGGCGCAAGCCTTTCCCGAGGACAGAGACACGGGCCGCTCGGACGAAAAACCACCCAGCAGGACGGCCACATGCTTGCTTTTCATTCCCCGGCATCCCCTCTCACGGCGGACCAAAAACCAAGATTTTCCGCAACATTGAGTCCGAGTCTCCCGGCAGGTTGCCCCCCAGACGGAAAACGCGGGTAACGCGTCGAACGACTCAAATCAGGAAACGCTTTCCAGCAGAGAATCAGAGAGTTGATTCACTGGCAAGTGCTTACGATTCCGAGAGATTCACTTTCTGAGAAAATGGATGCGAAAACCGTGCCGTTGAGCCATTACGGCAACGGTCACACGGCTATTTTTGGCCTCGTTGAAGTTCATGCATCACTTGAACTTCAACGGTGCTAAAGTAGCTGTCCAAGAAACTCCTGGACGGCATGGCCCGGCCGGAAATTGCCGATGCGCTTGATTTCCCACTGCAGCCGGATGCCCGAATTCTCCAGCACCCGCGTGCGCACCGTCTCGCCGAGATATTCGAGGTCGTAGCCGGTCGCGGTTCCGGTGTTGATCATGAAGTTGCAGTGCATCGGCGACATCTGCGCGCCGCCGATCATCAGACCGCGGCAGCCCGCCTTGTCGATCTCCTTCCAGGCCGACGTGCCTTCGGGATTCTTGAAGGTCGAGCCGCCGGTCTTCTCGCGGATCGGCTGCACGGTCTCGCGGTGGCTCTGCACCGCATCCATCGCCGCCTTGATCGCCGCCTTGTCCTCGGCAAAGCCTTCGAAGACGGCCGAGGTGAAGATCAGCCCGGAAGGCGCCGACGAATGACGATAGGCGTAACCCATTTCGGCGTTGCTCAGGGTCTGGATATTGCCCTTGCGGTCGAGCGCCCGCAGTTCGACGACGCGCTCACGCGTTTCGACACCGTTGGCGCCAGCATTCATGACAAGCGCGCCGCCGATGGCGCCTGGAATGCCATGATAGAAATGGAAGCCGCCGATGCCAGCCTCGCAGGCGACTGCCGCGACACGCTTGTCAGGCGTCGCGGCCCCCGCCTTGATCGTGGTAGGGCCAATCACCTCGGCCTCGCCAAAGCCCTTGGCCGAAAGCCGGATGACGAAGCCCGGAATGCCGCCATCCCTGACCAGGAGGTTCGAGCCGATGCCGACGACGGTCAGCGGGATCTCTTCGGGAACCGCGCGCAGGAACGCGGCAAGGTCCTCCTCGTCGGCCGGCTGGAACAGCACTTCGGCCTGCCCGCCGGCGCGGAACCAGGTGATCTTGTCCATCTCCGCATTCGGCGTGAGCCGGCCGCGCAGGCCGGCGAGCCGGTCGCCAAGTCTGTCGATCAACGCCTGGCCGTGCATCATGAGACGGTCCCGCCCAGCTCCTTGGGCAGCGCATAGGCCCATTGGGTGATGTTGCCGGCGCCGAGGAAGACGACGAAGTCGCCGGGCTTGGCCAGGTCGCGGATGATCGGCGCGATTGCTGCCGGACCGTCGATGTAGCGGGCGTCGCGATGGCCGCCGGCGCGGATGCGCGATACCAGCGCGTCCGAGGTCACTCCCTCGATCGGCTCTTCGCCCGCGGCGTAAACCGGCGCCACCATCACCGTGTCGGCGTCGTTGAAGCAGGTGGAAAACTCGTTGAACAGATCATGCAGGCGGGTGAAGCGGTGCGGCTGGGCAATGGCGATGACGCGTCCCTTGGTGGCACTGCGCGCCGCCTTCAGCACCGCCGCGATCTCGACCGGATGATGACCATAGTCGTCGAAGATGTCGACGCCGTTCCAGGAGCCGGTATGGGTGAAACGGCGCTTGACGCCGGCGAAGGACGACAGGCCCTTCTTGATGGCCTCGGCGGACAGGCCGAGCTCATGCGCGACGGCGATCGCCGCCGTCGCGTTGGAGACGTTGTGACGGCCGGGCATCGGCAGGCGCAGGCCCGATATCGTCGTCTGGCCGCCGGTCTTGCGGTCGCGGATCACGACGTCGAATTCCGAAACGGCACCGGCCATGCGATGGTTGGTGAAACGCACATCGGCCTGCGCGTTCTCGCCATAGGTGATGACGCGGCGGTCCTCGATGCGGCCGACCAGCGCCTGCACCTCGGGATGGTCCGTGCACATCACTCCGAAGCCGTAGAACGGCACGTTCTCGACGAACTGGCGGAATGCCTCGCGCACCTTGTCGAAGCTGCCATAGTGATCGAGATGCTCGGGATCGATGTTGGTGACGACGGCGATCTCGGCCGGCAGCTTGAGGAACGTGCCGTCGCTCTCGTCGGCTTCGACCACCATCCACTCGCCATCGCCCATGCGCGCGTTGGTGCCATAGGCATTGATGATGCCGCCATTGATGACGGTCGGGTCGAGTCCGCCGGCCTCGAGCAAGGTGGCGACCATCGAGGTCGTCGTCGTCTTGCCATGCGTGCCGCCGATCGCCACCGCCTGGCGGAAGCGCATCAGCTCGGCCAGCATCTCGGCACGGCGCACGATCGGTAGCAGCTTCTCGCGCGCGGCCTTCAGCTCGGGGTTGGATTTCTTGATCGCCGTCGAGACGACCACGACCTCGGCATCGCCGAGATTCTCGGCCTTGTGGCCGACGAAGCATTCGATGCCCTTGTCGCGCAGCCGCTGTACATTGGCGCTCTCGGCCTGGTCGGACCCTTGCACCTTGTAGCCGAGATTGTGCAGCACTTCGGCAATGCCGCTCATGCCGATGCCGCCAATGCCGATGAAATGCACAAGGCCGATCGTCTGCGGCATCTTCATGCGTGCGTCCCCTTCCTGAAATCCGAAACGGTTTTTTTCGACGCAATAGCCTCTGTGAGATCGGCGAGCAACCGTGCCGCGTCCGGCCTGCCGGCCGATTTCGCGCCCGCGGCCATTGCCGCAAGCCGCTCGGGATCGTCCATCAGTCCGCCGACGAGCGTTGCGATGCGCTCGGGCGAAAGCGAGGATTGCGGGTGCACTTCGCCACCGCCGGCGGCGGCAAGGGCCGCCGCGTTGGCCGCCTGGTCGTGGTCCAGCGCATAGGGATAAGGCACCAGCAGCGCCGGCCGGCCGATGACGGCGATCTCCGAAACGGTCGAGGCGCCGGAGCGCGAGATCACCAGATGCGCCGCCGCGATGCGCGCCGCCATGTCGGTGAAGAAGGGCGAGACCTCGACACTGACACCAAGGGCCGCATAAGCCGCCTTCACCCGCGCCACGTCATCGGCGCGCGCCTGCTGCGTGATCACCAGCCGCCTGCGCTGGGCATCGGAAAGCAGCGCGATGGCCGCCGGCACGGCATCGGAAAAGAACTGGGCACCCTGGCTGCCGCCGAACACCAGCAGGCGGAACGGCTGTTCCCCGGTCGACGCCACATAAGGCGTCTTGGCCGCCTCCAGGACTTGCGGGCGAACCGGGTTGCCGGTCGTCACCGTCTTGGCGCCGGCCGCACTCGTGTCCTGCGGCAGGAAGCCGCCGGCGATTGCATCGACGCGGCCAGCCAGTGCCCGGTTGGCGCGACCCATCACAGCGTTCTGCTCATGAATCAGCGTCGGCACCTTGCGCCGCGTCGCCGCATAGAGCGGCGGCAGGGTCGGATAGCCGCCGAAACCAACAACGGCATCCGGCTTGATCCTGGCAATGATGGCCGAGGCCTGGCGCACGCCGCGCCAGATTTTCCAGAAGGCGCCAAGCAGGGCGAAAGGGTTTTTGGAACCCATCGTCGCCGACTGGATAGGATGGACGGCGGCAGCCGGGAAGTGGCCGGCAAAACGCTCGGCGCGGTCATCCGTCGCCAGATGCACTTTCCAGCCGCGCTCGTTCAGCTCATGCGCCAGCGCCTCGGCCGGAAAGAGATGTCCGCCGGTTCCGCCCGCCGCGAGAAGGATGACGCCCTTGGACATCCAGCCTCATTCCGCCGGCACGGCGCGTTGCGACAGGGCAAAGCCCATCTGCTTGCGCTTTTCCGGCCGCTTGCGCGTCAGCGCCAGAACCATGCCCATCGAGATGGCGATGGCGATCTGCGAGGAGCCACCATAGGAGATGAAAGGCAACGTCATGCCCTTGGCCGGTACCAGCTGCAGGTTGACGCACATGTTGATGACAGCCTGCAGACCAAAGACGGTCACGAGCCCGCCGACCGCATAGCGCGTGAAATCGTCATGCTCCTTCAGCGCCGTATTGAGGCCGCGCAGCACGATGAAGGCGAAGATCGACATGATGAAGAAGCACATGATCAGCCCGAACTCCTCGCCGGCGACCGAGAAGACGAAGTCGGCATGGCTGTCCGGAATGACCCGCTTGACTGTACCCTCGCCCGGCCCGACGCCGAACCAGCCGCCATTGATCAGCGCCTCGCGTCCCATGTCGACCTGAAAAGTGTCGCCTTCGCCGGTGAGGAACTTGTCGATGCGCAGGGCAACGTGCGGAAACACCGAATAGGCGGCGAACACACCGCCGACGCCCGCGCCGCCAAGCGCGATGATCCACAGCCATGGCAGCCCCGCCATGAAGAACATCACGCCCCAGGTGCCGGTCACCAGCATGGTCTGGCCGAGATCCGGCTGCGCGACCAGCAGCGAGACGACCAGGGCAAGCAGCAGCATTGCGAACAGATTGCCCGGAATGTCGGGCTGGCGCTTGTGCTCGGCGAACAGCCAGGCGCACATGATGACGAAGGCGGGTTTGAGGAATTCCGAGGGCTGGATCGACAGGCCGGCAAGCGACACCCAACGGCGCGCGCCCTTCACCTCGACGCCGATGTAGAGCACCGCCACCATCAGCACCAGCATGAGGCACAGCATGATCAGCGCCATGCGCCGGATCTGCCGCGATTCAAGGAAGGAGACGGCCAGCATCACGCCGAGCGCCGGAACCGTGAAGATGATCTGCCTGGTGGCGAAGTGGAAACTGTCGAGGCCGATGCGTTCGGCCACCGCCGGGCTGGCTGCAAAGGAAAGCACGATGCCGAGTCCCATCAGCGAAAGGAACGCCGCCAGGAACCAGCGATCGATCGTCCACCACCATGTCGCAACCGGGCTTTTGTCGAGACGGCTCTGCATTATCGTGCCCCTCCGATGGGTTTCACACCCTCGATAGCATTCGCAGCTTGCCTGAAGGCTTCGCCGCGAACTTCGAAATTCTTGAACTGGTCGAAACTGGCGCAGGCCGGCGACAACAGCACCACGACCTCGCCGCTGTCGTCACGAGCCGCATCATGCGCGGCGTGCTCGACCGCCGCCGCCAGCGTGCCCGATATCTCGTAGGGCACGGCCTCGCCCAGGGTCGCCGAGAAGGCAGGCGCCGCCTCGCCGATCAGATAGGCCTTGGCGATGCGCGGGAAGAAGCCGCGCAGCGGCTCGATGCCGCCTTCCTTGGGCAGGCCGCCGGCAATCCAGTAGATGCGCGGAAAGCTCGACAGCGCCGGTGCCGCCGCATCGGCATTGGTCGCCTTGGAATCGTTGATGAACAGCACATGGTCCTTGCGGCCGACCTGCTCCATGCGATGCGCGAGGCCGGGAAAGCTCTCCAGTCCCGACTGGATCTCGCCGAGGTCCAGCCCGACCCTGAGGCAAGCGGCAACCGCCGCCAGCGCGTTCTGCGCATTGTGCTGGCCGCGCAGCGAGCCGATGCCTTCGAGGAAGGCGACACGGCTGTAGCGGCCGTGCACCGCTTCCATCAGATTGCCGGCGTCGGCGAAATAGCCATCGGTCAGCGGCAGGCGCTTGGAAATGCGGATCACATGCCGCCCCGCCCGCTCCAGACGCTCGGCGATCTGCGCGCACCAGGAATCGTCGATGCCGATGATGGCCGTCTCGCTGCCGGCCACCAGCCGCTCCTTGATCGAAGCGTAGTGCTGCATGGTGCCGTGGCGGTCGAGATGGTCGGGCGTCAGATTGAGCAGGATGCCGGCCGTCGGGTTGATCGAAGGCGCGAGGTCGATCTGGTAGGACGAGCACTCGACCACATAGTGCCGACCGGGCTGCGGCGGATCGAGCGTCATCACCGCGCGGCCGATATTGCCGCCCATCTGGGTGTCGCGGCCAGCGGCTTTCAGGATATGCGCGGCCAGCGCGGTCGTCGTCGACTTGCCGTTGGTGCCGGTGATGGCGATGAAAGGTGCCGTCGGCGCCTGCAAAATCCGCTCGCGGCAGAAAAGTTCGATGTCGCCAATCACCTCGACACCTGCGCCCTTCGCCAGTTCCACCGTCCAGTGCGGTTTGGGATGTGTCAGCGGCACGCCCGGCGACAGCACGAAAGCCGAGAACTTCGCCCAGTCGGCGCCACGCAAATCGGCGGTTGCGATGCCGACATCCGCCGCCTTGGCGACGCTGTCGGGATTGTCGTCCCAGGCCAGCACCTCCGCGCCGCCGGCAATCAGCGCGCGCGCCGTCGCGATCCCCGAGCCACCGAGCCCGAAGAGTGAAACGCGCTTGCCTGCGAAGGATGCGGCGGGGATCAAAGGAGTTTCCTATCTCAGCTTCAGGGTGGACAGGCCGACCAGCGCCAGGATCACGGCGATGATCCAGAAGCGGATCACCACCTGGCTTTCGGTCCAGCCGAGCTTTTCGAAATGATGGTGGATCGGCGCCATCAGGAACACCCGCTTGCCGGTCATCTTGAAGTAGCCGACCTGGATGATGACAGACAGGATTTCGACCACGAACAGGCCGCCGACGATAACCAGCACGATCTCGTGCTTGGTGGCGACCGCGACGGTGCCGATCAGGCCGCCCATGGCCAGCGATCCGGTATCGCCCATGAAGATCGCCGCTGGCGGCGCATTGAACCAGAGGAAGCCGAGGCCGGCGCCGATGACCGAGCCGAGCACGACAGCCAGTTCACCGGTGCCGGGCACGAAATGGATCTGCAGATATTCGGCGAACACGGCGTTGCCGGACAGATAGGCGATGACGCCGAAGGAAGCCGCGGCGATCATGATCGGCACGATCGCCAGCCCGTCGAGGCCGTCGGTCAGGTTCACCGCATTGCCGGCGCCGACGATGACGAAGCAGGAGAACGGAATGAAGAACCAGCCGAGATTGATGATGAATTCCTTGGCGAAGGGAAATGTCAGCGACGACGAGAACGGCGCCTGGCCGTTATGCATGATCGCCCACGCGGCGATGCCGGCGATGACGAATTCAAGCGCCAGCCGCGCCTTGCCGGAAAAACCGAGATGCGACTGCTTCGTCACCTTCAGATAGTCGTCGTAGAAGCCGATCGAGCCAAAACCCAGCGTGACCAGCAGCACCACCCAGACATAGATGCTCGACAGGTTCGCCCACAAAAGCGACGAGCCGATGATGCCCGACAGGATCATCAGCCCGCCCATGGTCGGCGTACCGGCCTTCTTGAAATGCGTCTGCGGCCCGTCGGCGCGGATCGGCTGGCCCTTGCCTTGCCGCAGCCGCAGCGAATTGATGATCGTCGGTCCGAAGATGAAGACGATCAGCGCCGATGTGATCAGCGCCCCGCCGGTGCGGAAGGTGATGTAGCGGAAGACATTGAAGACCGAGATCTTGTCCGCAAAATCGACGAGCAGTGTAAACATGCGCTTTTCGTCCCCCGACTTGACCTAGGTCTGTTTGCTGGTTGTGGATTCCGCCGGGAATTTGCCCAGCAGCGCATCGACCAGTTTCGCAAAACCGATGCCCTTCGACGATTTGATCATTACCACGTCGCCCGGCTGCAGGGCGGCAAGCAGCACCGGCTTCAGATCCTCGACGCCGGCGCGGTATTCCGTCTTGACCTCGCTTGGCAGTGCCTCGGCCAGCGCCCGCATCTCCGGGCCACCGAGAAAGACGGTCTGCGTCCCGGTGCCGACGATGAGATCGGCGAGAGCGGCATGCAGCTTGGCCGAATGGTCGCCGAGCTCCAGCATGTCGCCGAGCACGGCGATGCGCCGGCCCTCGCCCGTCACCGGCGTCGCGTTGAGCAGCGCCATCGCGGCAGCCATAGACGCCGGATTGGCATTGTAGCTCTCGTCGATCAGCGTGATCGGCCCTTTGGGATGACGCAGCACATGGCGCTTGCCGCGCCCGCGCTCGGCCGAAAGATCAGCCAGCGCCAGGGCTACCCTGTCGAGATCGGCGCCGACCAGATGCGCCGCCCCCAGCACCGCCAGCACGTTCTGCACCATATGCCGGCCGGGAGCTCCGATACGAGCGATCATATCGTGGCCGCCGATCCTGGCGGCGATGTCGGAATGGTCGGCATGCAACTCGCATTTGACCAGCTTGAAGGTCGAGCGCGCATTCTCGCCGAAGCCGTAGACATGCTCGACGCCGGCGGCATGCGCCATCTTGTCGAGAAGCTTGAAACGCGCGTCGTCGCGGTTGAGGACCGCCGCGCCATCGGGCTCCAGCCCTTCGAAAATCTCGGCCTTGGCCCTGGCGATCTCGTCCAGGTTGCGGAAGAAGCCGAGATGCGCCGCCGCGATCATGGTGACGATCGCAACATGCGGTCTCACCATTTTCACCAGCGGCCGGATCTCGTCGGGATGGTTCATGCCGATCTCGAACACGGCATAGTCGCAATCATCAGGCATGCGCGCCAGCGTCAGCGGCACGCCCCAGTGGTTGTTGAACGACTGCGCCGAGGCATGCACCTTGCCGACGGCCGACAGCACGTGGCGCAGCGCTTCCTTGGTGGTGGTCTTGCCGGCCGAACCGGTTACCGCGATGATCTTTGCCGCCGAGCGGGCGCGTGCCGCGATACCAAGCTTTTCCAGAGCGGCCAGCACATCCTCGACGACGATGATCGGCGCCGTCAGCCGGCCGAGCGATGGCAGCTTGCCTTCGGCCACCACCAGCACGCCGGCACCGGCCTTGATGGCTGATGTGGCGAAGTCGTGACCGTCCATCGCCTCGCCCTTGATGGCGAAGAAGGCATCGCCCGGCTGCAGGCTGCGGCTGTCGATCGAAATGCCCGATATGCCGTCCGGCATCGGCCCGAGCGGCCGCCCGTCCATGGCAGCAACCAGAGCCTCGGAGGTCCAAAGCAAGCTCATGCGGCACGCTCCCGCAACGCGGCGCGCACTTCCTCATGATCGGAGAAATGCAAGGTCTCGGAGCCGATCGTCTGGCCTTCCTCGTGGCCCTTGCCGGCCACGATGAGCGTGTCGCCGGCATGCAGCATGCCGACGGCCTCGTGGATCGCCTGGCGCCGGTCGCCGATCTCGATCGCCCCGGGTGCGGCGGCAAGAATGGCGGCGCGGATCGTCTCGGGTACTTCCGAGCGCGGATTGTCGTCGGTGACGATGACGACATCGGCGAGCCGCGTCGCGATCTCGCCCATGATCGGCCGCTTGCCGCGGTCGCGGTCGCCGCCACAGCCGAACACGACCATGACACGGCCGGTGGTGAACGGGCGCACCGAGGCCAGCACATTTTCCAGCGCGTCGGGCTTGTGGGCGTAGTCGACATACACAGGCGCACCGTTGGCAGTGGTGCCGACGAGATCGAGCCGGCCCGGCGCGCCCTTCAGTTTCTCCAAGGACATCAAGGCCTTGGCGACAGGTGTTCCGGTTGAAATGGCAAGCCCCGCCGAAACCAGCGCATTCGAAATCTGGAAATCGCCCGCGAGCGGCAGGTCGATCTCGTAAAGCACGCCGTCAGCCTCGACCTCGGCGCGCTGGCGATGGCGCTCGTGTTCGACCCGCTTCAGCGTGAGGAAATCGCCATGGCGGCCAACCGTCAGCACCTCGAGCCCGGCCGCCTGCGCCGCCTGGATCGTCGGCGCCGACCACGGATCGTCGGCGAAGATGACGGCCGGTGCGCCCTTCGGCAGCAGCGTGTCGAACAGGCGCAGCTTGGCGCGGTGATAGTCCTCGATCGTCGGATGATAGTCCATATGATCGCGGCCGAGATTGGTGAAGCCGCCGGCGGCGAGCTTCACGCCGTCGAGGCGGCGTTGGTCGAGCCCATGGCTGGAGGCTTCCATGGAGGCGTGCGTCACGCCGGCATCCGCCAATTCCCTGAGCAGCTGGTGCAGCGCGACCGGATCGGGCGTGGTCAGCGAGCCATAGTCGTTGCGACCCGGCGCCACCACGCCGGTGGTGCCGATCGAAGCGGCGGCATGGCCTGCCTGTTCCCAGATCTGCCTGGTGAACGCAGCGACCGACGTCTTGCCGCTGGTGCCGGTCACCGCGACCATGGTCTCTGGCTGCTTGCCGAAATAGCGGGCCGCACTCAGCGCCAGCGCCAGACGCGGATCATCGACTGCCAGCACTGGAACCTGTAGCCCGGCAAGGGCGCTGCCGTTGCCTGCAACGATCGCGACCGCACCGCGCCCGGCCGCGTCGGCGGCGTAGGCCGCGCCATCCGCCTTGGTGCCGGCGAGCGCAAAAAAGACGACGCCCGGTTTTACCTGGCGGGAATCCGACGAAATTCCGGTAACCTCCAGGTCGGCGGAAGCTGTTCCTTCGACTGGCAGGATACCGGCTAGATCTTTTAGCTTCATCGAGTCCCGTTCACCGCAACAAAATAGCGCGCAGTTGCCGGCGCGCCCCAAGAATCACTGATAGGAAACCAGCGTTGCACCATTTTCATGGCTGAAATCTGGCTTGACGCCAAGTATGGCCGCTGAACGCCTGATGATATTGCCGGCTATAACCCCCGCATTCGCGGCCGCGACATCTGTCATGCCAGGCTTTTCCGGGTGCGGAGCGTCGGCAATGGTAAACACCAGGTATTGCGGATCGTCCATCGGGAAGGCGGCGACGAAGGTATTGAAATTCAAGTCCTTCGAGTAGCGACCATTGATGACCTTCTCCGCCGTTCCGGTCTTGCCGCCAACGCGGTAGCCGGGGACTCTGGCGTTTCTGGCCGAGCCCTTCTCGGCGTTGAGCGTATAGAGGTAGCGCATGCCTTCGACCGTCTTGTCGCTGACCACTTTCTTGGCCACCGCCATCGCATCCTGCTCGCTGCGGACCAGGAATGTCGGCTCGATCAGGTAGCCGCCATTCATCAGCGCCGCGCAGCCGACAGCCGCTTGCAGCGGCGTCGTCGACACACCATGGCCGAAGGCGATGGTGAACGAATTGACCTGTTTCCAGACCTTCGGTTCAGTCGGGCGGGCGACTTCCGGCAGTTCGGTCTGCATCCTGTCCAAAATTCCAAGGCGATGCAGGAATTCGCGGTGCCCCTCGATGCCGACCAGCTCGGCCTCCCTGGCCGACCCGATGTTGGACGAATAAAGGAACACCTCCGGCAACGACAGCACACGGTTCTTGCCGTGGAAATCGTGAATGGCCTGATGGCCGACCCGGATTGGATGCGAGGCGTCGAAGCGGCTCGCCATCGTCGCTTTGCCGGAATCGAGCGCCATGGCCGAGGTGAAGCTCTTGAAGGTCGAGCCCATCTCATAGAGGCCCGCCGACATCCGATTCAGCCGGTCCTTTTCCTGTGCATTGTAGGGATTGTTCGGATCGAAATCCGGCACCGAGCCCATGGCCACCACTTCGCCGGTCTTGACGTTGAGCACAACGGCGCCAGCACCGATGGCGCGATAGCGTTCCAGGCCGGCGGCGATCTCGTCGCGCACGATGTGCTGGACGCGCAGATCGATCGACAGCTTCACCGGCTTCAAATCCTTCGCCACCGCCAGGCCCGACGCCTGCAGGTCGCTCAGGCCCTGCTCATCGATATACTTCTCCATGCCGGAGATGCCCTGGTTGTCGATGTTGGTGAGGCCGACAATGTAAGATGAGGTCTCGCCGCTCGGATAGAAACGGCGCTTTTCGGTGCGGAAGCCAAAGCCCGGAATGCCAAGCTGCATGATGTCGGCCTGCTGCTTGGGTGTCAGCTGCCGCTGCAGCCAGACGAAGCCGGCGCCGCTCTTCAGCTTGTGGTAGGTCTGCTCGTAGTCGATCTCGGGAAGTACCGTCGACAGCTTCTCGATCGCCTCGTCGGCGTCGACGATGCGGCGCGGTTCGGCAAACAGCGACGCCGTCTTGATGTCCGTCGCCAGCACCTCACCATTGCGATCGACAATGTCGGGCCGCGATGCCGTCACCCGGCTCTGCGGGCCGCCCGACATGTCGGGGGTCTGGAAGCCGAGATAGACCAGCCGCCCGGAAATGATCGAGAAGATGCCGAAGAACACCGCCATCGTCATCACGATGCGCGTCCTGCCCTTGCCGCCGGTCGCCTTGCGGGCGCCCTCGACCACGATCGATCCGGCTTCACCCGTGCTCACGCGGCGCTTCAGCAGTTTGCCGATCATTGGGCGATGCCTCCGGTCATCACGGGATCCTTGCCGCCCGAGGGCGCCTTGTCGGAATTGTCGGCCATGCCGTCCTGGCGCCCTTTCAGGATGTCCTGAATGTCCAGGGCTTTGGCCGGCAGATCACCGATACCGACGATCTGGCGGGCACTGACCGGCTCGAGCTCGAGCTGCGATTTGTAGAGTTCAGCCAGCTTCTGCAGCCGCGACGGCTGGGTGAGCAGGCTCCAGTCGGCCTTGAGCAGGTCGATCGTGTCCTCCTCATAGCGGATCTGGGCGTGGATCTTCTGCACCGCCGCCAGCTGTTCCTCGGCCTCGCGCTTGGTCTTGTAGGTCAGGGCCGCCGCCGAAACCATGACGGCGATCAGGACAATGTCGCTGGTACGAAACACGTGCTCACCTCTCTCCCGGCCGGTCGATGCCAGGAAGCTTTGGAAGGCCGAAGATCGAAAAGTCGCTGCTGCGCGCCGGCGCCTCGGTACGGATCGCCGCGCGCAGCCTGGCCGAACGGGCGCGCGGATTGGCCGCGACCTCGGCGTCGCCGGCAGTCACGCCGCCACCCGCCTTGCGGAAGGTCGCGGTGCGCGCATGAGCCTCGGGCAGGTGACGCGAGCCGGTCGCGACGTCAGCCCGATCGGCGATGAAGCGCTTGACGATGCGGTCTTCCAGCGAATGAAACGTCACCACGGCGAGCCGTCCGCCCGGCTTCAGCGCGCGTTCGGCCGCGAACAGGGCCTTGGCCAGTTCGCCGAGTTCGTCATTGACGAAGATGCGCAGCGCCTGGAAGACGCGCGTGGCCGGATGGATCTTGTCCTTCGGCGCGCGGCCGACATGCGTCTCGATGGCGTCGGCAAGTTCCAGCGTGCGCTCGAACGGACGCTTTTCGCGGCGAGCCTCGATCATGCGCGCAATGCGCCCGGCATGACGTTCCTCGCCGAGGAAGCCGAAGATGCGGGCAAGGTCGCCCGGCTTGAAGCTGTTGACGACATCGGCGGCGCTGAGGCCCGCCTGCGCCATGCGCATGTCGAGTGGTCCATCGGTGCGGAATGAAAACCCGCGCTCGGCCTGGTCGAGCTGCATCGAGGACACACCGATGTCGAGCACGACGCCGTCGGCGCTCTCGACATGCTCGTCCAGCGTCGAGAACGGCGCCTGAACCAGCCTCAGCCTGCCGCCTGATTGCGCTTCGAGATCGCGCCCGGCGGCGATGGCGTCGGGGTCGCGGTCGATGGCCACCACGGAAGCCCCGGTGGCCAGAATGGCCCTGGTGTAGCCGCCCGCGCCGAACGTGCCGTCGATGATGATGTCGCCCTCCGCCGGCGCCAGTGCCTCAAGCACTTCGCCAAGGAGGACCGGAATGTGGCGGGCCGATCCGCCAACGGCGTGAAGGTCATCGCCGTGGCCCACCGTCATTCCGGTCGCTCCCCAGGCTTCGTCCCCTGCCGAAGCTGCAAAAGCCGGGCCCGCGCCTGCGCGCCATAGGCAGCAAGCCGTCCCGGCTCCCAGATCTGAAAGAAATTGCCGCGTCCGACAAAGGCCACTTCCGCCGAAATGCCGGTGTGCTCGCGAATGAAATCGCTCATCGTGATGCGGCCGTCCTGATCGAGCTTCAGGAAGGTGCCGTCGCCATGGCAAAAGAACGACATGTCGTCCGCCGTCTGCAAGAAGGGATCCTCGAGCGCGATTCGCTGCTCGTAGCGGTCGAGCAGGTCCAACCCGCCGACATCCATCGCCGGCAGGTCCAGGCAGCGCAGCGCGTAGAGCTCCGAATAGCCGCGCTTCTGCACGACGGCGCGGAAATGCGCCGGAACGGACACCCGTCCCTTCGCATCGATTCTGCTCACCGTGTTTGACAGAAACCGGTCCATCACGCGTTACAGCCGCTTGCGCCGCCGCACCCCTCTCCATCTTGTCAAACGCACCGCCGCAGCGCGTTCCCTGCCCCGTACCAACCTCATCCGCATGGGCAAAACCCGGCAAACGCGCAGCCGCCGCGGCTGCCCGATTGGCGTACGCTTTACCCTGACGCGGAACGAAGGCTTGAGTATGCAAATGGGATATCATGGGGCACTATGGGCGTCAACGGGAATAGGCTTCACAAACATGCGCATCGCGGCCAATGAGAGCAGCCTTGAAGGCACGTCTCGTCTTTATGGTCCATTAAGCCTAACGAAGCGTTTAGAGCCGCCTGGCCCAACCGGACGAAGCTTGCCGAGACCCGCTGCCGGGCATAGCGTCGCGCCACATCTCGTCGGTCGCCAACAGGGTTAGAAATTCGATGTCTGAAACAGCAAAATCCCGCGCGGCGGCACTTCCTCATCTGCGTCGCAGCGGGCTTGCGACAGGCGATTCCATCCCGCTGCCCCTGACCATGGCCGCCATTTTTCACGCGCCTGGCGACGCCACCGGTTTCAACCAGTACGGCCGCTTCAGCAACCCGACCTGGGACGCGGTTGAGCATATGCTGGCCCACCTGGAAGACGCGCCCTGCGTCGCCTTTCCTTCGGGAATGGCGGCAATCTCGGCGGCGTTTTTTGCCGTGCTCAAAGCCGGTGACCGCATCCTGCTGCCTTCGGACGGCTATCACACGACAAGGGCGCTGGCCGACCGCTTCCTCAAGCCGCTCTGCATCGCCTACGATGTCAGGCCGACCTCGACCTTCCTCGATGGCGGCTTCGAAGGCTACCGCCTGGCGTTTGTCGAAACTCCCGCCAATCCGGGGCTGGACATCTGCGACATCGCGGCCGTCGCCGAAGCCACTCACGGAGCGGGCGCGCTCCTTGTCGTCGACAACACGACGATGACGCCCTTCGGCCAGCGGCCGCTCGACCATGGGGCCGATATCGTCGTTGCCGCGGACACCAAGGCGCCCAATGGCCATTCCGACGTGCTGTTCGGCCATGTCGCTAGCCGCAATGCCGATATCATCAGCGCCGTGACCGGCTGGCGCGAAGTTTCCGGCAGCATTCCCGGACCGTTCGAAGCCTGGCTGGTGCATCGCGGCCTCGAAACACTGGATGTGCGCTTCGACCGCATGTGCTCTTCGGCGGAAGTGATCGCGCGGCGGCTGAAAGGCCACCGGGCGATCAGCGGCCTGCGTTTTCCGGGCCTCGAAAGCGATCCGTCGCACAACCTTGCCCGCGCCCAGATGGAGCGCTTCGGCTTTCTGATCTCCTTCGAACTCGCCTCGGAAGACAAGGCCGAGGATTTCATCAACAACTGCGACCTGATGCAGGCGGCGACATCTTTCGGCGGCGTCCACACCTCCGCCGAGCGCCGGTCAAAGAGAGGCGATGCGGTGCCCGCCGGTTTCGTTCGCCTGTCGGTGGGCTGCGAGCCTGTGGAAGAACTCTGGAAGGCGATCGAGGCGTCGCTGGATAAAATCAGCGGCTGACAAATCGACTACGAGCCGAGATCATCGGCTTCGATGTTGCGCTTGCCGTGCAGCACGCGGATGATTTCGATCGCGCCACCGCCGACACGATACAAGGTGAGGTAGTCGCCAACGACCAGATGACGGATTCCGGGCGCGATATCGTCGCGCGGCGCGCCTGAGAAAGGATAGATCGCCAGTTGCTGCCACCGTGCCTCGATGCGGTCGAGCAACCGATCAGCTGCAGCCTCGCTGTCGCGCGCAACATGGAGCCAGATCGCGATCAGATCGTCTTCAGCGCGCGCGTTCCGAACGATGGGCAGCAAATTCATGCCGCGTCGTCAGATCGCAAACGTCTCCGTGCCTCGGCCTTGATTTCATCCATCGACGCAAATCGTCCGGGTCCACTGTCGATCCCCTCTTGCACAAGCTTTCGCAATTCCTCGACGGTATAGCCATGCAGATCGCGCCGGTCCTTCCATTGCCTGAGCGCATCGCGGATCACTTCGCTCGCCGAGGCATATTCGCCGGCAGCGACCACATCGTCCACCGCGGCCGCCAGTTCCGGCGACAGCGTGATGCTGCGTTTGTCGACCTGTCCCATATTTAGGCTCCTGATGGCATTCGATGATCGATGGTACGATTTAATCGTACCAGGTTCAAGCAACGACCAGTCCTCCATCGCCCGGATGACCAGCTGACAGCTTGAATCAACAGCCGCGCCGGAGGGCGCAACCTGCTGATCTCAAGAGATTTCTCTTCGATATCGCGGGAGAAAATTGCCAGCTGGCCTGTAAGCCGGGTTCTGTATGGCCCTCGCCCCTTGCGGTGCGAGAACGTGGCGGCCATTCATCTTGGGCACATGTTGCCATGCGCCTCACGCAACCTACCCGGACGGTGAGCCGGAAACAGCCCTCGAGGGTTTCCCCTCGCACCGCCCCTATTCGGTCTTGCTCCCGGTGGGGTTTACCGTGCCGCTCCTGTTGCCAGTCGCGCGGTGGGCTCTTACCCCACCCTTTCACCCTTGCCCCGAATCCGGCAAGCCGGATCGTGGCGGTTTGCTTTCTGTGGCACTTTCCCTGGGGTCGCCCCCGCCGGCCATTAACCGGCACCGTGTTTCCATGGAGCCCGGACTTTCCTCACCCACAGCCTTTCGGCATTTGTGGGTGCGGCCGCCCAGCCAGCTGGCAAGGCGTATAAAGGGGTTCACGTCCGAAAACGCAAACGAAAAAGCCGGCATAGCTCAAAGTGTTAGAGTGTACTTTGTGCGGTCGAATGACCACACGTCGGTCCAAGCGGCCGGCTTCTCACAGGCAGTCGACTACAGCGCCGCCATCTGCACCTTGACCTTGCTGCAATAGGCGGCCGACACCGGGTTCATCCGCGTCGCGGCATGGCCGGCATTGTATTTCAGGATCGTGCCGCAGGTGGTGCCACCGCCCAGATCCTGCGCCATGGCGAGATACTTCATCCCGTATTTGATGTTGGTATCCGGATCGAAGAGCCCCTTGGCCGAACCGCTGTAGCCCATCATCCGTGCCGTTGCCGGCTTGATCTGCATAAGGCCGATCTCGCCGGCGCTGCCGACCATGTTCGGCCGGTAGTTGCTCTCGATCCTGATGACGGCCTGCGCGAGTGAAACCGGTACGCCGTAGCTCGCGGCATAGCGTGCGACGATCGCGGAATACTGACCGCTGTTGGCCACCGCGGCCGTCGACGCCGCCGCGTTCCTGAGACCAATCGATGCCGTTGTCGTCATGTCGATGGTCTTGCGGCCGCGCTTCGTCTGCCTTTTGGCGGTGGACTTCTTTTTCCAGCTCACCTTTTCCGCTTTGGCGGAAACCCGCTTCGCGCCGTGGCTTGCCTGCGTCTTGCCGCCTCTAGCCAGCGTGGCCTTGCCGCTTTTTGCCGATACCGCGATGAACCCTTGATCGGCCCGCTGGCTGAGTGGCGCGGCATTGGCGGCGCTGAAGGCAAAAGTCACTACGCCGGCAGCAAGAGCTGCCGTTACAACGGTCAATTTTCGCATGTGATCCTGTTCTGTCTGAACCGCGCGAAGACATTCGCGCAGCAACGCTCAATTAATATCGGAACATCCGGGGGGGCTGGAGGTCCGATATCTGCACGTCAGCCGTTTGACGCTCGATTTGGTGCCAAACAAGGCCAGGCAAGTCACTTTGCGTGACACGTTGTAACTAAGGATTGGAAAAGGATTACTTGGCCGAGACCTTCCTTCGGGTCAGGGTCTCACGGAAGCCAGCAGCCTTTGCAGCGTTCGCAGCGTCGAGCCATCGGCAACGCCATCCACTTTGCGCGGCCGGAAATGCCGCTGAAACGCCTCGACGACGATCTCCGTTCGCCGGTCGAAAATGCCCGATATTTCGACACCATAGCCATAGAGCGCCAGCATCGACTGCAGCGCCTCGACCTCGGCGCCCACGGCGCCGACCTCGAGCGCGGCCCCTCGCCTGACCGGGGCTGCCGGCACGAAATGGCCGATACCGGCTTCGAACAGGGCTTTCCACGGAAATTTCTCGCCCGGATCGATCTTGCGCCCCGGCGCCACGTCGGAATGCGCCAGCACCCGCTCGGCAGCGATCGAATGCCGCCTGGCGATCCCCCTGCACAGGTCAATCACGGCGTCGATCTGTCGCCCGGGGAAATCGCGATAGCCGAGCGAATGTCCCGGATTGACGATCTCGATGCCCACCGAACAGGAATTGATGTCGGTGCGTCCGAACCACGAGCCCTTGCCGGCATGCCAGGCGCGGTCGCTTTCCCTGACCATCTGCACGATGTGGCCATTCTCATGGACGAGATAGTGCGACGAGACTTCGCTGGCCGGATCGCACAGCCACGCTTCAGCCCCGGCCCCTGTCGCCATGCCGGTGTAGTGCAGCACGATCATGTCGGGTCCGAGCATGTCGCGCCTTGGCCCGAAATTCGGCGACACCCTGACCTCGGCACGTGGCTCGTCGGGCAGGAAGCCGCTCATGCGTGCCGCAGGCCCCGCTCGATCATCTCATAGGCCGCATTGATCGCAGCGACCCTGGTCGTCGCAATCTTGATGAACTCCTGCGGCAGGCCGCGTGCGATCAGCCGGTCGGGATGGTTGTCGGAAACCAGCTTGCGATACCGCTTCCTGACCTCCTCGAACGGCTTGCCGCGCTCGATGCCGAGAACAATATAGGGGTCCCCGGCGCCGAGATTGACGTGCCGCGCCATGATGCTTTCGTAATGCGCCTCGTCGATGCGGAAAATCTCGGCAATACGGTGCAGGAAAACGCCTTCGCGCTCATGCACCAGCCCGTCGGCCTTGGCGATGTGGAACAGGCCGTCGAGTATGTCCTCCAGCATCACGCAGTTCGAATGGCCCGAGCCGCAAAGCTGCGCCATCCGCTCGGCATAGGTCTCGAAACCGGCCACGTCGCGCTGGGCGAGGTCGAACAGCCGCGCCACGTTGCGCGCTTCTTTCTGCGGCACTTCGAATATTTCCTGGAAGGCACGCACCTCATCCTGGGTGACGATGCCATCGGCCTTGGCCATCTTGGCCGATAGCGCGATCATTGCCACCGAGAAGGCGACGCGGCGACGCAGATCGGCATCGCCGGAGAAAACCGTGCGCACGGCCTCGACGACGTCGGCGACACCCGACGTGGCTGAAGACGAAACCCGCGTGATGAAGTCGCCGAGGCGATCCCAAATCGACATGGCCCGCTTCATAGAGCCAACCGGTCCCCGCTATCAAGCCAATAACGGCCGGTATCGGGGTTGTGAAGGGCTGGCAAAGAGGACCCCGGCAAAGAGAAGGCCGGCGCGAGGCCGGCCTTCTCTCCCAAGACACACTTACCGATACAAGTACTGCTACTGAGACTAACTACTGCGCGGGGGCAGGAGCAGGCGTTGCCGGAGCCGGCTCGGCGGGCTTGGTGGAATTATCGGCCGGAGCAGCGGGCTTCATCGGCTGTTCGGCGGCCGGCGGGTTGGTGCTCTGGGTGGTGGTGTTATCTTTGCCGCTGTCGCTGCAGGCTGCGACGCCAAGCAAGGCAAGAGCCGAAACTGAAGCAAGAATAAGTTTCTTCATGATATCTCTCCTTCTAGCAACGCCCCCGTTGCCGGTAGGCGGTTGAAGAGAAAATGCATCAGATGGATATGAGTTTCGTAACGTTGCGTGTCCGCATGTAACATCATGCGCATGGCCGTTGCAGGCCAAGCCATTGCGAACTAACAGATTGCATCGACAAGAATGCCGGAGCATGCCGCATGACCCCGAAGTGGGATTTCTGGATCGACCGCGGCGGCACCTTCACCGATGTCATCGGTCGTGACCCGCAAGGCGGGCTGCATCCGCGCAAGCTTCTATCGGAGAATCCCGAAGCCTATGCCGATGCCGCCATCCAGGGCATTCGCGACCTTCTCGGCCTGCGCTCCGGCGCCGCGATCCCGCCCGGCCTGATCGGCGACATCAAGATGGGCACCACGGTCGCCACCAACGCATTGCTGGAGCGCAAGGGCGACCGCGTCCTGTTGCTCATCACCAAGGGGTTTCGCGATGCGCTCAGGATTGCCTACCAGGCGCGGCCCGACATCTTCGCCAAGGAGATCATCCTTCCCGAGCAGCTCTACGAGCGCGTCATCGAGGTCGACGAGCGCGTGCTCGCCGACGGCTGCGTCGAACGATTGCTCGACGTCGCAGCCTGCCGGCCGGTGATCGAGCAGGCGAAAGCCGATGGCATCGATGCCGTGGCCATCGTCTTCATGCATGCCTGGAAATATCCCGATCACGAGAAAGCGGTGGCAAAAATCTGCCGCAAGCTTGGATTCGGCCAGGTTTCGGTCAGCCACGAGGTGTCGCCGCTGATCAAGCTGGTCGGACGCGGCGACACCACCGTGGTCGACGCCTATCTGTCGCCGATCCTGTCGCGCTATGTGCAAAGGGTGGCGGGGGAACTGGGCGTCACGGCGGGAGAGAGCGGCCAATCCCCGCATCTCATGTTCATGATGTCGTCGGGCGGCCTCACCGCCGCCGACATGTTCCAGGGCAAGGATGCGCTGCTGTCCGGGCCGGCCGGCGGCGTTGTCGGCATGGTCGAGACGGCGAAGCTCGCCGGCTTCGACAAGGTCATCGGCTTCGACATGGGCGGCACGTCCACCGACGTCGCCCACTATGACGGCGAGTATGAGCGCGCCTTCGATACCGAAGTCGCCGGTGTGCGCGTTCGGGCCCCGATGATGCGCATCCACACCGTCGCCGCCGGCGGCGGCTCGATCCTGCACTACGAGGCAGGCCGCTTCCGTGCCGGGCCGGACTCCGCCGGCGCCAATCCAGGCCCGGCAGCCTACCGGCGCGGCGGCCCCCTGGCCGTTACCGACGCCAACGTCATGCTGGGCAAGCTGCAGCCGGAATTCTTCCCCGCGATCTTCGGCCCCGGCCAGGACGAGCCGCTCGATGTCGGGATCGTGCGCGAGAAACTCGCGGCGCTCGCCGCCGAGATCGGCGACGGCCGGCCGCCGGAAGCGGTTGCCGAAGGCTTCATCACCATCGCCGTCGAGAACATGGCCAACGCCATCAAGAAGATTTCCGTGCAGCGTGGCTACGACGTCACCGAATATCTCCTGAACTGCTTTGGTGGCGCCGGCGGCCAGCACGCCTGCCTGGTTGCCGACGCACTCGGCATGGAGGCGGTGCTGATCCACCCGTTCTCCGGTCTGCTTTCAGCCTACGGCATCGGTTTGGCCTCGGTCTTTGCCTCACGCCAGCAGGCACTGCTCAAGCCTCTTGCCGAAGAGTCCAGAACCGAGATCGACACCCTCATTGCTACCTTGAGAAAAGCCGTCATCGCCGAGCTCGCGGCGCAAGGCATCGCCGAGGGTGCCGTTGCCGCGAAACCCGTGCTGCACATCCGCTATGACGGCACTGACACGACATTGCCGGTGAGTTTCGAGGCGGACTCGATTTTCCAGGCCAAGCGCGATTTCGAGATCGCCCACAAGGCGCAGTTCGGTTTCGTCTATGACGACAAGCCGATGATCGTCGAGACAGTCGGCGTCGAAGGCACCGACACCGGCAGTGCCCGCCGCGACGAGAATGATTCAGCGACCGAAGATCTCACCTTGAGCCCTTCGCAGGCCCGCGAAATCTTCACCGAAGGGGCGTGGCGTGCTTCCGGCGTCTTCCTTCGCGACGCGTTGAAGCCGGGCAACAGGATTGCCGGTCCCGCCTTGATTATCGAGCCGAACCAGACCGTTGTCGTCGAGCCGGGCTGGCAGGCCCAAATCACCGCCAGGAACCATGTGCTCTTGCGCCGCGTCGAGAAAAAGCGCCGGCAGGCGGCGCTCGGCACCGAAGCCGACCCGGTCATGCTGGAAGTCTTCAACAACCTGTTCATGTCGATCGCCGAACAGATGGGCGTGACGCTGCAAAACACCGCCTATTCCGTCAACATCAAGGAAAGGCTGGATTTTTCCTGTGCCGTCTTCGACCACAGCGGCGCCCTGGTCGCCAATGCGCCGCACATGCCGGTGCATCTGGGCTCCATGGATCGTTCGGTCGAAACCATCATCCGGCTCAATTCCGGCGACATCCACCCCGGCGACGTCTTTGCCCTCAATGCTCCCTACAATGGCGGCACGCATCTGCCCGATATCACCGTGGTGACGCCGGTGTTCGACGACATCAAGCAGAACATCCTCTTCTGGGCGGCCTCGCGCGGCCATCATGCCGACATCGGCGGCACGGCGCCCGGCTCGATGACGCCGCTCGCCACCACGGTCGACGAGGAAGGCGTGCTGTTCGACAATTTCCGCATCGTCGATCGTGGAAAATTCCGCGAGAAGGAATTGCATACGCTGCTCACGGACCACCGCTACCCGGCCCGCAACCCGCACCAGAACATCGCCGACCTCAAGGCGCAGATTGCCGCCAACGAGAAGGGTGTCGCCGAACTGCGCAAGATGGTCGCGCATTTCGGCCTCGATGTCGTCGAGGCCTATATGGGTCATGTCCAGGACAATGCCGCCGAAAGCGTGCGCCGCGTGCTGGAACGGCTGCCGGATTCCTCGCAATATGAGTACCCGACCGACACCGGCCAGGTCATCAGGGTGAAGATCACGATCGACCGGCAAAAGCGCGAGGCAACCGTCGACTTCACCGGCACCTCGCCGGTGATGAAGAACAATTTCAACGCGCCCGAGCCTGTGGCGCGCGCGGCGGTGCTCTACGCCTTCCGCGTCATGGTCGAGGACATGATCCCGATGAATGCCGGCTGTCTGCGGCCCATCAACATCATCATCCCCGACGGTTGCATGCTCAAACCGTCCTATCCGGCGGCAGTCGTCGCCGGCAATGTCGAGACCTCGCAGCATGTCACCAACGCGCTGTTCGGCGCCATGGGAGCCATGGCCAATGCGCAGGGAACGATGAACAACCTCACCTTCGGCAACAAGCAGTATCAATACTACGAAACGATCTGCTCCGGCTCACCGGCCGGGCACATGAACTCCGGACGCGGCTTTGCCGGCACCTCCGGCGTCCACACCCACATGACCAATTCGCGCCTCACCGACCCGGAAGTGCTGGAACTGCGCTTTCCCGTGCTGCTCGAGGATTTCCACATCCGCGAAGGCTCGGGCGGCAAGGGCCGATGGAATGCCGGCGACGGCACCAAACGCACCATCCGCTTCCTCGAAAAGATGGAATGCGCGATCCTGTCCTCGCACCGCAACCGGCCTCCGCAAGGCCTGGACGGCGGCGGCAACGGTGAGGTCGGCTCGACCAGGATCCGTCGCAAGAACGGCACGATCGAAATGCTGAAGGCCTGCGACCAGACCGTGCTTCAGGCGGGCGACGCCGTCATTCTGACGACGCCGACGCCGGGCGGGTTTGGCCGCGCCTGAGGAAGCTTCGAGAATTCGCTGCGGCGAGTCAGGTGACGTGGCTTTCGAGAACCGGAGCGGAGCGGACATTGAAGTCCGTGAGCACCGGAAGCGCAGAAAGCCGCGTCAGATGACCGCCGCAGTAGAATTATCGATGCTTCCGACTGTCACCGGGCTGTCATGACCCTGGGTTACCCGCTTGCGACAAAGCAAATGGGGAATCACTTTGTCATGACGGACGTCTCCTCGGATCTGGTTTTTCGCCGCGGCAAGGAAGTTGGAAAAGCCGTCTACCAGAACCGCCCGCTCTCAAAAGCCGGCATTTCCGAACGGCTGTTCGCCTTCCTGTTTTCCGGCCTCGTCTATCCGCAGATCTGGGAAGATCCCAATGTCGACATGGAAGCGATGCAGCTTGGCCAAGGCCACCGCGTCGTCACCATCGCCTCGGGTGGCTGCAACATCCTCGCCTACCTCACCCGCTCGCCGGCACGGGTCGACGCAGTCGACCTCAACGCGGCCCACATCGCGCTGAACCGCATGAAGCTGGAGGCGGTGCGCCATTTGCCGTCGCAGGGCGACCTGTTCCGCTTCTTCGGCGCCGCCGATACCAGCCACAATTCGCAAGCCTATGACCGTTTCATCGCACCGCATCTCGATCCAGTCAGCCGTCACTATTGGGAGCGCCGCAACTGGCGCGGCCGCAGGCGCATCGCAGTCTTCGACAGCAATTTTTACCAGACCGGCCTGCTCGGCCTGTTCATCGCCATGGGCCATCGCACGGCGAAATTCTTCGGCGTCGACCCGGCCGGCATCATGCAGGCCCGCAACATTGGCGAGCAGCGGCGCTTCTTCAATGAGGAACTGGCGCCGGTCTTCGACAAACCGCTGCTGAAATGGGCGACCTCGCGCAAGGCTTCGCTGTTCGGCCTCGGCATTCCGCCGGCACAGTACGATTCGCTGATCACCTCGGGTGACGGCACCATGGCCAGCGTGCTGAAAGCCCGGCTGGAAAAGCTCGCCTGCGATTTTCCCTTGCAGAATAACTACTTCGCCTGGCAGGCTTTCGCCCGCCGCTATCCCGAACCCGGCGAGGCCGCCCTGCCCGCCTATCTGGAAAAGCAGAACTACGACACCATCCGCGGCAACATCGACCGCGTCGCCATCCACCATGCCAATCTGATCGAGTTCCTCGCCGGCAAGGATGCCGGCTCGGTCGACCGTTTCGTCCTGCTCGATGCGCAGGACTGGATGACCGATGACCAGCTCAATGCCCTGTGGTCGGAAATCAGCCGTACCGCCTCGGCCGGCGCCCGCGTCATCTTCCGCACCGCCGCCGAGCCCAGCCTGCTGCCGGGCCGGGTCTCAACCTCGCTGCTCGATCAGTGGGACTATCAGGACGAGGCCTCGCGCGAATTCTCGGCCCGCGACCGCTCGGCCATCTATGGCGGCTTCCACCTCTATGTGAAGCGCCCGGCATGAGCACGACGGAGCTGCCGGCCAGCCACGCCGAACTGATGGACGGCGTGTACCGCTGGCAGCGTCACATCTACGACCTGACCCGCAAATACTACCTGCTTGGCCGCGACCGGTTGATCGACGGGCTCGATGTACCGGTCGGCGGCAGCGTGCTGGAACTCGGCTGCGGCACCGGCCGCAACATCATCCTCGCCGCCCGCCGCTATCCCGATGCCCACTTCTTTGGCCTCGATATTTCAGCCGAAATGCTGGAGACGGCCAGCGCTGCGATTGCCCGCGAGGGCTTGCTCGATCGCGTCACGCTTGCCCAGGGCGACGCCACGGCATTCGATGCCAAGGCGCTGTTCGGACGCGTTGGCTTCGATCGCATCTTCGTGTCCTATTCACTGTCGATGATCCCCGGCTGGGAGAAGACGGTGTCGGCGGCACTTGCCGCCCTCTGCCCCAGCGGTTCGCTGCATGTCGTCGACTTCGGCCAGCAGGAGGGCCTGCCGCGCTGGTTCCGGACCCTGCTGCGCGGCTGGCTCAGGAAATTCCACGTCGCACCGCGCTCGACCCTGCGCGAGGTTCTGGAATCGGAATCGCGGCGAACCGGCGCAAGCTTCCGTTTCCGCACGCTTTATCGCGGTTACGCCTGGCTGGCGGTCATCAAGATCGCCAGATAATATTGCGGTTGGGACGACGATCCAATCCGTCGATGGTGCGATGGCAACTGTGCCGCGCTGGGTCGCACGTTGTTTTTTGACCCCAGGAGTGGTACACCGCCTCCATGCTGGAAGCATGTAATGATCGTCGGCTTTAGGGACGGATGGCTGCGGGCCTTCTTCGTGGAAGACGTCCATTCCCGCAACATCCCGTCCGATCTCGAAAGCCGTCTGTTCCGTAAGCTCCAGATGATTGACGACGCGATGATCGATCAGGATTTGCGTGTCCCGCCCAGCAACCATTTCGAGAAATTGCGCGGCAATCTCGAAGGCTTGCATTCGATCCGCGTCAACAAGCAATGGCGGCTGGTCTTCCGCTGGGATGGCGGCCGGGGTGAGGCATCGGACATCTATCTCGACGACCACAGCTATAGGTGAGGTGAAACATGTTGATGACCGCACGCAAGCCAGCAACGGTTGGCGAAATTCTCACGGAAGAATTCATGCAGCCGCTTGGCTTGACGCAGGCGGCTTTGGCCGAGGCAATGGGCGTTCAACGCAAGCATGTGAACGAATTGTGCAACGACCGCCGTAGCGTAACGGCGGCAACCGCGCTTATTCTGGCGCGGGTGTTTGGCAACAGCCCGGATTTCTGGTTGAATACCCAGCGCCGCAGCGATCTTTGGGCAGTTATGAATTCGCCCGACGAGCGGGCACGTGTTGATCGCGCCAAGCCCTTGCCGACAGCTGCCTAGACAAGAATTGCGGCGATCGACCGCCGTGTTCCTCTAATGCAGCGCCTTCACCAGCGCCCCCACCATCGTCTGCGGGCGGTAGCCGAGCTTGGTCGGCGTCAACCCAAGCCGCACCACGACCAGTTGCTCTGATGGAATGATGGTGACCGTCTGCCCGTCATGCCCTTCCATCCAGTAGGTGTCCTTGGGCAGGCCGGCGGCCACGCCTGCGCCGGGGCTATCCTCGTCGCCCGGTGCCTCGATCCACAGCTGGCCCTTGCCGTAGACTTTCGAGGCGGGCGCCGGCTCCCGCATCCAGTCGACGAAGCCGGCCGGCAGCACCTGGTTGCCGTTCCACACACCACCCTGCAACAGGAACTGGCCGAAGCGCGCCCAGTCATGCGCCGTGGCGTAGAGATAGGACGAGCCGACGAAGGTGCCCTGCTCGTCGGTCTCGAGCACCGCGCTGTGCATGCCGAGCGGCTCGAACAGCGCCGTGCGCGGCCACGTCAGCGCCTTGGCCTTGTCGCCGATCGCGCCCTGCCACAGCCGCGACAGCATCACCGCCGTGCCGCTCGAATAGGAAAACACCTTGCCCACTTCGGCCGCCAGCGGCTTTGATTCGGCAAAGCCCGCCATGTCGGGTTCGAGATAGAGCATGCGCGTGACATCGGCGACGTCGCCATAGTCCTCGTTGAACTCCAGCCCACTCGACATCGCCATCATGTCGGCAAGGCTGATCGCGGCGCGACCGTCGGCCTTCCACGGCGCGAACAGCCCCTTGTCGGTGACAGCCATCTTGCCGTCCTTGACCAGCGTGCCGATGAGCGCGGCATTGACCGTCTTGGTCATCGACCAGCCGAGCAGCGGCGTCTTGGCCGAAAAGCCGTCGCCATAGCGCTCGGCGACGACGCGGCCGTTCTTGACCACCACCACCGCGCGCATGCCGGTGCCGGTCAGCGCCGCATCGTCGAGCAGTTTTGCAATCACCGGGTCCTGCGATGCATCGACCCGCTCGCCGTCCGGCCACAGTGCATCCTGGCTAACCGCCGACGGCTCGCTATGGATCGCCGTGTGCCGCGCCTTGCCGACATCGCCATCGGGAACCGAGGCGCAGCCCAGCCCGTCGCGGGCAACGGCGACGCTCTTGCCGAGGAAGCCAAGCAGTCCCGCCGAGACCGTGCCCCGGTTCTTGTCGACCGAGACCCGCATCAGCCGCAGCAAAGGATGCCCGGGCGCCTGCACGTCGACGGCAAGCACCTCGTTGGGGTCGCGGCCGGCGATGAAGACGTTCGAGCACACGATCTTGGCCGAATAGCCCGCGCCGACACGGATCAATTCGGGCGGCGCGATGTAAAGCCAGGCAAACAAAGCAGCGACCGCCAGCACGATCAGGCCGAGAAGCCATTTGATGAGCTTGACGACAAACCGCATTTATTTCCTCCCAGGCTCTCGCCTGAGCCTTATGTCATCGATTTGCCGCCATTGCTTCCGCAAATCGTGGTGCTTGTCGAGCGCCGTCAACCGATTATCAACCATGATCGGCGATCACAGGGATGCATGTCGCCCAAAAGTGCGCAGCGGTTTTGGGACAACGACATGCACGAGAAAATGAAGATGCTGGGCGATGCTGTGGGGCGATCGCTCGGAGGGGGCCAGACCAAGCGGCGGCCATCAGTGCACAGACCCATCAGCGACCGGCTGAATCCGGCTCGGGAATTGCGATGCGCCGTCTTGCGGCCCTTTTCATGCTGACGCTGCTCGGCGCCTGCTCGACCGTGGACGATCTCTCGCCGCTGTCGCCGTCCAGCAGCCAGACGGTCGCCGTGCGCGCGCCCCGCTTTGCCGATTCCAAGCCGCATGAATGGGACAGCGGCGCGCCGTGGAACTATGCCGTTCACGGCACCGACGTCTCCAAATACCAGACCTCCGTCGACTGGCCGGCGGCCAAGGCCAGCGGCATCTCCTTCGCCTTCATCAAGGCGACGGAGGGCGGCGACCGCTTCGATGAATATTTCAACGAGCATTGGGCCCGCACGAAAGCCAACGGTGTTCCGCGCGCGGCCTATCATTTCTTCTATTTCTGCACTCCTGCTGCCCAGCAGGCGCGCTGGTTCATCCAAAATGTCCCTGTCGATCGCTCGGCGATGCCGCCGGTCCTCGACATGGAATGGAACCCGAAATCGCCGACCTGCAGGCTGCGCCCCGACGCCGCCACGGTGCGCGCGGAGATGACCACCTTCCTCGAAATCGTCGAACGGCACTACGGCAAGAAGCCGATCATCTACACCTCGGTCGATTTCTTCGACGACAACCAGCTGTCGACCTTCCGCGGCTACCCCTACTGGCTGCGCTCCGTCGCCGGCCATCCGCGCGAGAAATACGGCAGCCACCCCTTCACCTTCTGGCAGTATACCGGAACCGGCATCGTTCCCGGCATGACCGGCAAGTCCGACATCAACGTCTTCAACGGCAGTGAAGCCGCCTGGAACAAGTGGCTGCGGCAGAACACCCGTTGACACCGGGCTTGCCGCCTGCTTTTCGACACAGCCAGCGGTAAAGTCTGCAACCGCCGGTACTCCAGAGCTCCGCGCCCCGATTGCTGCGCAAGGACGCCCTGGAATTCTGAATGTCGAAAGGAAGCCGATGCGACTGCGTTCGAAAGCCCTCGCGGCGCTGTTCTTGTGCGCCACGGCCTTGCCGGCGATGGCGCAGGAATGCGGCGGCGACTTCGAAGCCTGGAAGCAGGGCGTGGCGGCGGAAGCCAAGGCGGCCGGCGTCGGCACCGCCGGCCTCGACGCGCTGGAGGATGCGACCATCGACGACAAGGTTCTGGCGCGCGACCGCGCCCAGGGCGTCTTCACCCAGACCTTCATCGAATTCTCCAACCGCATGATCTCGGCCTACCGGCTGAAGCAAGGTGCGGCAAACCTGAAGAAATACGCCGACGTCTTCGCCCGCGCCGACCAGCAGTTCGGCGTCCAGGCACCGATCATCGCCGCCTTCTGGGCGCTGGAAACCGATTTCGGCGCCGTTCAGGGTGATTTCCACACGCTGAGCGCCCTGGTGACGCTCTCCCATGATTGCCGCCGCCCACAGCTTTTCCGACCGCAACTCATTCCTCTTTTGACGCTGATCGATCGCGGTGTGCTGCCGGAGAACGTCACGGGCGCCTGGGCCGGCGAGATCGGCCAGACACAAATCCTGCCTTCGGACTATCTGGCGCGCGGCGTCGACGGCGACGGTGACGGCAAGGTCGACCTGCGCGACAGTGTCCCGGACGTCATCATGACCACGGCCAACAAGGTGCTGTCGCGCGGCTGGAAGCGCGACCAGCCCTGGATCGAGGAAGTCCGCCTGCCCGACGACATGCCGTGGGACCAGACCGGACGCACCAACAAATTGCCGCTGTCGCAATGGGCGCTGTGGGGGGTCACCAACCCGAACGGCACGCCGCTGGTCGACAACGGCCTGAAGGCCGGCCTGGCCTTGCCGATGGGGCGCAAGGGTCCTGCCTTCCTCACCTACGACAATTTCGACGTCTATCTCGAGTGGAACCAGTCCTTCACCTACGCGCTGACCGCGGCCAATCTCGCCAACAGGCTGGCGGGCGCGCCGCAGTTCGATCCGCGCGATCCCGAGACCGGCCTCGACAACGACCAGATGAAGGCTTTGCAGACCAAGCTGGAAGCCAGGGGCTACGATGTCGGCACAGTCGACGGCATCCTGGGCACCAACACCCGCGAAGCGATCCGCAAGGAGCAGATGCGGCTTGGCCTGCCAGTGGATGGCTGGCCAACGCCGGATCTGCTGGCGAGGCTTTAGCGAGTAGCGAGTAGCGAGTAGCGAGTAGCGAGTAGCGAGTAGCGAGTAGCGAAGAAGATAAATCCCCCATTCGCTACTGCCTACTGCCTACTGCCTATTCCCTACTCACTAGTCAGCCATCGTCTCCAGGCTGGCAAACCCTTGTGGCGCGTCGCCCTCGTCGAACGGCGTCGTCACCTCGACGAACGTGTCGGGATAAAAGCCGTTGAAGCGGGTCCTGAGCGACAGCGAATAGGCGCCGATATGGCCGATCTCGATCCAGTCGCCGGTGTCGACCGTTTCCGGCAGCCAGAACGGTCGCGACAGGATGTCGACGGAATCGCAGGTCGCCCCGCAGACCTTGAACGGCACGATGTTCTTTTCCTCGCCATTGCGCGAGCGGATCGCCGGGTCGGGAATGAAGCGTGCCGGCAGCGTGATCTTGCCGGTCCACGAATCCGACAGCGATGCCCAGATGCCGTCATTGATGTAGAGCCGCTTGCCCTTGCGCAGCAGCACCCGCACGATCAGCGACAGGCAGCGCGCGACGATCACCCGGCCCGGCTCCGCGACCAGCGGCATCTGGTCGAACTGGTATTCTTTCAGGTCGCCGGACAGCCGTGACATGATCTGGCCGAGCGACGGCATCTCGATCTGCTTGCGGTTGGGATCGTGCCCGTATTCGGCCGGAAAACCGCCGCCGACATCGAGCCCGGCAATGTCGAAGGTCAGCCGGTTGCGCACCCAGTCAGCCGAGGCCAGCGCCCGCTCATAAGTGTCGGGATCCTCGATCTGGCTGCCGACATGAAAGCACAGGCCAACCTTGTAGCCGGTGCGGTTGAGCCGCTCCGCCAGCTCGACGGCATAGGCAGGCCCGGCGCCGAACTTCTTCGACAATTCGTAGGCGGCGAGGCCCTTGGTCTGCACCCGCACGAACACGCTGATCGAACCCGGATCGATGTCGAGCGCGCGCACCACCCGCGTCAGCTTGGTGATCTCGTCCTCATGGTCGAGCGAAATGACGCGGATGCCGTACTTCTCCAGCGCCAGCTTGATGTCCGACTGCGCCTTGACCGGGTGCATATAGAGCATCTCGGCATCGGCGGAGACGGCGCGCACGGCGGCGAACTCGCCGGGCGAAGCGACGTCGAAGGCATTGACGCCGGCCTCGACCAGGGTCTTCAGCACAATCTGCTCGCCATTGGTCTTGACCGCATAGGCGGTCTTGCCCGGGAACATGCCCATGAACTGTCGCGCGTCGGCCTTCAGCACCTGCGGGCGGAAGCAATAGATCGGATCGTCCGGGCGAAGCGCCAGTGCCGCCTCGCGGGCATTCTCGAATCGTTGCATGGACGAATCCTCACCTCGGCTGCGCACAATTAATCCAAGCTAGCGGCTAATGAAAACAATTCTGTGTCTCGCGGCGCTGAGGCGGCGGCGCTAGGTCTTTGGCGGCAGCGTCTGCCATCAATCAGGTTTCGGGTGGCCCTTGTCGCCGAACCCGATATGCCTTCCGCCTGACTGGCTAGCATTCAGGCTGTCTGGGAGGACGATCACATGGCAATAGCCGCGACATCCACGCCACGCGGGCCGATGGTGCTCAAGGACTGGGGGCAGCTCCTGCTGCTCGGCGCGATCTGGGGCGGCTCGTTCTTCTTCGCCCGCATCGCGGTGGCTGAGCTTCACCCGCTGGTGCTGGTGCTGTTTCGCGTCGCCATCGCCGCGATCGCGCTGCAGGTCTATCTCGGTCTGCGCGGACCGTCCTTCCGGCTCGCCTTTCCTCACGCCGGCCTGTTCTTCCTGCTGGCGCTCACCAACAACGTCATCCCCTTCTCGCTGATCTTCGCCGGCCAGACCCAGCTTGGCGCCGGTGTCGCCTCGGTGCTCAACGCGACGACGCCATTCTGGACGCTGATCCTCGCCAATGCGCTGACATCAGACGAAAAGCTGTCCTGGAACAAGTTCGCCGGCATTGCACTCGGCATCGCCGGCACGGCGGTGATGATCGGTCCCGGCCTGCTTGCCGGGCTCGGCGGCCCGGTCTGGGCCAAATTCGCGCTGATCGGCGCTTCACTGTCTTATGGAATTGCCCTGATGGTCGCCCGCCGCTTCAAGGGCGTGCCCTCGCCGGTCATCGCCACCGGCCAGCTGACCGCCTCGACCATCATCATGATCCCGATCGTGCTCTTCACCTATGGCCCCGCTGGCCTGGTCTCGGCCTCGCCCCCGGTGTGGGCGGCGGTGCTGGCGCTGGCGCTGCTGTCCACCGCCTTCGCCTACATCCTCTATTTCAACCTCGTCGCCTCGGCCGGCGCCACCAACGCCTCGCTGGTCACGCTCATCGTGCCGGCCAGCGCCATGCTGCTTGGCTTCCTGTTCCTCGGCGAGCGGCTCGAACTGTTCGAAATCGGCGGCGTGGTGCTGATCGCGCTTGGCCTCGTCACCATCGACGGGCGAGTGTTCGGTCGAGGTTAGAGCGCCGCGCCAACTGGACGCGCGAAGGACGCTCCAAACACTTAAATTGAATCGCCTCATGGTGCTTTCCGGAAGTCGAATTCGACTTTCGGGCCGATACGGTAGCGCTGCCATGACACGGCAGCGACACACCACCGCCACAATTTATTCACAGGTCCGAAGCCGGGTTTTGCCTAGGAGTTTCAACGTCTAACGGCAAAACCGAGGTCGCAAATCCCACAATCACGTCGCAATGCAGCACATTTTCCGCTTGCCTGTGGCACAAATGAACCTAGACTCCCAAGCATAGCTCTTTAAGAGGAGGCTATGCCATGGGACTTACGAGGCCAATCAACGCATTGATGATCTGTGCTGCGTTCGCCTTCATCGGAGCCCTTATTATGGGCTTTCTTCCCTGACCCGCCAAGACGGGAAGACCAGCACCCAATAGTCCAACCGATTCGAAAGGCCGGGTTTTTACCCGGCCTTTTGCTTTTTCAGCCTGTTCATGCCGCGGCTGACCCGGCAACCTCCACGTCATGCGAGCGGATGCCGATCATGTGGCAGATCGCGAAGACAAGGTCAGCCCGGTTCATGGTGTAGAAGTGGAAGTCGCCCACCCCGCGCTCGACCAGGTCCAGCACCTGTTCGGCCGCCACCGCCGAAGCCACCAGCGCATGCGTTTGCGGATCGTTCTGCAAACCGTCGAAGCGCTCGGCCAGCCAAGCCGGCACCAGCGCACCGCAGCGCGCCGAGAAATTGGCGACCTGGGTGAAATTGTGCACCGGCAGGATGCCCGGCACGATCGGGATGTAGATGCCGGCGCGGCGCGCCCGCTCGACATAGCGCTCGTAGAGATCATTGTCGAAGAAGAACTGGGTGATCGCCCGCGTCGCGCCATTGTCGACCTTGCGCTTCAGCATGTCGATGTCGGTGGCGAAGTCCGGGCTTTCCGGGTGCTTCTCCGGATAGGCCGAAACCGAGATGTCGAAATCGCCGGCATCCTTCAGCGCCCCCACCAGTTCGGCGCCGTTGGCGTAGCCGTCGGGATGCGGACGATAGGCGGTTCCGACGCCGGCGGCCGGATCGCCCCGCAAGGCGACGAAGCGCTTGACGCCCATGTCGGCGAATTCCTGGATCACCGCGTCGACCTCATGGCGGGCGGCGTCCACACAGGTCATGTGCGCCGCCGGGGTCAGGCTGGTCTCTTTCAGGATGCGGCCGATGGTGCGTGCGGTGCGCTCACGCGTCGAGCCGCCGGCGCCATAGGTCACCGAGACGAATTTCGGCTTCAGCGGCTCCAGCCGGGTGACCGTGTCCCACAGCCTGGCTTCCATCTCGTCGGTCTTCGGAGGGAAGAATTCAAAGGAAACGCTGACCTTGTCGCCAATGTCCGGGCGGCGGGAAAAACGGAACTGGTTCATCAGGCGATTTCCCCTATCGAGCTAACTTTGGCCTGGCGGCTTTCATTGGAAGGGTCGGCGATCAGCAGGCGCCGGTCGCGGCCAAGCCACAGCTTGACGGTGAGCTTGGCCTCATTGCCGCCGCGCGGTTCGAACTCTTGGGCATCCTCGAGATCGAGGCCGGCTTCGGAAAACCACTCCTTGATCTGCCGGTCCGAAAAGCCGAGCCGCATATGCGCGTGTTCGTCACGCAGGAACTCCAGCGCATGCGGCGCGAAATCGACGATGACCAGCCGCCCGGCCGGGCGCAAAAGCCGCGCGGCCTCGTGGATGGCGCGGGCGGGGTCGTCGAGATAGTGCAGCACCTGGTGGATGGTGACGAGATCGAAGGCATCGCGCTCGACCGGCGGCGCGAAGATGTCGCCCTGCCGCACCTGCGCATTTGAAACGCCTGCCTTGTCGAGATTGGCGCGCGCCACGGTCAGCATCTCGCGCGACATGTCGATGCCGACACCGCGCCTGTAGAGCGGCGCGAAGATCTCGAGCAGTCGCCCGGTGCCGGTGCCGAGGTCGAGCATCGACTGGAACGGCCGCTTGCCGACCAGTTTCAGCATCGCGGCTTCGACGGCGCGGTCCGGCACATGCAGCGATCGGATATGGTCCCAGCTCGCCGCGTTCACGGAAAAATATTCGGTGGCGCGGTCCTGACGCTTGCGCTTGACCGAGGCCAGCCGCTCGAGGTCGCGCTCGACCTGCGGGTCGGCACCTCGAATGCCGGAAACCAGCCCCATCACGAAGTCGCGCGCGGAATCGGTGTCCGACAGGCGGAAGAACGCCCACGACCCTTCCTGGTAGCGGCCGATCAGCCCGGCCTCCAGAAGCAGCTTGAGATGCCGCGAAACGCGCGGCTGCGACTGGCCGAGAATTTCGGTAAGATCGGAAACGGTGAGGTCACCGCGCGACAACAGTGCCAATATGCGCAGCCGGCTGGATTCGGCCGCCGCCTTTAGTGTGTCCACCATGGTGTCGAGCGAAACATGCATCAGCGTATTCTCTTTGAAAAAGATATAAACATATGTTTATGTCGATTTTCCAAACCTTGCAAGCGCTATGTCGCTTCCGGACAAGAAAATGCCGCATGCGTGATTTCCCGCTCCATGTCTCCCAAAACTGTGTAGCGATCTTGGGACAAGGACATGCACCAACAGGAAGATGGGCAGAATGACCGCACCGCGTGAAATGTTCGAGGCGCGCGAAGGCGAGCAGAGACTGGAAACCGACCCGGCAACGATGCCGCCGGATGGCGGGATCGTCTTCATCGGCCGCATCGCCTCGCCATGGACGACGCGCGAGACCTGCCCGAAGAACATGCGCTCCGCGCGCGAGACCGGGCGGCCGGCGGTGCTGACCATCGACGCGCCTTACCGTGAAGGCCTGCGGGGCCTGGAGCGCGCCAGCCACGTCATCATCCTGTCCTGGCTACACCACGCGCCGCGGAATCTGATTGTGCAGAAACCCCGCCATGCGGCTGAAGCGAAAGGCGTATTCGGCCTGCGCTCCCCTGCCCGGCCGAACCCGGTCGGCCTGCATGTGGCCAGGCTCGTCGGGCTCGACATCGCCACCGGGCGCATCGACCTTGACGCCATCGACGTGCTGGACGGCACGCCGGTCATCGACATCAAGCCTTATTTCGCTTCGACCGACGCCATAGCAGAGGCGACCATGGAAGGGCGCGACGAGCGATGAAAGCGCCGACTGGCCGACGTCGCGCCATCGCCAAGGCGCTGACCGCGCTTCTGCCGCTCGCGCCCTATGCCGACATGGAGAAGATCCGTACCGACGCCGGCGCGGTTCATATGAAGACCTTGCCGCCGACCATCGCCGTGTGGCTCGCAACCATTGCCCATATCCGCCACATGCACACCGATTACGAGAGGCTGCTGAGCGAGGGCTATGACCGCGACTCGGCGCGTTTCTTCGTCATCGAGCAGACCAACATCGTGCTCACCCGCTGGCGCGCGACACGGCTGCTCGACGCCGATGACGAGGATGAATAAGGCAGAGTCCGCCTATTGCCGCGTCAGGACGGCGACCGCATTGTAGGGCTGGCCGTCCGCCTGGCCGACCCACGTCCAGGACAGGTTCCCCTTGAAAAACCTGACGGTGATGTCGCCGCCGTCGATGCACTTGTCCTGGCCGTAAGTGATGCTCTCATGATATTGCGCCGATGTGTCGTCCCTGGACGTTTGCGACAGCGATCCGCCGCAGCCGAGCGATGGATAGTCGATCGACGCGCCGTCCTCATTGATCGTCATGGCGATCGACCAGTCGGCGCCGGCGTCGCCGGCCGGACTCTGGTGACCGTTGCCGACCCAGGTGCCGGTAAGCGTCTGCGCCGGCACATTCACCGTGCAAGGGACGTTCTGGAAGATCGGCGTCAGTTCGCTGCCGGTCTTCTCGCAGCGATAGGTCTGGCCGTTCTGGCAGAGTTCGCCGCCTTGTTTCACGCACTGCGCGCTGGCCTCGCGCGCGGCGGCGAAAATCATCATGGTCGCGATGACCGTCCCAAGCCTGCCCATATATCCCCTCCCGTCCTGAGCGTTTGGATTATAAGGCAATTCCAATCCGGTGTATCGATCGGATCGAGGAGGACGAACAGCGCCGGGCGGCTGGCTCTATGCCTTCTGTCCGGGGCCAGTAGGCTGATGACCCGCCCTACCCGCGAGGAGGCCCCGATGGACCGGACGACGGCAACACAGGCTTCAAAGCCGCGGCCTGCGGTGAGCGATCGCCATATCGACCCGCATTCCTATCCCGACGGCATCGCCTTCCTCGACGGCCAATACCTGCCGATGTCGCAAGCCAAACTGTCGGTGCTGGATTGGGGCTTCCTGCATTCCGACGCCACCTACGACACGGTGCATGTCTGGAACGGCCGCTTCTTCCGCCTCGACCTGCATCTCGACCGCTTCTTCGGCGGGCTGGAAAAGCTGCGGATGACGATCCCCTTCGACCGCGAAGGCGTGACTGAGATCCTGCACAATTGCGTAGCACTTTCGGGTCATCGCGCAGCCTATGTCGAAATGCTGTGCACGCGCGGCGCCTCGCCGACCTTCAGCCGTGACCCACGCCACGCGGTCAACCGCTTCATGGCCTTCGCCGTGCCGTTCGGCTCGGTCGCCAATGCCGAGCAATTGCGGCGTGGCCTGCATGTCGCGGTCAGCGACAAGGTGCGCATTCCGCCGGCCTCGATCGACCCGGCGATCAAGAACTACCACTGGCTCGACCTGGTACGCGGCCTCTATGATGCCTATGACCGTGGCGCCGAGACCGCGCTCATCCTCGATTTCAACGGCAATGTCGCCGAAGGGCCGGGCTTCAACGTCTTCTGCGTCAAGGACGGCAGGCTGTCGACGCCGGCCATCGGCGTGCTGCCCGGCATCACCCGCCGCACCGTTTTCGATCTCTGCGCCGAAGCCGGACTTGCCGCTGCGGCCGCCGATGTCAGCGTCGCCGCGCTCGCGGCGGCCGACGAAGTCTTCATCACCTCGACCGCCGGTGGCATCATGCCGGTGACGCGGATCGACGGCGCCCCGGTGGCGGACGGCAAGGTCGGCGCGATCACCAGCCGGCTGATGGCGCGTTACTGGGAGAAGCATGACGATCCGGCATGGTCGAGCGCGGTGCGCTATCCCTGATCAAACGGGGCGGCTGTTCAAAAAGATTTCCCCTCACCTCTGGAAAATCCCGGGATAGGCCATATATGGCCGAAAGCGGAGAAGCCTCCGCTTTCATCAGAAAAAAATCGCGCCCGCAGGGGCAAGGATTCCCATCATGACAAACAAGGTTTGGTTCATCACCGGATCGTCGAAGGGTTTTGGCCGCGTCTGGGCCGAGGCCGCACTGGCGCGCGGCGACCGCGTCGCCGCAACCGCCCGCGATGCCGGCAGGCTCGCCGATCTCGTAGCAAAATATGGCGACAACATCGCCGCCATAAAGCTCGACGTCACCGACAAGAAAGCAGTGGATGCCGCTGTCGCCGAAGCGCACAAGCGCTTTGGCCGGCTCGACGTCGTCATCAATAATGCCGGCTATGGGCATTTCGGCGCCATCGAGGAAGTCAGCGAACAGGAGGCCCGCGACCAGATCGAAACCAATGTGTTCGGTGCGCTGTGGGTGACCCAGGCCGCTCTGC
The DNA here is from genome assembly GCF_024519675.1 of Mesorhizobium sp. Mes31. NCBI lineage: Bacteria > Pseudomonadati > Pseudomonadota > Alphaproteobacteria > Hyphomicrobiales > Phyllobacteriaceae > Mesorhizobium > Mesorhizobium sp. Mes31. The sequence goes on along the minus strand of NZ_JALJRL010000006.1, from coordinate 74,712 downwards.
CGATCATGCGGGCGCAGGGTTCCGGCCACATCATCCAGATCTCGTCGATCGGCGGCGTCAATGCCTTTGCCTCGCTCGGCCTATACCACGCCTCGAAATGGGCGCTCGAAGCCTTCAGCCAGTCGCTTGGCATCGAGGTCGCGGAATTCGGCATCCATGTCACGCTGGTCGAGCCGGGCGGCTTCTCCACCGACTGGGCCGGCCCGTCGGCCAAGGTCTCCCAACCGATCGAAGCCTACGCTCCCGCGCGCGCCAAGATGGCCGAGCGCCGCGCCAATTCGGTCGCCGGCGATCCCGAGGCCACCGGCCCGGCGATGCTGGCCATTGTCGATGCGGCCGAGCCGCCGCTCAGAGTCTTCTTCGGCGATGGCGGCCTGCCGATGATCAAACAGGAATACGCCAACCGTCTCGCCACCTGGGAAAAGTGGGATCACGTTTCCATCATGGCGCAAGGCGCCAAGAAGAACCGCAAAGCAGCCTAGACGGTGCAAAATCCAGCTACGCCGCCCCGGCGGCGTAGCCACGCCCTGCTAAGCCGGGTAGATCCACTGCTCCGGCACGCGCACGGATATCTCCTCGCCGGTCCTGATCGCTCCGGGTTTCTCGACCCAGGCGACGAGGCCGCGAAGCCGCTTGGCGGCCTTCGGGAACAGCAGCGCGCCGGCTTCAACGTCGGCCATGCCGGCGTTTTCGGCGATCGACCGGCCGGAGAGGCGGCAAGGTCCGTTCTGCGCGTCAACCTTGATGGTCACGCCGCCCTTGAAGAACAGCAGCGTGCCGGCCGGCAGCATGGACAAATGCGGCACGCCTTCGATCACCAGATTGGCGCCGATCCACTCCGGCTTGATTTCGGCGAGACTCATCCGATCGGCGACGATGGCCAGTTCATCCGCCGCCACGACAGACAACTGCCGTTCGTTGCGCATTTCGGTGCCGCGCGGATACCATGGCTCGCGCCCGCCCGAACGCCGCGTCGATCCGGCATGGAAATCGCCTGATATGCCGTCGAAGCCCAGGCGCAATTCATCCACCGGGCGTGTCTCGAAATGATCCGATGGCGCAAGGTAAAGCGCTGCCGCCTTGGCGGCAAGCTTTCGCGCCGGGATGATTTCGACCGGCTTTTCAGCCTCGGGGAAGAGATCCAGCATGGCTTCATTCCTTGGATGATGCCGCTTGGTTTTGCCCTTCGGCCGGCAAGGCCGCAAGGGCAGTTTGGGCCAAAACGCGCAACTCTTCGACTGAAGCGCCGTCCCTCGCCTGGATCGACATGCCGTTCATGACACCTGCCAGGTATTTGGCGAAGCCCTCGACCGAGAGGTTTTCCGGCAGGTCGCCTACTGCCTTGCCCTTGGCCAGCCGGTTCGCGATCGCCGCCTCACTCGCCTTGCGATAGGCCTTGAGCTCATCCGCAATGGCCTGCGCCTGTGGCGATGTTGCCAGCGCAGCGCTGACGAACAGGCATCCGCCAGGTTTGTCGGGCCGGGAATAGGCCTCCGCCGCGCCGAGCAGCAACCGCCGGATCGCCTCCCGCGTCGGCACCGGCGCGCTCAATGCCTCGAGCGCAAACCCTATCTCGGTCTGGTGGTAGCGCGTCAGCGCCTTGCGGAACAAAGTCTCCTTGTCGGTGAAGGCGTTGTATATCTGCGGCGGCGTCAGCCCCATCGCCTCGCGCAGCATGGCCAGCGACGTTGCCTCATAGCCGTGCTCCCAGAACAGATGCATCGCCGCATCCAGCGCCCGGTCGGGGTCGAAGGCGCGCGGCCGGCCACCCCTAGGCCTTTCCATTTTATCCATAGCGATCGATACGAAACCTGTTGACTCGCCTTCCCCGTATAACGTAACAATTGATACGAAACATGGCAAGCAGAATGAAACCCTGCCAGCAAGGCCATGCAACCAAAGGCAAAGGAGAGCCAAATGCCAATCACCGTGACCGCGCCAGAAGGCGTCCTGACCCCGGCGGGAGAGCGCGAAATCCTGCCGCGTCTTAGCGCCGCCCTCATCGAAGCCTCTGGCGCCACCGGCAATTCGTTCTTCACCGCGATCGTCGGCGGCACGGTCCAGGTCCTGCCGCCGCACCACATCTATGCCGGCGGCGCCAATCGGCCGGTGGTCATGGTGGAACTGAAATTGCCCAACATCGGCCTTGGCTCGATCGACGCCCGCAACGACTTCATCACCGCGGCCTCCGGTATTGTCGCTGAGCTCTGTGTGCCCGGCCACCGGCCTGAAAACACCTGGATCAACATCGTCAACGCGCCCGACGGCGGCTGGGGTATCGGCAACAGGCAATATACGGGTGACGCGCTAATCTCTGCCGCCACGGCAGCCGCGCACTGATCTGGCGATGAACGGAAGCGAACCGATGCGGCTCTCCCCTTCGCTGTTCTTCACCACCAATTGCGAACCCGCTCTGGCCTTTTATGAACAGTGCGGCCTTGGCCGAGGAACGATCCTGCTGCGCTGGGGCGACGACAACATGCCGGTGCGGACCGAAGCCATGCGTGGAAAGGTCTTGCATGCCCGGTTCGAAGGTCCTGGGGTGCTGTTTCATGCTTCCGACAATGATGACGCGGAGCCGATGAAAGGCTCGGCATTGATGCTGGACTTCGACGACCTCGCCGCCATGCAGGCTCTTTTCGATCGTATGGCGGCGGGTGGCCGGATCACCGTGCCGTTGGCGCCGCAATACTGGGGAACCAGCTTCGGCATGATCGTGGACGCATTTGGCGTGCAATGGATGTTCAGCTGTTCTGGCGGCTGATGTTGCCAGGCTCTTCCATCAGGAGTGCTTCCAGCCATCCAAGTTCCAGTGCGTCGGTTTCGATGCTAGCTTTCAGAACAGCAGGAGGCGGCAATGGAACAAAGCGAAATCGTAAAACGATCAGCCGGAAACTTCTTGATCTTTGCGGCTTGCGCGTTCCTGCTATGGATTTGGGCCGCGCTCATTGACCGGATTGCACAGATCGTGCGCCTTTCCACACCCAATCACCTTACCGGCGTTGCCGCCTCGATAGCGAGTTCCGCCACGCTTCAGGCGATCATCAGCATTTGGCTTCTGACAGCTGCCGTCGCGATCGCATTTCCCGTAATCTGGCGACCGCTCTCCATGACCACGACGCTGATGTTCGACGTTGGCTATGGCATTCTTGGCGCCTTGACGGGCTTCGGCTTGGCCATCGGCCTTTTTGGTGGGGGGTGGCACATATTCCTGTGGGCGTTGATCTACAGCATAGCCATCGCCGTCGGCTATGCGCTGGTACGCTGGTGGCTGCCGCTTTCGGAGGTGCAATCTTACGGCAGCAGCCGGTGGATCCTTGCCGGCATTCTGTTCCTGGCCTCCCCGGTGATCCTTATCTGGGGATAGGCGGGCGAATGCTCCGGCCGCGCGAACGCATCGGGATTCGATCACGACCTTCTTACCTGAAACCGACCTGTTTCGGCACCGCGCCGCATTGCTGCCGCGCCACGACGGTTTGATGATGCAGCCCAGATAGGAGGAGCTCATCATGCGTCCGGGGACGGCAATCACACTGCTTTGGCTGCTCTGGGCCGCGACATGGGCCGCCGCCGCCTTCTGGACCGACCGGGTCGAGAAGCGCGCCGGCTTTCAGGCCGAGGCGCCTTACCGGGCGGTCCTGATGCTCGGTACCATCCTGCTCTTCATTCCGGCGCACGGCTATGTCGGGAGGCTCCGCCTGTGGTTTCCCACTCTTGCCGAGGCCTGGATCTGCGTCGCGTTGATCGCCGTCGGCCTCGCCTTCTGCTGGTGGGCACGCGTGCATCTCGGCCGATTGTGGTCAGGCACGGTCACCGCCAAGGCCGAGCACCGTGTCGTCGACACCGGCCCGTACCGTCTCGTCCGCCATCCGATCTACACCGGACTGCTCCTGGCGATCCTCGCCACCATGGCGGCGAAAGGCACAGTCTGGGGTGTTGCCGGCGCCATTCTGCTGACCATCGGCATCGTCATGAAGGCAAGACTGGAAGAGCGCTTCCTGCGCGGCGAGCTGGGCAGCGCCTATGACGACTACGCCAGGCGCGTGCCGATGCTGGTGCCGTTCGCGCCAGTCTGACGCGACAAGACGTGCTGAACGCCGGCTCAGTTTGAATGTCTTGCCACGCTGCTTTGCTGGAAGTGTTCGACGGCACCATCAATTTGAACCCAGTCATGTTTCGACTGCTCAAAAACCGACCTGATGGGGGCCGGATATTTTGGGTCCGCCAGCGCACCGACCGCAACGCCGATAAGCGACGGCAGCTTGTCGGCCTTCCAATAGATCGTCGAGCCGCAGTTTGGACAAAAGTAGCTGTGGACCTTCCCGCCGCTTGCCGCATCCCTGGTGAACTCTTTGGCCGTTCCGGAAATGGCGACGGCGTCGACCGGATAGAAGGCGCCGACGCCAAATGGCGCGCCGGTTCTGCGCTGGCAGTCAAGGCAATGACAGGCGACAACCAGTTTCGACGCTCCTGGAAGCGTTAAGGTGAGAGCCCCGCAACTGCATCGGGCATCGGCCATTGGAAAACCCTCCTTTTTGAAGTGAGATCGCGTTGATTTCAAAGTGAGACCCTCCCGAACGCCAGGGTGCGTTGAGATTCAGGTCAGGCTGAGGGGGAGTAGAAGGCGGGCGCGAAGCGACCGGGCTAACGGGTTTCGAGAACCCGAACGACGTGCACTTTGGCACACCGGAAGCGCAGAAAGCCGCCATTTGCAGGCCGGCTGAATATCAGCACACGTTAGAGCATTCTCAGAAGCGCGCCACCTATCGAGTATCCCGCGCCAAAGGCGCAGATCAGGCCGTGGTCGCCTGGCTTCATGTCGGCATGGTTCTGCGACAGCGCGACGATGGCGCCGGCGCCCGCCGTGTTGCCAAGCTTTTCCAGCACCATCGGCGCGCGGTCATGCTCGACCTCGTGGCCGAACGACAGCTTCAGGATCATGGCATTCATGCGGGCATTGGCCTGATGCAACCAGAAGCGCCTGACAGCCAGCGGCGTCAGCCCGTGCTCGGCGAGGAACTCGACAATGAATTTGTGCCCGGCGACGGTGACTTCCTTGAACACCTTGTTGCCGACCTGCTTTATCAGATTGCCTTCCAGGTTGATCATATAGGGATCATCCTGGGCGGTACGGGTGTAGTAGCCAAGATTGGTGCGGATGTTGTTCGACATCTGCGTCCAGATCCGCGTGTCGAGCACCTCGAAGCGCCCCGGTCGCCTCTCGCCCAGGGCGAGCCCCTCGACAACCATCGACACCGAGGCATCGCCGAAGATGAAATGCGTCTGCCGGTCGCGGAAATTGAGATGGCCGGTGATGATTTCCGGCGTCGTCACCAGAATGCGCTTGTGCGCGCCCGAGCGCACCAGGTTGACCGCCATGTGAAGTGCCGCCGCCGCCGACGAACAACCAAGCCCCATGTCGAAGCCGGCGCCCTTTGTGCCCAGCGCCTCCTGCATTTCGATGGCGATCGCCGGATAGGGTCGCTGGTGATGCGAGGCCGAGCAGATGATCAGGTCGATATCGGAAGGCTGCAGCCCGGCATGGTCGAGCGCTTTCCTGGCCGAGGCGATGCCGAACTCGGCTTCGAGCGACAACGCATCGTCCGGGCGCGCTGGAATGCGCGGCGTCATGCGGGTCGGATCGAGAATGCCTTCGCGCTCGATCACATGGCGGGTGCGCACGCCCGAGGCATGGACGATGAAATCGCTGTCCGATTTCTGCAGCGGCGGCTCGTCGGTGCCCTGGCGGCGCGCATTCTCCATGTCGACCCAGGCATTGAAGCTGGCGACCAGTTCTTCATTGGTGATCGAGGGTTCAGGAATTTCAACGCCGATGCCGCTGATGATGACGCGATGCATTTTCCAGTCTGTCCCATCCGCAGCGTTGCGGCTTCATGTGGGCGCCGTAACGCTCCGGCGCAACACTTTTCTCACTGAGGCGGTTTACGCCAGCTTAAGCCAGATTTCACCAGGCGCAGAGCTTGGTGTTGGTCTGCGGGTTGTTCCAGCAGGCGCCATCGTCGCGGCTGCGCACGAACTGTCCCGGCAGCGGCACGTTGCGGCGGCCGAGATTGACATAGCCATAGGCGAAGCCTGGCCCGTCGATCTCCAGCACATAGGTCGGATAGCCCGGCGCCGAGATGCGGAAGCTGCCGGCACCGTCGATCGCGCGATAGCTGCACGGAAAATAACCGTCATCGCTGGTGAAGCAGCGCGCCCGCTTGGCCTCGGCCGAGACCGACAAGGCCAGAAATGTCGCCGCGCACACGCTGCCGGCGAAAAGCAATTTCCCCAATGTCATCATCCACCCCCCTGCCGCGTAAGCTTGACCAAATTCCCGCGGCAATGAAATGCGCACGGTGGCGAAACCGGGTCAAGCAGCGGCGATTGGCTGCTGGCGATGTAGATAATTCTTTCCTAGCCGGCCCGCTTGGCGACGATAAAGATACGAGGGAAGCGCAGCAGCACCTTGCCGTTCGCCGTCCTCGGATAGGCCTTGGCGATCTTGGCCGTGTAGCTGTCGAGGAACATCTTGCGCTCGTCGGCTTCCAGCGGATCGAGGAAAGGCTTCAGGCCGGTCGATTTCACCCATTCGACGATCGCCTCGGCGTCGGCCAGAGGATGATTGTAGACCGTGTGCCATATGTCCAGCCGATCGCTGAGCGGCGACAGGAGGTCATAATAGAACGACACCGGCGGCAACGGCGCGCGCGCCGCCCCCCTGATCTTTGCGGCAAACGGCATTTCGGTGGCGGTCTCCCGCATCAGGCGATGGGAGTCCTCGCCCATATTGTCGGGCATCTGGATGGCGAGCGCGCCGCCTTGCGCCAGAAAGCCCATCAGCCGCTGGAACACCGCCGGGTGCTCGGGCAGCCACTGGAAGACCGCATTGGCGAAGATCACGTTGACCGGCTCGGCCGGCTGCCATTTGGACGCATCGGCGAGATCGAAGCTGACTTCAGGCAGGCGCGCCCTCGCCTTTTCGATCATGTCGGGAGAGGTGTCGAAGCCGCTCACCTCGGCATCCGGCCAGCGCTCGACCAGGAGTTCGGTCGAGTTGCCCGGCCCGCAGCCGATGTCGACGACCCGGCGCGGAAAGTCCACCGGCACTTGCGCGACGAGGTCACGCGCAGGACGCGTGCGCTCGTCTTCGAACTTCAGATATTGGGCGGCGGACCAATCAGCCATTTGAACTCCTCATATCACCTTGAGAATTCGCCGCCCCAATGCCCTTACCGCCTCAGAGTGATCCCCTTACCGCGTCAGCCTCTTGTAGGTCATGCGGTGCGGGTTGACGGCATCGGGCCCGAGCCGGCGGATCTTGTCCTGCTCGTAGTCCTCGAAATTGCCCTCGAACCATTCGACATGGCTGTCGCCCTCGAAGGCGAGGATGTGCGTCGCCAGACGGTCGAGGAACATGCGATCGTGCGAGATGATGACGGCGCAGCCACCGAAGTTTTCCAGCGCGTCTTCAAGTGCCGCCAGCGTTTCCGTGTCGAGATCGTTGGTCGGCTCGTCGAGCAGCAGCACATTGCCGCCGGTCTTCAGCATCTTGGCCAGATGCACGCGGTTACGCTGGCCGCCGGACAGATTGCCGACCTTCTGCTGCTGGTCGCCGCCACGGAAGTTGAACGACGCGCAATAGGCGCGCGTGTTGGCCTCGAACTTGCCGAGCTTGACCACTTCTGCACCGCCGGAAATCTCTTCCCACACGGTCTTCGAAGGATCGAGCTGGTCGCGGCTCTGGTCGACATAGCCGAGCTTGACCGTTTCACCGACGCGAATCGTGCCAGCGTCCGGCTTTTCCTGGCCGGTGATCATGCGGAACAGCGTCGTCTTGCCGGCGCCGTTCGGGCCGATGACGCCAACGATGCCGCCCGGCGGCAGCTTGAACGACAGATTGTCGATCAGCAGCGTGTCGCCAAAGCCCTTCGACAGGCCTTCCGCCTCGATCACCACATTGCCGAGCCGCTCGCCATGCGGAATGACGATCTGCGTATCGCTTGGACGCCGCTTGTCGGCGGCATCGAGCAGATCCTGGAATGCCTGGATACGCGCCTTGGACTTGGTCTGGCGGGCCTTGGGGCTGGACTGGATCCACTCGCGCTCGCGACCGATCGCGCGCTGGCGGGCGTCGTCCTCGCGGCCTTCCTGCTTGAGGCGCTTGGCCTTGGCTTCGAGGTATTTGGTGTAGTTGCCCTCGTAGGGAATGCCGCGACCACGGTCGAGCTCGAGGATCCAGCCGGTGACATTGTCGAGGAAGTAGCGATCGTGGGTGATGATCATCACAGCACCCGGATAGGCGCGCAGATGCTTTTCCAGCCACGCGGTCGTCTCGGCGTCGAGATGGTTGGTCGGTTCGTCGAGCAGCAGAAGATCAGGCTGGCGCAGCAGAAGCTGGCAGAGCGCGACGCGGCGCCGCTCGCCGCCCGACAGCTTGGTGACGTCGGCATCCTTGGGCGGGCAGCCGAGTGCTTCCATCGCCATCTCGACCTGCTGTTCGAGGTCCCAAAGGTTCAGCCGGTCCATCTCGTCCTGGAGCTTGGCCGACTCGTCGGCCGTCTCGTCGGAATAGTTCATCATCAATTCGTTGTAGCGCTCGATGATGGCGGTCTTGGCGGCGACGCCTTCCATGATGTTCTCGAACACCGTCTTCTTCGGGTCGAGCGCCGGCTCCTGCGCCAGGTAGCCGACGGTGGCGCCTTCCGCCAGCCATGCCTCGCCGTTCCACTCCTTGTCGAGCCCGGCCATGATCTTGAGGATCGTCGACTTGCCCGAGCCGTTGGGGCCGAGAATGCCGATCTTGGCATCTGGATAGAAGGACAGATGGATGTTCTCGAGCACCTTCTTGGTGCCATAGGCCTTGTTGAGGCCGGCCATGTGATAGATGAACTGGCGTGCCACGCGCGCTTTCCCTGAAAAACTGACTGGATTGTCACATTGGATGGAGGTTGGCCGCTATGTAGGCGATGCAGCGGCGAACGGCAATCGCTTTCGCCGCTTCGGTCCGGTCACACGAGGAAGTGTCCGCCGAACCGGGCGGTTTTCCACCGGTCACCGAACGCGTGAAAGCTCCGGTTAACCCTTCCGCGTCAAAACAGGGATGGGGTGGAATCGCTGACTGGCCGCGATTTCGAGAGAGAGATCGGATCGACGGCATTGCTGAACAGTTTCCTGCTCCTTGCCGAGGCGGTCGTCTACTTCAGCGTCATGGTGACGCTCTTCCGCTTCAGAAAGCGTATCGGCCTCGGCGTGTTCGTCTGCGCGCTCGGCGTCATGCACTTCCTCGAGACCTATCTCGCCAGCGTCTTCTATGTCGCCTTGCCGTTCGGCATGGTCTCGCCCGGCTCGGCGGTACTGTTTTCCGGCAAGCTGGTGATGCTCTTGCTGCTCTATATGAAGGAAGACGCCGCCACCGTCCGTCAGCCGATCTATGGGCTGCTGCTCGGCAATACGCTGATGGTCGGGCTTGTCCTGCTCCTGCGGATGCACGCCATCGCCGAGCTTCCCGATGGCAGGCTTCCCGACATCGGCTTCATCGACGAGATGGGCTGGCTGATGGTGTGGGGCACGACGCTGCTCTTCGTCGACGCCATCCTGATCATCCTGCTCTATGAAAAGCTTGGGCGCACCCTGCGCAAGGCACAGTTCGCGCGCATCCTGATTTCGGTCGCCTGCGTGCTCACCTTCGACCAGGCCGGCTTCTTCGCCGCGCTGCATTTCGTTGCCGGCGCGCCGATCGCGGTCTTTTTCGGTGGCTGGTTTGCCAAGATGGCGGCGGCGCTGGCCTTCAGCGGCATGCTCGTGGCCTATCTCCGATGGTTCGAAGCCCGGGAGATTTCGGTGCCGCGTGGGCTCACCGACATCTTCGACACGCTGACCTATCGCGAGCGCTATGAAGCGCTGGTCGAACATGTCGGCCGTGACGGCCTCACCGGCCTGCTGCACCGGGGCCGCTTCGACAGCGACGGTGAAGCCGCGGTTCAGGCCAGCCTGCGCACGGCCAGGCCACTCAGCCTGCTGATCATCGATGTCGACCACTTCAAGTCGATCAACGACCGTTTCGGCCATGCCGAAGGCGACAAGGTGCTGAAAGCCATTGCTGCATTGCTCGGCGAAATGACTGGTGCCGAAGACCAGGTGTTCCGGATCGGCGGCGAGGAATTCGCCATCCTCAGTTCGCGTCCGCACTCGGTCGCCAAGCTGTTCGGCGAAAGCATCCGCAACGCGGTCAAGACGTCAGCCACCACCAGCCGCTTCGAGCTGACCGTCAGTGCCGGCGTTTCCAGCGTCAGCGAAACGACCCGCAGCCTTGCCGATATCTTCGCGCTTGCCGACCAGCGCCTCTACAGGGCCAAGTCCACCGGACGCGATCGCGTCGTCGGCGAACCCGTTGGCCATGAGGCCGATACCGCCGTTGCATGGACGAAGCCCGCGCAGCTGTAATCGTGGTTCTTGCCAGACTTCTTCTGCCGCCGAATGCCTGTCGCCACGCCACCGGATGATGCGCGACGCACCTCGTGGACGAGACGACAGTCCCTGCCGGCTTACTGCACTCCGCGCCTGTACCTACTGGAACCCGATCGCGTCGACGGTGCCTGTCGGGCAACCGGCCTTGTTGGTCGGCACCGAAGCCAGCAACAGATCCTTGAGCGAACTGTCGGGGCCGATCGGGCCGGCAAGGCCGAGCGTCAGTTCGCCGATCAGCCGCCGGCCGCTCGACGGATCGATGACGCAGGACACGCGCACGCGGTCGCCTGCACCAGCGCCGAAGGCAGTGTCAAAGGCGCCGCGGATCTGGTCCGCCGTCAGCTTGCCGCCGATGTTCTTGGCAAAGAGATCACGCACCGGCGAGCTGTTCACCGCACGCATCAGGTTGAGCGCGTCGGAGAAGTATTCCTGCTGGCTCTTGCCGTAGCAGGTGCCGTGCTTGATCCATTCATGCCGCTCGAGCTGAGAAGCCGTACCCGGCATCACCCGGTCGAGTTCCGAGCGAGTGTCGGCATCCAGATTGACCGGCGGCAGATCCTTCCAGTGGGCGGGATTGTCGTTGGCCTTGTCGCCTGCCGTCACCTGGCAATAGAAATTGCCGCTCGGTTGCGGCCACAGGCCGTGCAAGGTGAAATGCGTCGCGTCGAAATCGTTCGCGCTCTGCGCCTTGCATTCTGTCTTGCTCGACTTGGTCTCGCAAAAGGCCGGTTGCCAGCTCAGGGCGAAGACATAGTCGGGTTTCCCCGAGGCGGATGTCGCCGGCTTGCCCTGCCCGCCCGGCGCGGCCGGCACAGTCGCCGCGCTGCTGCCGGACACATGGCCGCAACTGACCTTCACCCAGCGGCGCTCCGGATTGGCGCCCGGCACCAGGATGAGATAGTGCGTCGGCGCATCCTTGTTACCGGCAAGCAGCTGATAGCCCTGCCCGGCATTGGTCGAGACATTGCCCGGATTCTTGCCGTTCTTGATGGCTTGCGTTGCCGGACAGGCAGCGTCGGCAACGAAGGTGCCGCTCAGCTTGACGTCGGCATGCGCAGCACTGGCCAGCGCCGCCGTCAGCATGGCCAATCCGAAAACAAAACCAATGCGCATATGGAATCCCCGGCTGAAGAAAGTGGGCGACAGACTGCCGCTGTCTCCGTGTCAGAATTGCGATATTTCGCCGGTCAAACGCAAGAAACATCGTCGCGCAAAAGCAGCCGTGGCGGATTGACGCAAAACCGGCGCCGGCGCAAACAATGCCTGCGCCGCGAAGGTCGGCGGAACCTGGAGACCGAGCGGCATGTCATTCAGCCAGCAGCGCGTGGTTCGCTCGCCGACCGGTGCCGACCTCAATCTTTTCGTCAGGCAGGCCGATGGCCGGCCACGCGCTGTCGTCCAGATCAATCACGGACTGGCCGAACATGCCGCGCGCTACGCCCGCTTTGCAGATTTCCTTGGGGAACGCGGCTTCCATGTCTATGCACATGACCACCGTGGCCATGGCGAGACCCGGGCGCCCGACGCACCGCTCGGCAGGTTCGCCGACAAGGACGGCCCTGCCAAGGTGATCGCCGATGTCGACGCCATTCATGATCTGATCGCCAGCGAACAGCCAAACCTGCCGGTCATCCTTTTCGGCCATTCGATGGGTGCGTCGGTGGCGCTGAACTTCCTGTTGCGCCATTCTGCCCGCGTCCACGCCGCCGCCATCTGGAACGGAAATTTCTCGGCCGGCCTGCTCGGACAGGTAGCGCTCGGCATCCTCGCCTGGGAACGGTTCCGGCTCGGCTCCGACGTCCCGTCGCGCATACTGCCCAAGCTGACCTTTCAGGCCTGGGGCAAGGCAGTGCCCAATCACCGCACCTTGTTCGACTGGCTGTCGCGCGACGAGGCCGAGGTGGCGAAATACATCGCCGACCCGCTGTGCGGCTGGGATGCCTCGGTATCGATGTGGCGCGACGTCGTCGGCATGGCGCTGAACGGCGGCAAGGATGTCGGCTTTGCCGGGATGCGGCGCAACCTGCCTGTCAGCATCGTCGGCGGCGAGAAGGACCCCGCTTCGGATTACGGCAAGGCTGTCGACCACCTCGCGAAACGCATGCGCGCGATGGGCTTTTCGAATCTCGTTTCAAAGGTTTACGCCGACACCCGCCACGAAAGCCTGAACGAGGTGAATCGCGACGTCATCATGGCCGATTTCGCCGCCTGGGCCGACGGTGTGCTGAAATCGTGACCCCGTCACGCGGTGCATCTTCTTCGAACCGGTGCGTTGGCCTATCGCAAGGGCCGTGACAGCCACTGCCGGGCTTGATAGAGGCTCTGCTTTCGCAGCAATCACGGTGATTGCGGCAACCACGGTGATTTATGGCCGAACCCCCGCTGAAAGGCGTCCGCGTCGTCGAACTCGCCCGCATCCTTGCCGGGCCGTGGGCCGGGCAATTGCTTGCCGATCTGGGCGCCGACGTCATCAAGGTCGAAAGTCCCGATGGCGGCGACGACACCCGCAAATGGGGTCCACCCTTCGTCATCGGCAAGGACGGCGAGAACCTCTCGGCCGCCTATTACCATTCCTGCAACCGCGGCAAGCGCTCCATCGCCATCGATTTCTCGACACCGGATGGCGCCGAGACGGTGCGCCGGCTGGTCGCCACGTCGGACGTGCTGATCGAGAACTTCAAGCTCGGTGGCCTGAAGAAATACGGGCTCGATTACGACAGCCTGCGCAAGATCAATCCGCGCCTCGTTTATTGCTCGATCACCGGCTTCGGCCAGGATGGGCCCTACGCGCCGCGCGCCGGCTACGACTTCATAATCCAGGCCATGGCCGGCATGATGTCGATCACCGGTGAGGTCGGCCGCGAGCCGCAAAAGGCTGGCGTCGCCATATCGGACATCTTCACCGGTCTTTATTCCGTCATCGCCATCCAGGCCGCATTGCGTCATGCCGAACAGACCGGCGAGGGTCAGCACATCGACATGGCGCTTTTCGACACCCAGATCTCGGCGCTCGGCAACCAGAACCTCAATTATCTCGTCTCCGGCAAATCGCCGGTCCAGATGGGCAACGCGCACATGAACATCGCGCCCTACGAGGTGGTGCCCGTCAGGGATGGTCACATCATCCTGGCGGTCGGCAATGACGGGCAGTTCGCCAAATTCTGCGCTGCCGTCGGGTTGGACGATTTGCCGACCAATCCCGATTTCGCCACCAATCCGGCCCGGGTCGCCAACCGGGTAAAGCTGCGCGAACACGTGATCGAGGCGCTGAAGACTTTTGATCGTGACCCTCTGCTGGCAAGACTGGAGGCGGCAGGCGTGCCGGCGAGCCCGATCAACACGATTGGCCAGATGTTCGCCGACCCGCAGACGATCGCGCGCGGCATGCGGCTCGATCTCGACGACGGCCACGGCAATCTCCTGCCTTCGGTGCGCGCGCCGATGGTCATGTCGGGCACGCCGCTGGTCTATGAGCGCCCCTCGCCGCGCCTGGGCGAACACACCGAAGAAATCCTAGCCGAACTGGAGAGGTCCAAGAAATGAAGACCGGCGGACAGTTGATCGTCGACGCACTCGAAGCCAATGGCAGCGACCGTATCTATTGCGTGCCCGGAGAATCCTACCTCGCTGTGCTCGACGCACTGCACGACTCGCCGATCCGCACCATCGTCTGCCGCCAGGAAGGCGGTGCGGCGATGATGGCCGACTGTCACGGCCGCCTGACCGGCAAGCCCGGCATCTGCTTCGTCACCCGCGGCCCCGGCGCGACCAACGCCTCGGCCGGCATCCACATCGCCATGCAGGATTCAATTCCGGTCATCCTGTTCATCGGCCAGGTTGCCAGCCACGCCAAGGAGCGCGAGGCCTTCCAGGAGGTCGACTACAAGCGCTTTTTCGGCGACATCGCCAAATGGGTGGTCGAGATCGACGATGCCTCGCGCATCCCTGAATTCGTCACCCGCGCCTTCGCCGTGGCGACATCGGGCCGTCCTGGTCCCGTGGTCATCTCGCTGCCTGAAGACATGCTGACCAGTGTCGTCGAAGCGCCCGCTGCCTTGCCGCACACCCCGGTCGAAACGCGGCCGGGCGAAGCTGAACTCGATGCGCTGGAAAAGCTGCTCGGCAAGGCCAAGCGGCCTTTCGTCATCCTTGGCGGCACGCGCTGGGACGCCGAGGCCGTGGCACGGATGCGAACGATCGCCGAGGCGTGGTCACTGCCGGTCGGCTGTTCCTTCCGCCGCCAGATGCTGTTCGACCATCTGCATCCGAATTATGCCGGCGATGTCGGCATCGGCATCAATCCGAAACTGGCGACGGCGATCAAGCAGGCCGATCTCGTGCTGCTCATCGGCGGCCGCATGGGCGAGATGCCGTCCTCCGACTACACGCTGTTGAAGAGCCCCTACCCCGACCAGACGCTGGTCCATATTCATGCCGACGCTGGCGAGCTCGGCCGCGTCTATCGGCCGACACTGGCAATCAACGCCTCGCCCGCCGCCTTCGTCGAAGCCTTCGCCAAGCGCAAGCCGGCCTCGGCACCCGTCTGGGCGGACGAGACGCCAAAACTGCATGCCGCCTATCTCGACTGGTCGACACCGCCGGAAAGCGGTCCAGGTTCGGTCCAGATGGGGCCGATCATGAACTATCTGGAAAAGATGCTGCCCGACGACGCCATCCTCACCAATGGCGCCGGCAACTACGCCACCTGGGTCCATCGTTTCCATCGCTTCCGCCGCTTCGCCACCCAGGGCGCGCCGACCTCGGGCTCGATGGGCTATGGCACCCCTGCCGCGGTCGCCGCGAAAGGGCTGTTTCCGGACCGGACCGTGGTCGCCTTCGCCGGCGACGGCTGTTTCCTGATGAACGGGCAGGAATTCGCCACAGCCGTGCAGTATGACCTGCCGATCATCGTCGTGGTCGTCAACAACGGCATCTACGGCACCATCCGCATGCACCAGGAACGCGAGTATCCCGGCCGCGTCGTCGCCACCGATCTCAAGAACCCCGACTTCGCGGCCCTGGCCCGCGCCTATGGCGGCCATGGCGAAACGGTCGAGAAGACGGCGGACTTCGCCCCGGCCTTCGAGCGTGCCCGCGCCAGCGGCAAGCCTGCGATCGTCGAGATCAGGCTCGACCCGGAGGCGATCACGCCAACACGGACGATGACGCAGATTCGCGACAAAGCATAAGAAACAAAAAAGGGGCGGTTGCCCGCCCCTTGCGTTGTGGCTTCCCTACATCGCCTTTTCGATCTGGCCGCGGATCTCGCCGTCCTTGTTGGCGGCGGTGTGGACGTTGACGTAATATTTGCCGGCCTCCAGGTCAGCCGCCTGGGCATCGGTCAAGACAGCCGAACCCTTGATCGGGCTCTTGAGCTTCTTGAACGGGATTACCGGTCCGGCGTTCTCACCCACCGCCGCCGGGCCGTGAATGTGCCCAGCCACCGCAGGCCCGCTTAGACCGGAATACTTGACGTTCCAGCTGAGTTTCTTCTTGGCCGTGTCGAACGTGAAAGTGGCAGTTCCCTTGCCTTTCGTGGTGACGGGCGGATTTTGCTGGGCGCCATCGAGCGTCGCCTTGAACTTTTCCATGTCGGCCAGGGCCGGCGAGGCAAGGAAGATGGCAGCAGAGACGGCAAGTGCCGAAACGATCGGCGAAAAGGAATGCATTCGCATTTTAGAGACCTCCGTTGGATGTGACACCCTTGCGGCCCCCCGGCCGCATGGATGTATCAGCACAACGGTCGGCTGGCCAAAAGTATCCGTGGGCGCACGCATATGTGATGACCAATGGAACGAAAGAGGTGGTCGCCCGCCTCTCCCGAGATCATCCATCAACGCCTCGACGTGACTACCCGGTCGCATAGTGACCCGGATAAGCGAAAGGCAATGGTCAGACGGCCGCCAGCGCCTGCGTGAGATCAGCGATCAGGTCGTCGGGGTGCTCGACACCGATGGACAGCCTGACCGTTGTCTCGAGCACGCCGATGCGCTGGCGCACGTCGAAGGGAATGCCCGAATGGGTCATGGCCGCCGGGTGACTGGCCAGTGATTCGGTGCCGCCGAGACTCACCGCCAGCTTGAAGATCTGCAATCCGTTGAGAAAGGCGAAAGCCGCCTTCTGCCCGCCCCTGATATCGAAAGAGAATGTCGACCCTGCGCCGCTGCATTGCATCCGGTAGACGCGACCCGCCGGTGAATCCTCGCCCAGGAACGGCAGATAGTGCACCTTCTCGACCTTGGCATGATCGCGCAGGAATTCGGCGACGAGGCGCGCATTGTCGTTGGCCCGCTCCATGCGGATCGACAACGTCTCCAGCGAGCGGCCGAGCATCCAGCAGGAATGCGGGTCGAGCTGCGTGCCGATCGCGCCGCGCAGCGCCTTGATCGGCTTGGTGACCGCCTTGCTGCCCATGGCGGCGCCCGCGATCAGGTCGGAATGGCCGCCGACATATTTGGTCAGCGAATAGACGGAAACATCGGCGCCGTGCTCGATGGGCCGCTGGAACACCGGGCCAAGCAGCGTGTTGTCGCAGACGACGATCGGCGTCGAACCTTGGCTCGCGCCGATCTCGTCGGCGATCCTCCGCATCAGCGCGATATCGACAAGGCTGTTGGTCGGATTTGACGGCGTCTCGATCAGGATGACCGAAACTCGGCCCTTTGCGATGGCAGCGTCCGCAGCCGCGCGCACCGCCGTCTCGTCGACACCATCGGCGAAGCCGACAGCACCGACGCCGAAGCCGGAAAGCGTGCGCGTCAAAAGCGTCTCGGTGCCGCCATAAAGCGGCTGCGAATGCAGGATGACGTCGCCCGGACGGGCATAGGCGAGCAGCGTCGTCGCGATCGCCGACATGCCGGACGAAAACAGGATGCAGGCATCCGTCCCTTCATAGATCGCCAGCCGGTCCTCGACGATCTCGCTGTTGGGATGGTTGAAGCGCGAATAGACGAGACCGGACGCCGTGCCAGTTGGAGGCTCCTTGCGACCGGACGTGTAGTCGAAGAAGTCGCGTCCCTCTTCGGCCGACTTGAACACGAAGGTCGAGGTCAGGAACACCGGTGGCTTGACCGCGCCCTCCGAAAGCTGCGGATCGAAGCCATAGCTCAGCATCAGCGTCTCCGGATGGAGCTTGTGGTTGCCGATATGGGTTTTCGACGGGCGTGGCGCGGTCATGGTTTTTCCTGCCTTTCGAGGAGTGTCGCATGGCAATTTATGCGATCCCGATCAGCCAGTCCTTGCTATTCCTGGGCTCGCATGGCTGCATTCTCGCAACAAATTGCCTGGAGAGACTGAAAGTGCAGCAGAAGATAGCCGACGATTTCGACCGCAAGATCCTGCGTGAACTGCAGGCCGACGCCCGCATCACCAACAACGAGCTTGCCGAGCGCATCGGCCTGTCGCCGTCGCCATGCCTGAGGCGGGTGCGGCGGCTGGAGGAGACCGGCGTTATCAGGGGCTACACCACGCTGGTCGATCCGGCCGCCTTCGGCTGGAGCATGGTCGCCATCGCCACCATCCGGCTCGGCCGCCAGAACGAGGACGAGATCGTCATGTTCGAGGACGCGATCCGCGGCTGGGAAGAAGTGCTGGAATGCCACCTCGTCACCGGTTCGCGCGACTATGTGCTGAAGGTGGTGACAGGCAGCCTCGAACAGTACGAGCGCTTCATCAAGGAAAAGATCGCGCGGCTAAAATGCGTCGCCTCGATCGAGACCAGCTTCGTCATGAACACAATAAAGGAACGGCGCCTCTGACACTTGGCCAGAGGCGCCGTTCTCATGATCGAGATGTTGCCGGCTAGGCTTACTTGACCGCCTTGTCGGTGATGGCGGTGGTATAAGCGCCTTTCGGCTCCTTGGTGATGATCTTCTGGTCGAGCAGCGCCTTGGCGGTGCGCTCGTAGGTCGCGGGATCGAGCTTGCCGTCGGCATTGTCGATCAGCTTGGCGACTTCGCTCATCATGCGCTTCTGGTGGTTCTCGTCCTGGCCGCCACCGTCCATGACGATGCCTGCTGCCTCGTCATTGTTGTCGATGGCGTATTTCCAGCCTTTCATCGAGGCACGCACGAAACGCACCATCTTGTCTTCGAAGGCCGGATCCTTGAGCTTGTCTTCCGACGCGTAGAGCCCGTCCTCGAGCAGGTCGTTGCCCATCGCCGAATAGTTGAACACGGTCAGCTGTTCCGGCTTGTAGCCGGCGTCGATCAGCTGCCAGTACTCGTTGTAGGTCATGACCGAGATGCAATCCGCCTGCTTCTGGATCAGCGGCTGCACGTCGAAGCTCTGCTTGAGAACGGTGACGCCATCCGGGCCGCCATCGGTCTTGAGGCCAAGCTTGTTCATCCAGGCGTAGAACGGATACTCGTTGCCAAAGAACCAGACACCGAGCGTGTGGCCCTTGAAGTCGGCTTCGGTCTTGATCGGGCCGTCCTTCGGGCAGACCAGCTCCATGCCGGCCTTCTTGAACGGCTGGGCGATGTTGACCAGCGGCACGCCCTTTTCGCGTGCGGCCAGCGCGCCGCCCATCCAGTCGACGATGACATCGGCGCCACCGCCGGCGATCACCTGCTCGGGCGCGATATCGGGGCCGCCCGGCTTGATGTCGACGTCGAGACCCTCGGCCTCGTAGAAACCCTTGGCCTTGGCGACATAGTAGCCGGCAAACTGGGCCTGCGTGACCCATTTCAGCTGCAATGTCACCTTGTCCGCGGCCATCGCCTGGAACGCGGCCAGCGACATCGCGCCGGCCAGAACAGGAATAACAAGTCTTTTCATGTTTTTACCCTCTGAAGTTAGCACCCTTAAACCCACCGCCCCTATCCACCACGGACAGAGGGATGCCAAAACGTGACGGCTCTTTCGACCAGAGCGACCACGCCATAAAAGACCGAACCCGCAAGTGCTGCAACTGCGATTTCGGCCCAGACCATGTCGATGTTCATCCGCCCGACCTCGGTCGAGATGCGGAAGCCCATGCCGACGACTGGCGTGCCGAAGAACTCGGCGACGATGGCGCCGATCAGCGCCAGCGTCGAGTTGATCTTCAGCGCGTTGAAGATGAAGGGGGCGGCGGCCGGCAGCCGAAGCTTCAGCAGCGTCTGCCAGTAGCCCGACGCGTAGGTGCGCATCAGGTCGCGTTCCATATGGCCGGAAGCGGCAAGCCCGGCGACCGTGTTCACCAGCATCGGGAAGAAGGTCATGATGATGACCACAGCCGCCTTGGACTGCCAGTCGAAGCCGAACCACATGACCATGATCGGCGCCACGCCGATGATCGGCAGCGCCGACACCATGTTGCCGATCGGCAAAAGCCCGCGCCGCAGAAACGGCACGCGATCGGCGAGCACGGCGGTGATGAAGCCGGCGCCGCTGCCGACGATATAGCCGAAAATCACCGCCTTGAAGATGGTCTGCCGGACATCGGCGCCGAGCACCGGCAGCGAACTGGCGATGCGCGCACCGATGGCGCTCGGCGGCGGCAACAGGATGAAGGGGATGCCGGCGCCGCGCGTCACCGCTTCCCAGAGGATCAGGATCCAGGCGCCAAAGATGGCCGGGATGATCAGACGCAGCGCGCTCCGGGCCCAACTCGCCATCGGCCGAAGCCCAGACAGCACGGCGACGCAGCGCCAGCCAAGCAGCCAGGCAGCCGTGAGCAGCAGGAAATACGGTGCCCGCGCCAGACCTTCGAAGCCGGAGATGCCGCCAATCAGCAGCCAGGCCGCCAGATGCGCGCCGATGAAAAGCACGACAGCTTCGACGATGGACGGCATTCTGGCCATCGAGATCAAAGCAGCGAGAAGCAGCGCGCCGAAGATCAGCCAGCTCGTCGCTGCATAGGGATATATCAACGTCCCCGCCGGCTGCGCCAGCGGATCCACTTTTGGCGCGGCGATCGCGCCAAGCGCAAGCCCGGCCACGCACAGCACGACGGCCAGCACCGCTTGCCAGGAGGGTTTCAGCCAGCTCATGCCGGCCTCCCGCCCATGGCGCGATCGACGATGCGGCCGGCAATGCCGACCACCATGACCAGAAGTGCTGCCACCACCGAGCCTGCTACCAGTGCCGACCAGATGTCGATGGACTGGCTGTAGTAGGCGCCGGCCAGCAGCTTGGCGCCGATGCCGGCGACCGCACCGGTCGGCAGTTCGCCGACAATGGCGCCGACGAGGCTTGCCGCCACCGCCACCTTCATCGAGGTGAACAGGAATGGCACCGAGGCCGGCACGCGCAACTTCCAGAAGGTCTGCGCGCCGCTGGCATTGTATGTGTGCATCAGGTCGAGATGCATGATCTCGGGCGAGCGCAGGCCCTTCACCATGCCCACCGTCACCGGGAAGAACGACAGATAGGTCGAGATCATCGCCTTCGGGATCAGGCCGGTGATGCCGATGGCCGCCAGCACGACGATGATCATCGGCGCCACCGCCAGGATGGGAATGGTCTGCGAGGCGATGATCCACGGCATCAGGCTGCGGTCGAGCGTCGCCACATGCACGATGCCGACGGCAATGATGATGCCCAGCGCCGTACCGAAAGCAAAGCCGAGCAGCGTCGACGACAGCGTCACCCAGGCGTTGTAGACGAGGCTGCGGTTCGAATTGATCGGCCGCAGGAAGGTGTTTTCGAAGAAGTTCACCGCCACCTGGTGCGGCGCCGGCAGCGTCGGCTTCGGCTGCGACAACGTCTTGCCGATGAATTCGCTCAAGGCAGGCGTTTCATTGGCGCGACGGTCGAGATCGCGCTGGAACGGCGTGTTGAGAATGACGGCGAAAACGTACCAGAGCACGACCACGCCCGCGAGGATCGAGGTGACTGGAACGAGCTTGTCGCGGAAGGAGTCCATCAGGAGCGCTCCCCTCTTCCCGGGAGCGAGCGACGACACCCATTCTTCGTCATCCTAGGGCGGAGCAAGGAGCGAAGCGACGCAGCGCAGACCCTGGGATCCATGCCGTTACCTTCCCGCTCCGCAGCGGTGCGGAACATGGCTTGCCGCGCAGACATTCTGAACCGCCTGCATCCTTCGGCCGGCATCACGGCATGGATCCCAGGGTCTGCGCAGGCCGCTTCGCGCCTG
This sequence comes from Mesorhizobium sp. Mes31, assembly GCF_024519675.1. Lineage (NCBI taxonomy): Bacteria > Pseudomonadati > Pseudomonadota > Alphaproteobacteria > Hyphomicrobiales > Phyllobacteriaceae > Mesorhizobium > Mesorhizobium sp. Mes31. Next base: position 53,162 of record NZ_JALJRL010000006.1, on the reverse strand, counting down.
CTCCGCCCTAGGATGACGATAGCAAGGCTGGCCGCCCGCTTGCTCACCGCCTCAATCGTCATAGCTGTGCCCTGCCCGGAGCCCGTCGCGCACTCGCGCCGCGATCGCCAGGAACTCCGGCGTCTCGCGGATATCCAGCGGCCGCTCCTTCGGCAGCGTCGATTCGATGATGTCGCTGACCCGGCCCGGCCGCGGTGACATGACGACGATCCGCGTCGACAGATAAACCGCCTCGGGAATGGAGTGGGTGACGAAGCAGATGGTCTTGTTCGTTCGTCCCCACAGTTCCAGCAATTGCTCGTTGAGATGGTCGCGCACGATCTCGTCCAGCGCGCCGAATGGCTCGTCCATCAACAGAAGGTCGGCGTCGAAGGCCAGAGCGCGGGCGATCGAGGCGCGCTGCTGCATGCCGCCCGACAGCTGCCAGGGATATTTCTTCTCGAAGCCGGACAGGTTGACGAGGTCGAGCGTGCGCTTGATGCGCTCCGCCTGCTCGGCCTTGGAGAGGCCCATGATCTCGAGCGGCAGCCCCACATTGCGCTCGATGGTTCGCCAGGGGAACAGGGCCGCTGCCTGGAAGACATAGCCATAGGCGCGTTTCTCGCGCGCCTGTTCGGGTGTCATGCCGTTGACCGAAATCGTCCCCGAGGTCGGCTTTTCCAGATCGGCGATGACGCGCAGCAAGGTGGTCTTGCCGCAGCCCGAAGGCCCGATGAAGGAGACGAACTCACCCTTGCCGATGGTCAGGTCGACATTGGACAGCGCCTGCACCGGCCCGTCATTGGTCTGGAAGGTCAGTCCGAGTCTGCTTGCCGCAACGACGGCTGGCGAAGTCCCTGTCATCGGCTGCGGCCTGCCTGTTCCCGCCACTGGGGCGCCGGCAGGATTCCGATTGCTTTTATCGCGATGTTGTTTTCCACTCGCCCCGTCCCATTGGCCTTGTCCCACTCGATCGACGCCCGGAGTTTCCCCGATGTCGCCTAAACCGACTTGTCATCTTATCCGCCCTGAAAGCTCTTATGAAGGCAAGCAGGGATTGACCTATTTCGCCGGCATTGCCGCCGAAACGGTCGGCTCTTCCGGCATCTGCATGCACATGCTCACCATGCCGCCCGGCGCCCGTGCCAAAGCGCACATGCACGAAAGCCATGAAACGGCGATCTATGTGCTCTCCGGCGAAGTTCACACCTGGTACGGCGACCGGCTGGAGCATCATATCGTCGTCAAGGCAGGCGATCTCTTCTACATCCCGGCCGGCGTGCCGCATCTGCCGGCCAATCTGAGCGACGCTCCCTCCTCGGCCGTCATTGCTCGCACCGATCCCAACGAACAGGAAAGCGTCGTCCTGTTGCCGGATCTGGATGCGCTGGTCGCCTGAAGCCGGCATCGATGCAGAGGCCGTCATCGGCAACGGGACACTTCCCCGTAGACAGTGCCGTCCTCGTCGGCGATCACCAGCTTCTTGGCGTTCTTGGGGCTGCGCTTGACGGTGAACTGTATCGGCGACTGACCATCCTCGCCTTCCGCCTCGCACATTGACTTCACCACCAGCGAACCGTCAGCCTGTATCTTCTTCTCGGTAAAGGTGCAGGCGCTGGTCGCGGTGATGAATTCCGTATCGTTCAGCAGCAGCATGTCCTCCGCATAGACTTGCTGGCCGTTCTTGTTGATGCAGCCGGACTTGTTGCCATAGGGCTTGGACAGATCGATGGCGGCAGCCGACGCATGGCCGGCGGCCAGGACAAGGAAAGCGGCTGAAAAGAGCCCCGTGCGCCTCACCGTCAAACCCCGGTCGCCGGAATGCCGGTGCGTTCCACCTTGCGCGGCGCGGTGATGTCCTTCCACGTCGACAGGGCGCGGTTGACCGCCGCGTTCGGCTCGCGGCCGACGAATTCGCCATGGCCGGCCTTGGCCTTGACCTCGGCTTCCTGGATCGACAGTTCGCCGCGCGAGAAGACGAAGCGCGGCAGTCCGGTCACCTCGAACCCTTCGAAGACATTGTAGTCGATCACCGACTGCTGCTTCTTGGCAGTGATCTTCTTCTTGCGCTTCGGATCCCAGACGATGATGTCGGCATCGGCGCCTTCGACGATGGCGCCCTTCTTCGGGTACATGTTGAGGATCTTGGCGATGTTGGTCGAGGTCACCGCGACGAACTCGTTCATCGTCAGCCGGCCGGTGTTGACGCCCGTGGTCCACAGCACCGGCAAACGGTCTTCCAGGCCGCCCGTACCGTTGGGGATCTTGGTGAAATCGCCGACGCCGTTGCGCTTTTGGCTGGTGGTGAAGGCGCAATGGTCGGTCGCCACCACTTGCAGCGATCCCGCCTGCAGGCCGGCCCAGAGCGAATCCTGATGCAATTTGTTGCGGAAGGGCGGGCTCATCACCCGGCGCGCCGCATGGTCCCAATCCTTGTTGAAATATTCGCTCTCATCCAGCGTCAGGTGCTGGATCAGCGGTTCGCCGAACACCCGCATGCCCTTCTGACGCGCCCGGCGGATGGCCTCGTGGCTCTGCTCGCAGGAGACATGCACGACATAGAGCGGCACGCCGGCCATGTCGGCGATCATGATGGCGCGGTTGGTCGCCTCGCCTTCCACCTCCGGCGGACGCGAATAGGCGTGCCCCTCCGGCCCATTGTTGCCGGCGGCCAGAAGCTTCTGTGAAAGGGCTGCGACCACGTCGCCATTCTCGGCATGCACCAGCGGCAGCGCGCCGAGGTCGGCGCAGCGCTGGAACGACGCATACATCTCGTCGTCGTCCACCATCAGCGCGCCCTTGTAGGCCATGAAGTGCTTGAACGAGGTGATGCCCTTGTCGACGACGGTGGCCATCTCGTCGAACACCTGCTTGCCCCACCAGGTGATCGCCATGTGGAAGGAGTAGTCGCAGGACGCCTTCGAGGTTTTGTTGTCCCACATCTGCAAGGCTTCGAGCAGCGACTGCTGCGGCGCCGGCAGGCAGAAATCGACCACCATCGTCGTGCCGCCGGCGAGCGCCGCCCGCGTGCCGGATTCGAAATCATCGGCCGAATAGGTGCCCATGAAAGGCATTTCGAGATGGGTGTGCGGGTCGATGCCGCCCGGCATGATGTAACAGCCGGTGGCGTCGAACTCGTGGTCGCCGTGCAGATCCGAACCGATGGCGACGATCTTGCCGTGGCTGAACAGCACATCGGCCTTCCAGGTGCGGTCGGCGGTGACGATGGTGCCGTTCTTGATGACTTTGGTCATTTTTGTGTTCCCTTGTTCTCTTCGCGCTTCTTTGCGAGCGGCGTTTGGAATGCAGATTTTCTAGGCTCACTCCACGATGACAGCCGTCTCCACCACAGCATGGAACAGCACGTCGGCGCCCGCCGAGGCCCATTCCTTGGTGATATCCTCGGCCTCGTTGTGAGACAGCCCGTCGACGCAGGGGCACATCACCATCGCGGTCGGCGCGACGCGGTTGATCCAGCAGGCATCGTGGCCGGCGCCGGAGACGATGTTGCGGTGCGTATAACCGAGCCGTTCGGCGGCATCGCGGATTGCCTTGACGCAGCCCTTGTCGAAGGTGACCGGATCGAAATGACCGACCTGCTCGATCTTGTACTGGATGTCCAGCGCCTCGCAGATCGTGTCGATGCCTTCGCGGATGCGGCCGTCCATCGCATCCAGCACTTCCTTCTCGGGCGAGCGGATGTCGATGGTGAAGACGGTGCGGCCGGCGATGATGTTGCGCGAGTTCGGGTAGACCTCCATGTGCCCGACCGCGCCGACGGCGTCGGGCTGGTAGTCCATGGCGATCTCGTGCACCAGCTCGATCACCCGCGCCATGCCGAGCCCGGCATTGCGGCGCTTGGGCATCGGTGTCGAACCTGTGTGCGCCTCCTTGCCGGTCAGCGTCACCTGCAGCCATTTCAACCCCTGGCCGTGGGTGACGACGCCGATGTCGATGCCTTCGTCCTCGAGGATCGGTCCCTGCTCGATATGCAGTTCGAAGAAGGCGTGGATCTTGCGGTCGCCGACCTTCTCGGTGCCCTTCCAGCCGATGCGCTCCAGTTCCTCGCCGAACTTCTTGCCGTCCTTGTCGACATGTTCGTAGACATCGGCCTGGTCGAGCACGCCGGCGAACACGCCGGACGCCATCATCGCGGGCGCAAAGCGCGCGCCCTCCTCGTTGGTCCAGTTGGTGACGACGATCGGGTGCCTGGTCTTGATGCCCAGATCGTTGAGCGAGCGCACCACTTCCAGCCCGCCGAGCACGCCGAGCACGCCGTCATACTTGCCGCCGGTCGGCTGCGTGTCGAGATGGCTGCCGACATAGACCGGCGGCAGGCTGGGGTCGGTGCCTTCGCGACGGGCGAACATGGTGCCCATCTCGTCGACGCCCATTTCGAGCCCCGCCGCATCGCACCAGCGCTTGAACAGATGCCGGCCCTCGCCGTCCTCGTCGGTCACGGTCTGGCGATTGTTGCCGCCGGCAATGCCGGGGCCGATCTTCGCCATCTCCATTATCGAATCCCACAAACGGTCTGAATTGATTCGCAGATTCTCGCCGGGCGCGGCCATTCAAAGTCCTTCCATTTCATATCCCGGGCGGGCGGCGGTTCCCGCCGCCACCCGTCCAGGCAAGCTAGATCTAGTCTATCGACCGCAGCACATCACGCACATGGTCGATCAGTTCGTTGATCTGGCCCTTGGTGATGATCAGCGGCGGCGACAGCGCGATGATGTCGCCGGTGGTGCGGATCAGCGCGCCGCGCTCGAACGCCTTGACGAAGGCCGAGAAGGCACGCTTGGTCGGCTGGCCGGCGATCGGCGCCAGTTCGATCGCGCCGATCAGGCCGATGTTCCTGATATCGATGACGTTCGGCTCGCCCTTCAGCGAATGCAGCGCGTCTTCCCAATAGGGCGCCAGTTCCTCGCCACGGGTCAGCAAGCCTTCTTCCTTGTAGGTGTCGAGCGTGCCCAGTGCCGCCGCGCAGGCGATCGGGTTGCCCGAATAGGTGTAGCCGTGGAAGAACTCGATCATATGCTCGGGGCCGGTCATGAAGGCGTCGTGGATTTCCTTCTTCACGAACACCGCACCCATCGGAATGACGCCGTTGGAGACGCCCTTGGCAGTGGTCATGATGTCGGGCGTGACGCCGAAATAGTCGGCGGCGAACGGTGTGCCGAGACGGCCAAACCCGGTGATGACCTCGTCGAAGATCAACAGGATGCCATGCTTGGTGCAGATTTCGCGCAGCTTCTGCAGGTAACCCTTGGGCGGCAGGATGACGCCGGTGGAACCGGCGACCGGTTCGACGATGACGGCGGCGATGGTCGAGGCGTCATGCAGGGCGACGATGCGCTCCAGTTCGTTGGCGAGTTCCGCGCCATGTTCCGGCACACCCTTGGTGAAGGCGTTCTTCTCCGGCAGGTGCGTGTGCGGCATGTGGTCGACGCCGCCGAGCAGCGTACCGAACATCTTGCGGTTGGTGACGATGCCGCCGACCGAGATGCCGCCGAAATTGACGCCGTGATAGCCGCGCTCGCGGCCGATCAGGCGAGTGCGCGAGCCCTCGCCCCTGGCGCGATGATAGGCGATCGCCATCTTCAGCGCAGTCTCGACCGATTCCGAACCGGAATTGGTGAAGAACACATGGTCCATGCCTTTCGGCGCGAGATCGACCAGGCGGTTGGCCAGTTCGAAGACGATCGGATGGCCCATCTGGAAGGCCGGCGCGTAGTCGAGCTCGGCGGCCTGATGCTGGATCGCCTCGGTGATCTTGGGCCGGCAGTGACCGGCGTTGACGCACCACAGGCCAGCGGTACCGTCCAGCACCTTGCGGCCATCGCTCGTCGTGTAATGCATGTCCTTGGCGGACACCATCATGCGTGGCGCCTGCTTGAACTGCCGGTTTGCCGTGAACGGCATCCAGAATGCGCTGAGATCGTTCGGCGTGACTTTCAGCCGGTTGGACATGACCAAGACTTCCCCTTGTAACCTGTTTCGGTGCGGCTAACGCTTGGTCTTCCCAACACTTGGTCTTCGCGACGTTTTCGTGCTACGCAAATTTTTGACCGATTGGACAAACGTTAGCACCGCCCTGTCGGCGGTCAAGGGATTACTAGCGGAAATGCGGCATCGGAAGCGCGCTCCACAGCCCAAGGAAAAACTGGTCCAGAGAATTGGTCCAGATGACCGTCAACGCGAGGGCCCGCAACGGTGAGCACCAGCATGGACGCCCCCCGCCGCACCCGCATCCAGCAGGAAAAGCGTGAACTCATACTCGAGGCGGCGCTCGAAGTGTTCTCCACCCATGGCTTTCGCGGCTCGACCATCGACCAGATCGCCGAAGCCGCCGGCATGTCGAAGCCGAACCTGCTCTACTACTTCCGCCGCAAGGAGGACATTCACGAGGCACTGATGCAGCGGCTGCTCGACACTTGGCTGGCGCCGCTGCGCGAACTGGACGACATTGGCGATCCGCTGACTGAATTGCGCAGCTACATCAGGCGCAAGCTGGAAATGGCACGCGACTTTCCACGCGAGAGCCGGCTGTTCGCCAATGAGATCCTGCAAGGGGCGCCGCGCATCATGCCGCTGCTGGCCGGCGAGCTGAAAACGCTGGTCGACGAGAAGGCAGCCGTCATCAAGGGCTGGATGCGCGCCGGCAAGATCGCCAGGACCGACCCCTGGCACCTGATCTTCTCGATCTGGGCGACGACCCAGCATTATGCCGATTTCGACGTCCAGGTCCGCGCCGTGCTTGGGCCGAACCGTGGCGGCGACGGCCGTTTCGAGGACGCCGCCCGCTTCCTGGAGCAATTGTTCCTCGAGGGGCTGAAGCCGAAAAGCTGACCCCTGGCCGAGGGGCTTCAAGCGCTGCGCCGCTCGGCCGGCAGTGCGTCCAGCAATGTCTGCAGCTTGGCGACCGAGTTCTGCTCGGCAAGCGGCGTATAGGCGATCAGCTTCATGTCGGAACCGTCGTCGATCGAAAAGCTCATATGCTCGAACGTCATCGCGCCAGCGATCGGGTGCCTGACATGCTTCACCCCCGATAATCGGCGCGCGACGTCGCGCTGCGGCCACCAACTGCGGAACTCCGGGCTTGATCGCGTCATCAACTCGATCAGCCGCTCGAAATCCGCATCGCCGACATATCTGGCGCTTGCGGCCCGGAACGAGGCCAGCACGTTGCGCGCCAGCTGCTCCCAGTCGACCAGCAGGCGCCGGTGGTGGGGACTGGTGAACACCATGTGGACGATGTTGCGGGCGTCCCCCTCCAGCAGACCATAGTCGCCGAACACCGCCGCTGCCGCCGGATTCCAGGCCAGAACATCCCAGCGCCGGCCGATTACATAGGCCGGCTGCAGGACCAGGCTTTGCAGCATGTGTAGCAAGGGGCCGTCGACCTTTTCCGGCGCCACGGCACGACGCTCCGGCTGCTGGCGGCCGGCGAGGATGAACAGATGCTGTTTTTCGGCGGCGTCGAGGCGCAATGCCTCGCCGAGAGCCGTCAGCACTTCCACGGAGGGCCTGACGTCCCGCCCCTGCTCCAGCCATGTGTACCAGGTGGTGCCGACGCCGGCGATCATCGCCACCTCCTCGCGCCGAAGCCCGGGCGTGCGCCGCCGCAATCCTGTAGCGATGCCCGTTGCCGAGGGCGTCAGCCTTTCACGGCGCGAACGCAGGAAAGCCCCGAGCTCACGTCGGCGGCTGTCTTCGGCGGACTGAGTGTGGGATCGGGATTCCATGAGCTTACTATAGCAGTATCGATACCAGGATAAAGTTTGAACTGTTTGGCGCGCGCCAGCTGTCCCATCTTTGGTTCGGAGCGACGAAATGGAGGCTCCGAACATGGAACTGAAAGACAAGACAATCCTCATCACCGGCTCGACCGACGGCGTCGGCCGTGTCGTGGCGCAGAGGCTCGGCGCCGCTGGCGCCCGCGTCCTGGTGCACGGCCGCGACGCGGCGCGCGGCAAGGCGACCGTGGCCGAAATCGAAGCCGCCGGCGGCAAGGCCGAGCTTCTGGTCGCCGACCTATCTTCGCTGGCCGAGGTCCGCCGCCTCGCCGAGACCGTGCGCGCCAGGACCGACCGGCTCGACATCCTCATCAACAATGCCGGCATCGGCACGGCAGGCCAAGGCGCCAGACGACAGGTCAGCGCCGACGGCTACGAACTGCGCTTCGCGGTCAACTATCTCGCCGGTTTCCTGCTGACCGCCGAGCTCCTGCCATTGCTCAAGGCGAGCGCGCCGGCGCGCATCGTCAACGTCGCCTCGGCCGGACAGCAGGCGATCGATTTCAGCGACGTCATGCTGACCCGTTCCTATGATGGCGTGCGCGCCTACTGCCAGAGCAAGCTGGCGCAGATCCTGTTCACCGTCGACCTGGCGCAGGAGCTGAAGGGCAGCGGCGTCACCGTCAACGCGCTGCATCCGGCCAGCTACATGAACACCACCATGGTCCGGCAGGCAGGGGTGACGCCATGGAGTTCGGTCGAGACCGGCGCCGACGCCATCCTCAACCTGGCCACCTCCCCAGCGCTCGAAGGGCGCAGCGGCCTCTATTTCGACGGCTTGCGCGAATCCCGCGCCGACGCCCAGGCCTACGACGCCAGGGCAAGACAGCAATTGCGAGCCCTGAGCCTCGACCTCGTCGGCCCGACTTCCCCAACATCCAAGGAACAGCATTCATGACCAACAAGATCGAACACGCCGTCATCATCGGTGGCTCTTCCGGCATCGGCCTCGCGACCGCGCGCAAGCTGCTTGGCCCAGGCATGAAGGTGACGATCACCGGGCGCAACCGGGACAAACTCAACAGCGCGTGGAAGAGCCTCGGTGGCGCCGTCGAGAAGGCTGCTTTCGATGCCTCGAAGCCGGACGAGGTCAACAGCTTCTTCAGCGGTCTCGGCCCCTTCGACCACCTGGTGCTGGCGGCCAGCGGCGGCAAGGGCCTTGGCCCCTTCCAGACGCTTGACCTGACCGACATCGGCAGCGGCGTCGACGAGAAAGTAAGGCCACAATTGTCCTGCCTGCAGGCCGCCTTGCCGACCCTGAACAAGGGCGGATCGGTCACCTTCATCTCGGCGGTCTCGGCTCAGCTCGCCATGCCGGGTGTCGCCGGCATTGCCGCCATCAACGGCATGCTTTTGACCGTGGTGCCGATCCTGGCGGTGGAACTGAAGCCGCTGCGCGTCAATGTCGTGGCGCCCGGCGTCATCGACACGCCCTGGTGGGATTTTCTGGCCGAAGAGCAAAGGCAGGCAATCTTTGCCGACTATGCCGGCAAGACCCCGGTCGGCCGTATCGGCCGCGCCGAGGACGTCGCCTCGGCAATAGCCTTTCTCGTCTCGAACGGCTTCATGACCGGCCAGGTGCTGACCTGCGACGGCGGCCTGCGGTTTGCGGCCTGATGGATGTCATTGCGGCGGCCGTGAGGCCGCCCCAGACCTGTCGAAGTGGCAAAAGCTGGCGCGGCGAAAAGATCGCGGCGAGCCTCAGGCACCGGCAGGATCCGCTACCTCAGTTGGTTTTCCTCGGAGGCTTGCCGTCCGTGGGCCTGTCGCCGGCCGGTCTTGCCGCATCTGAAGCAGGTTGTTGCGGGAGATGTGAATAGTCGGACGTATCGGCTCCATACATCTTGTTATCGATCGCTTCCCGCCAACTCGAATCCGCGTCGCCGGTCAGTGAGGCGCCTGCGGCCCCATGGCGGGATTGAGAATTAAGCCAACTCGGCGTGATCTCGCGAACCAAACGTGCAAAGCGTCCCATTGAACGTTCCTTTCCTGGCCGAAATACCTTTCCAAGATGCCCGATCGCGGTTGCGTCCCTCGGCTGGGCCTAAAGTTGACCTCTCAGCCAGGCGAGCGTTTCGGCAACACCGGCAAGGCCGTAGTGCGCGGTGGTATGCGCTGGTGGTTTGACCCGTATTGATATGCCGCCGGCATCATTGACGGCTTCGAAGCCGTTTTCGTCCGACGTGTCATCGCCCAGGAAGACCGGGCGGCGGCCTGTGAAGGGCGCGATGTCCATGAAACGCCGGATCGCGGCGCCCTTGGCGGCCTCGAGCGGCAAAAGTTCCACACCGGCATTGCCCGCAACCACCCGGTAGCCTTTGGGGAGGCTGGCCAGCGCTTGCTCGACAAGCTGCGTCGCGCGCGGAAGCAGATGCGGGGCAGCGCGCGTGTGAATGGCCAGCACCCGCCCTTTGCGTTCGATATAGACTTGCCCGCGACCGAGCTCTGCTTCGATCTCTTCGGCAAGTGCGGCAATATCCGCCGGCTCTCCAGCGACCTCGACGTCGTCGTCCGGCAGGAGCCGGTGTTCCAGGCCATAAAGCCCGGCTGCGCGTAGTTTCAGAGGTTGAAACAAATGGTCCACCGCAGCAACGGAGCGGCCGGTGATAAAGGCCAATGCGCCGTTTAACTTGTGATCCAGACCCTGCAGCAAAGAGCGAAGCTCGTCACTGACCGAGACAGCGTCTGGGTGTTCCGCATGTTCCAGCAGGGTGCCGTCGATGTCGAGGAACAGCGCCCATTCGCCGGTCAGCAAGGCCTGCGGCTTTTGCAAGGTATCGCTCATGACATTGCCACCCGTTTGCGCTCGAACATGGAAACGACATTGTCGATGCCTGGCGGCCGGTCGGCAGTGCCCGTTGCCCGATCGACGTCACCGCGCTTGCGCAAGCGCGCCGCATCCAGAAGCATGCTGCCGGCCCAGCGATAGACATTGTTGTTGCGGACCATCTCGCGCATCGGGCGCATGCGTTGGCGCTGCTCCTCGGGCGTCATGGTAAGCGCCTGCAACAGCGCCTCGCTCATCATTGCCGGATCGTAGGGATTGACGATCAGGGCCTCCAGCAGCTCGCGCGAGGCTCCGGCAAACGTGCTGAGCAACAGCACGCCCTGTTCGTCGTCGCGCGCCGCGACGAATTCCTTTGCGACAAGATTCATGCCGTCATGCAGGCTGGTGACCATGCATATGTCGGCGGCCCGGTAGATCTCGTAGACCTGTTCCTGCGAGTGATGCTCGGCCACCATGACCACCGGCCTGTAGCCCTCGCTGCCATAGCGCTGGTTGAGCTCTTCGGCATAGCGGTGGCATTCGTCGTGGAGTTGCTTGTAGGCAGGCAGCGTACCGCGGCTGGGTGCCGCGATCTGCAGCACAACCAGCTTCCCAACCCATTCGGGATGTTTGATGAACAATTCTTCCAGCGCCTGGAAACGGTCGAGAATGCCCTTGGTGTAGTCGAGGCGTTCGACGCCGACGCACAGCTTGACGTCCGCCTTCAGTCCGAACCGCGCGCGCAGGCTGGCGCGCGACGCCTCCACCTCAGGCAGCTTTGCCAGAAGTTCCGCCGGCCACTCTATGGAGATGGGGTAAGCGTGCACCAGCGTTGTTTGGCCGCCATAGGAGATGGCGGCATCGGCCCGCTCGATGCGGCTTTCCAGGAAGCGGTCGACGGTCTCGGTGAAATTGTTGGCATGGAACTGGGTGTGGAAACCGATGATCGAGCTGCCGAGCAACCCCTCGAGAATGCGCTCACGCCACGGGCAGATGCTGTACACCTCCGAGTTCGGCCACGGGATGTGCCAGAAGGTGATGACGATCGCCTCCGGCAGGCGCTCCCGGACCATCCGTGGCAGCAGCGCGAAATGGTAGTCCTGGACCAGCACGATCGGCCGCTCGTTGCGCGCTTCGGCAACCACCGTATCGGCGAACTTCCGGTTGACGGCTTCATAGGCCTCCCAGTCCGAGGCGCGAAAGATCGGCCGGGTAAAGGCGATATGACAAAGCGGCCACAGGCCCTCATTGGCGAAGCCGAGATAGTAGCCCTGATGCTCTTCCTCCGTCAGCCAGACCCGGCGCAGCATGTAGGAGGGGTTGCCAGGCGGCACCTGTACGCGGTCGTTCTCGTCGACCGTGAAACGATCCGCCGTTCCGCCGCCATAGGCGATCCAGGTGCCGGCACAGGCGCGGGTGATCGGCTCGAGCGCCGAAACCAGCCCGCTGGCAGGCACCAGCAGTTCAATGCCATCATCCTTGCTGTTGTGGATGTAGGGCTCGCGGTTGGACACCACGATGACCTGGGCATCCGGCAGATCGTCGGCTAGGATCTTGCGCAGGGTTTCCGGCGACCATGTCACCAGGGCGGCATCGACCGATTGGCCGTTCTTTTCGAACTCGCGCATCACCTTGCGCGCCGCTTCCGCAGCCACGTCTTCGCCGGCGGGATGTGTAACCGCCGGAGGATGACCGCGGCGCTGCCGCGATATGGAGAAGAAAACAGCAAAAGCGGAAAAACCGAGGCTCGCAAGAATCAGAACCCAGAGCAGGTCCGCGCCATAATCTGTCATTGAATGCCAACTCGTTTCCGGCCGTTCGGCGGCCGATTTGTTCATGTTTCTGGTCTGAAGTTGTCCGTCGGCGACTTGGCCACCGTTCGGACCCGCATTTTGCAACGCACAAGGACTGGATCGGTTCCGGCCGATTTGGCCCGGATCATGTCCTGACGATGAGCGGCACCAGCCCTTCATGCCGATCGGCGAGAAAAGCGACCACCCGATCGCCGACCCGCTGGAACGTCAGGTCAACCTTTGTGTCGCCAACGCCCAGGTGCCGCAGCGTGAGCGTATCGATGCCGATCGGCAGCCTGGGGCGGGTAACGCGGATTTCCTCGTCCCAGCCGTCGATCTCGAGGCCAAGGCAGGCTTGCATCAGCATGAAGGCGGAACCCGCCGACCACGCTTGCGGCAGGCAGGCAACGGGATAGGCGATCGGTGCTTCGCCCGGGGCGCGCGTAAAACCGCAGAACAGCTCGGGCAACCGCATGTTGAAATGGACCGCCGACTCGAACGTGCCGCTCATCAGGCGAACCACGCTTTCACGCTCGCCATAGCGCGCCAGGCCGGCGCCGCAGAGCGCGGTGTCATGCGGCCAGATCGAGCCATTGTGGTACGACATCGGGTTGAAGAACACGGCATCGTCGGCAAGCGTCCTCAAGCCCCAGCCGGAATGGAAGGAGGCGGAAAGAAGCTGCTCCGCGACCATCTGCGCCCGCTCCGGCTCGGGAAGCCCGACAAACAGAAGGTGTCCCGCATTCGAGGTTCGCACCTTGCAAGGCTCGCCGGAGCCGTCGATCGCCACCGCATAGAAGCCGAGATCATCCAGCCAGAAATCGCGTTCCACCGCGGCCCGCATGGCCTCGGCGGCGCCGTCCCAGTGATCGGCTTTCTCATCCTCGCCACGGCGACGGGCGAGTTTCGCCAGTCCCCGGAAGGCGGCAAAGACATAGCCCTGCACCTCGACCAGGGCGATCGGACCCTTGGGAATGCGGCCATCGGCGTGAAAGATGGAATCGAAGCTGTCCTTCCACCCCTGGTTGGCGAGGCCGGACTCCGCCGCCCGCAGATAGGTCACGAACCCGGTCTCGCGGCCCGCCTCCTCCGTCCATTCGGCCGCGGCGCACAGCGACGGCCAAAGGCTGTCGATGAACGCCATGTCGCCGGTTCGATCGGCATAGGAACAGGCGAGATGGATGTAGAGCGGCGTCGTATCGACGCCACCATAGTAGCGGCCGAAGGGAAGCTCCCGCAGCGCCGCCATTTCGCCCTTGCGGGTCTCATGCATGATCTTGCCCGGCTGCGAATCGCTGAACGGCGACGTCTCGGTCGCCTGATGCTGCGCAAGGAAGGCCAGTACGCCCCGCGCAAGGCCCGGATTGAGCCAGAGCATCTGCAGCGCCGAGATGACGCCGTCGCGCCCGAACGCCGTCGAGAACCAGGGGATTCCGGCATAGGGGTAGGGTCCGGTCGCAAGCTCGGTGGTCAGCAGCGCGACATCGGCGCGGGCGCGCTCGACCCAGTCGTTGAAGACGCGGCCGGAGCTGTGCACCGTCGCGCCATGGCGACGCTTGGCCCGCATGCCAAAGCGCGCCCGGGCGGCGGCGGCACGGAACCGGTCGCGATCAGGCGCGTCCGCCGCCTCGGCACCGACTTCGACATAGAGCACCTTGCTGGTGCGCTTGGTCACCGCGAGCAGGAAATCGGCGCGGTCGGCTGTCAGTTGATCCGGTGCCTGCGAAAACGATATCGCCGATGCGCGCGCCAGCCCGTCCAGCCCGTCGTAACGCAGCAGGACCGATGCAACACCAGTCTCGGCCGCATGGGCCATGCCGCGCCTGAGCCGTGTCGAGCCGCGCACTTCGAACATGTCGCGGAAATCGGCGGCATAGTGCAGGGAAACCCCGATCGTCGAGTTTTCCCGGCTGTAGTTGGAAAGGGTGATGCGTTCGAACAGCCTGTCCTGCCAGAGCAGCCGGACGCGTTCGACATGGATCGCGCCCTGCGGAATGTCGTGGCCGCCGGCACTTAGCATCGGCAGGTTGGTCAGGTTGGTCGTGAACAGCACATTGTCCTGGCTGAGCGACGCGCCCAGCAACGATGTCTGCCTGCCGCCGACAGTCAGCCGGAATTCGGAGAGCACCCGTGTATCATCGCGGAAGAAACCGTCGCCGGCGCCACGTATGTCGCCATAGGCATCGGCGACGACAAAGCAGTCGCCCTGCTTGAGTGCGAACAGCCGGTGTGGCTCACGAGGAGCGGTGGCGTCGAGCGATGCGAGCGCTACGGCGGGATCGAGTTGGCGCTCGTCGAGTTGGGCCATTCGTCACAGATCCCTGTCGTTTCGTTCCCGTCGCCAGGACGCGGCGCTGTTCACGACGCCTTCGCTTGCGTCGGGACGCCGACCAGGCGCGCATAGGCAGCCAGATAGTCGCCGGCCATTCTTCTGGCGGAAAACCGCTTTTCGAAAACGGCTCTCACTTTCCGCCTGTCGAGCCGCAGCAAATCCGGCACGGCGGCGACGGCGCCATCCACCGAATCCGCGATAAAACCGGTGACGCCGTGATCGATGATCTCTGGCAGCGCACCGCAATTCCAGGCGATCACCGGCGTGCCGCAGGCCATTGCCTCGATGGCGACGAGGCCGAACGGCTCCGGCCAGTCGATGGGGAACAGCAGACCGGCCGCTTTGCCGAGAAACTCCGCTTTCTGGTCCTCCTCGATCTCGCCGACATAGTCGATGCGATCGCCGTCGATCAAAGGCTCGACCACCTCGTGGAAATAGGCGCGATCGTCATCACCGATCTTTGCCGCAAGCTTCAGCCTCAGCCCCGAACGCAGGGCGATCTCGATGGCGCGATCGGGGCGCTTGTCACGCGAAAACCGGCCGAGGAAGACAAGATAGGGTTCTTCCGTCGTGGCCTCGAAAGTCGGTTCGTAGATGTCGGTCGGCAATCCGTGGTGGATCGTCGCCAGCCAGTTGGCCTTGGCAAGGCCTGCCCTTTGGCTGCGCGAAATGGAAATCATCGGAAAACGCGGGAACCGCTCATAGGCCGGCGCCAGGTCGACATAGTCCAGCCTGCCATGCGGCGTCGTCACCGTCCGCTGCGCCATGTCCTCGAAGAAGGAGAAGTGCAGGAAGTGGCTGAGGTGGAAATGGATGACGTCGAACTCGCGCGCGCGTTGCCTCACCTCGGCAAGCATCGAGAGATGCGCCGCCGTCTCGGATTTCAACGGGCGCGGATCGAGGCGCAGCGCGCATTCCCGACCCGCTACCAACGTTCCCGAGGTCTGGCTGTCGCCGCTGGCAAACAGCGTCACCTCATGACCCAGATCGACCAGCGCTTCGGTCAGGTACGAGACGATGCGCTCCGTTCCGCCATACAGTCTGGGCGGCACCGATTCATAAAGCGGCGCGACATGGGCGATCTTCATATTTCATCCTGGATGCTCGGCATACAGGTGCGAAATGCGTCAACGGCGAGATTGGTTCCGATTTAATGATCGATCGCTGCGGGGCTGCAGGTCTGCCTTCGTTACGGAAAACGCTCATCCAGAAAATGCCTGCGGCTTTGAGCCGCCGTCAAACAGACTGCGCGATCAGCGTCAGAAAACCACCGCCCAGCGCGACATTGCCGACGAAGCCATTGATGCGCGCGGCGCGATCCGGACCCTGATGGTCCCAGAAATTGTGGAACATCGGCGTGGCGACGATCAGGAACAGCACCAGCACCGCACAGGCAGTCGCGGTCCAGAGACCCGCCATCACCAACACGCCGGCAATGATCTGCAGGATAATGCCGGCCCACAGTGCCAATCGCGCCTGCGGCACACGACGCGCGGCCATGAGCCCTGTCAGAAAGGCGGCATTCTGGATGTTGCGCAGGCCGGCGAAGACGAAGGCGCCGCCGAGCAACAGGCGGCCGAGAAACAACAAGGTCGAAGGCAAATCGGCGGGCATCAAACTCTCCCTTTGAAACAGGTGGAGCGCCGCCTCTCGACGGCGCTCCCAAGACACAATCGAACAATCAGGCAGCCTTGGCCGCCGGCATCGGATGAATGGCCTGGAACGGGATGCACAGCCGGTTCCATGTGTTGATCATGCCGAGCGCCACCGACAGCTTGACCAGTTCCTCTTCCGAGAAATGCTCGAGCGTGCGTGCATAAAGTTCGTCCGACACGCCGTTGTTGGCGATCAGCGTCACGGCCTCGGTCCAGGCTAGGGCGGCGCGCTCACGTTCGGAAAACAGCGGCGATTCCTTCCAGGCCGAAACCAGATAGAGCCGCTGCTCGGTCTCGCCGTCGCGCCTCGCCTCGCGGCTGTGCATCTCGACGCAGTAGGAGCAGCCATTGATCTGCGAAGCCCGGAGCTTGACCAGGTGCAGCAGGCTTTCCTCGAGCCCGCATTCGTCCACCGCCTTGTTGAGCGCCGACACAGCCTTCATGATTTCCGGCGCCTTGGCGAAAAATTGCAGCCTCTGTTTCATCGTCTTCCTTTCACGTCTGCTTGGTTGAACTGGATTTCTGCGGTCGCTGATGGCGCGCCACGAAGGCGCAGCCGGCGGCGACCGAACGCGGATCGGCATCGCTCATATATTCGGCGACGATGTCTGACAGCTTTGCTTCGGCAAGTGCCGAGCGATAGGCGCGCTCCGCCTTCAACATCGCGGCATTGATGCCGCAGGGTTTGAGGTAGGCTGAAGGGTCGAGCCTGACCGGACCGTTGCGGCGAATCTCAGCGCAGCGAAAGGCCGGCTCGCGTCCCTCGATGGCGAGCACGATGTCGAGCAGCGTTATCCGCTCGGCCGGTTGTGCCAGCCGGTAACCGCCGGCTGGTCCCGAGACCGATTCCAGGATGCCCGACGCGGTCAGCATGTTGAGATGCTTCAAGAGATAGCTCGGCGACAGGCCGAAGGCTTCCGCCATGGCGGAAGCCGGCATGGTTGCTTCGCCGTCGACGCCGGCCAGCATGGCGGCGCAATGGATGGCTGCCTCGACGCCCTCCCCCAGCTTCATTGTGTCGATCTCCTAATCATGGATATTTTTTATCGTGGATATTTTATATCTGCAATAGGAAAATGAAAAACGGCGCCCGAAGGCGCCGCGTTTTTTCGTCAGAAAGCGCGCCTACTCCGCCGCCACCTTGGCCATCGGGTTGTTCGGGTGCGTCGTCCAGTTGGCGTAGATCGGCGACACCGGCTTGCCGGTGCGCTGATCCATCACGCCCGCCGCCAGCGGCTCCATGGTGATGCAGTTCTCGACCGGGCAGACATTGACGCACAGATTGCAGCCGACGCATTCGGCCTCGATGACCTCGAAATGCCTGACGCCGTCGACCATGCTGGTGATCGCCTGGTGCGACGTGTCCTCGCAGGCGATGTGGCAGCGGCCGCACTTGATGCAGGCGTCCTGGTCGATATGCGCCTTGGCGACATAGTTGAGGTTGAGATACTGCCAGTCGGTGACGTTTGGCGTGGCGCGGCCGACAATGTCGTCGAGCGAGGCATGGCCCTTCTCGTCCATCCAGTTTTCCAGGCCGGCGATCATCTCCTGCACGATCTTGAAGCCGTAGGTCATCGCCGCCGTGCACACCTGCACATTGCCGGCGCCCAGCGCCATGAATTCGGCCGCGTCACGCCAGGTGGTGATGCCGCCGATGCCGGAGATCGGCAGCCCATGCGTTTCGGGATCGCGCGCGATCTCGGCCACCATGTTCATGGCGATCGGCTTCACCGCCGGGCCGCAATAGCCGCCATGCGAGCCCTTGCCGTCGATGGTCGGCTGCGGCGCGAAGGAGTCGAGGTCGACGCCGGTGATCGAATTGATGGTGTTGATCAGCGACACCGCGTCGGTGCCGCCGGCAAGCGCTGCCCTCGCCGGCTTGCGCACGTCGGTGATGTTGGGCGTCAGCTTGGTGATGACCGGCATGCGGGTGTTCTGCTTGCACCAGCGCACCACCATTTCGATGTATTCCGGCACCTGGCCGACGGCGGCGCCCATGCCGCGTTCCGACATGCCGTGCGGACAGCCGAAATTGAGCTCGATGCCATCAGCGCCGGTCTCCTCGACCACCGGCAGGATCGCCTTCCAGGCCTCCTCGACACAGGGCACCATCAGCGAGACGACGATAGCGCGGTCGGGCCAGTCCTTCTTGACCTGCTTGATCTCGCGCAGATTGACCTGCAGGTCGCGGTCGGTGATCAGCTCGATGTTGTTGAGGCCGAGCAGGCGGCGGTCGGCGCCCCAGATCGCGCCGTAGCGCGGGCCGTTGACATTGACGACCGGCGGGCCCTCCTCGCCCAGCGTCTTCCACACCACGCCGCCCCAGCCGGCCTTGAAGGCGCGGATGACGTTGTAGGCCTTGTCGGTCGGCGGCGCCGAGGCCAGCCAGAATGGATTTGGCGATTTGATGCCGACGAAATTGTTGCGGATGTCTGCCATGACAGGTCCCTTTCAGCCGAGACGAAGGATCAATTCGACGGGTGCGAGAATGCCGCCTTCAAGCGCGGCGGTAAGGTTGGCGATCTTGGTGCGGGCGTTCTCGCCCATGACGAGGCCGACGCCGGGCGGCGGCTTCCTGCCCTCCGCTTGCGCGGCGGCCATCCGGGCACGCATCGTGGCGAAAAACTCGATGGCGAAGCCGCCACGTTGCCGCTCGGCGATCACCGAAAATCCCACTGCGGCGGCAGCCGCGCGATAGTCGTCGGGCGTGGCGACGAAGGACATGGTTTCATCGGATGCCCAAGGCAATGGATAGGATAGCGCTCCGTCCTTCAGCCGCATCACGTCGTAGACGGCAAAGATGCCGCCCGGCTTGAGCACGCGGGCAGTCTCGCTCATCAGCCTCGGCTTGTCGGGAAGGTTCATGCCGACATGCAGGATGATAGCCGCATCGAAACTGTCGTTGGCGAATGGCATGTCCAGCGCGCTGCCCTGCACGAAGCGCGTCTTACCAGCCATTCCGGTTCGCTTCGACAGGCTTGTCGCGATATCGACATAGCTCTGCGTCAGGTCGATGCCGGTGACTTCGGCGCCAGCGTTGTTGGCGACAAAGCGGGCCGGACCACCGATGCCGGATCCGATGTCCAGAAGCTTGGCTGCGGGCTTGAGGTCCATCTGATCGGCGAGTTCCTTGGTGGCGGCCACGCCGCCGATGTGGAATTCGTCAGCCGCTTCGAGATCGCCGGCGCGCAGATGGGCAACGTCCACGCCAGTATCGGCGAGTGCGGCAAGGATCCGTTCCTCCAGGCCCGATATGTCGTAGTGACGGGCGATGCCCGGTTCCAGCGTGGCCATGATCCCTATCCCTGCATCAGACTCCTGTGCATGCTCTCCGCCGCGTCGCGGCCTTGCGCCACCGCAGAGACGGTCAGGTCGTCGCCACCGAAGATGCAGTCGCCGCCGGCCCAGACATTGGCCAGCGAAGTACGACCTTCCGCATCGACCTTGATGCGGCCGGCTTCGAGCTCGATCGCCGCACTGCTGCCGTTGAGCGCTGCCGGCACAAAGCTCTGGCCGATCGCCTTGAACACCTGGTCGGCGGTGAGCGTCAGCGTCTCGCCGGTGCCGGCGAGCTTGTCGCCGGTGAGCGCGGTGTATTCGAGTTCGATGCCCGACACCTTGCCGCCTTCGGCAATCACTCGCTTCGGCTGCAGCCAATGACGGATGGTGACGCCGTTGGCGGCGGCCAGATCCTGTTCGAATTCGGAAGCGTTCATGTGCTCCTGGCCACGCCGGTAGCAGATCGTCACCTCCTCGGCGCCAAGCAGTTTCGACTGCACCGCGGCGTCGATCGCCGTCATGCCGCCGCCGATGACAACGACGCGGCGGCCAACCGGCAGGCTGGCGAGATCGCTGGCCTGGCGCAGTTCGGCAATGAACTCCACCGCGTTGGTGACGCCGTCGGCGTCCTCGCCATCGGCACGCAGCGCGTTGACGCCGCCAAGCCCCATGCCGAGAAACACCGCGTCGTAATTGCGCATCAGGTCGGACAGTTGATAGTCGCGGCCAAGCGCCTTGCCGTTCTGGATGTCGATGCCGCCGATGGCCGCCACGTATTCGACTTCCGCCTGGGCAAAATTGTCGACGCTCTTGTAGGCTGCGATGCCGTATTCGTTGAGGCCGCCGGCCTTCGGCCGCGCTTCCAGGATGGTGACGTCATGGCCATGGCGAGCAAGTCTGTGCGCGGCGGCAAGGCCGGCCGGCCCGGCGCCGACCACGGCCACCGTCTTGCCGGTCGGCGTGGCGCGCGGATAAAACTGCTTGTTCTCGGCCATGGCGATATCGGTGGCGTAGCGCTGCAGACGGCCGATCTGCACCGGCTTGCCTTCCGCCACCTCGCGCACGCAGACCTCCTCGCACAGCGTCTCGGTCGGGCAGACGCGGGCGCACATGCCGCCCAGAATGTTCTGGTCGAAGATCGTCTTGGCCGAGCCGATCGGATTGCCGGTCGATATCTGGCGGATGAACAGCGGAATGTCGATCGAGGTCGGGCACGCATTCATGCACGGCGCGTCATAGCAGAAATAGCAGCGGTCGGATTCGACCAGCGCCTCGTGGTGATCGAGCGGCGGGTGCAGGTCGGAAAAATTGTCCGCGTACTGGTCGGCCGGGAGCCTGCCGCCTGCAATGCCTTCCCTGAACTGGCCTTCTGGCATTCTCAGTTCCCCATGTTTTCGTTTTGGGAAAGGCTAGCACGTTTTATTTTTTTATCAATTGGTCAATTTTCGGAGCAAGGCACTGAAAAGTCTCAACAAAAACATGATTATTTTAGTCATGTATAAGCCAAACCGATCCTTTAGCAACCATCGGCAGATGTTGGCTGGCACCCCGTTGCGCTCTCACATTGTATATGTTATTATAATCAACATAGATCAATAAAGGATATTCGATGACTGGATTGGAACTGAAAGAGACCATTGCCGAACTGCGTATCAGCCAAGCTGAATTTGCTCGGTTGGTCGGCGTGACGGTCGGCGCAGTAGCCCAGTGGCTATCGGAAAATAGGAGCATCCCCGGTCCGGTAGAGGCCTTCGTCGCCCTCTTTATGAGGTTGCCGAGCTCGATCCGGGAATTCGAACTGTCTCAACTTCAGAAAGGTGCAAGTAACATGCGCAACGGAATGTATCTTATCCACTTCGTCGGCAGCGCCGGCGACGGCTACGCCACGCTCACTTTCGATGACGGGCTTGTATATGGCTTCGACACTGGCGGTGGACAATACGACGGTGTCTGCACCCCGAACACGGCGTCTGCGGACGTGGTTGACATCGAGGTCAAGGTGCGGATGCCGCCGAATATTAAGAGTGTTGTCGGCGGTATCAGTAATCCCTTCGAATGGGTTCTCCCCGTGAAGACTCAGCTGAACATTCGCAACGATCGCGGCCAAATCTCAGTAAAGACCGCTCTCGGCCCGACTGTTCAGGCAAGCTATACCAGAATGCGCGACTTGCCGACTTCGGTAGCCGCTTAGCCTGAAGACACGAGGGCTCGATCAAAGACGGTCGGGCCTTTGTCTCCTATTCCGCTCTGCGCTCGGCGAGGCCCCCAGCTCCTAGTCGAAATGTTCTTATTGTACTCCAGCCTGAGATCATCTCTCTTCAGGCCCCGTGGCCATGAATGGCCCGGACCTCGTCGGCGACCAGCTCCTGCAACCGCCATAGATTGCGGTCGTGGATGCCGAACGCTTCGAGATGACTGACCGTGTTGTAGAGATATTCGGCGCCCGATCCGATATGCCCGCAGGCCCTGGCCAGCACGCCGGCCACCATCTCCAGCGGCTGGCTCAGTGACGTTCCCCTGCCCTTCACGCCGACCCAGAAGCCAAGCGCTCGCAGCGCGCCCTGGCCCGTATGCACGGGCAGCCACCTGACCGAGTCGATACTTTCGTGGTCGCTGATCTCACGCCGCAGCAGCCTTTCGATCTGGGTTGGTTTTTCGCCCTCGGGCAAGCGGTAGATTACCCCGTTGCAGCGTCCGCCCCGTTCGAGCGCCATCATCAGCCCCGGTTGCTCGGCGCTGCCGCGCCAACGCACCATGTCGAGACAGAAGGAGCGATGCCAGCCGAAGGCGGTGGCGAGCTGTTGTTCCACCGACTCGAATTCCGGCTTCCAGATCAGCGACCCGTAGGCGAACACCCATAGCGGCCCCGCGTCGGCTTCATCGGACAGCCGCGAGGCAAGGGTCCGAAAATCCTCGTCGTCCAACGGCGTCCAGTTCGGGTCCGGGCCGGGATCGGCCTCCTCCCGATGGCACAGTGCGACAAGCTCGGGCGTGAGCGACATCCGGCGCATGAAACGACGTCCCCTCTTTGTCTTTGTCGCAGAGAAATCGAAAACCGCAGCGCGCGCAAGCCTGGGAACATTTGCTCCAGGTCGACAATTGTTGTCCGGGCGGGTGTCGGATTTCCGTCGTGAAGATCGTCCTAGGATCGATCGGACGACGATCGATGGATGAAAGCTGAGGAGACCGACAATGCCGAAATCCCCGATGCCCTTCTTCTGGTACGAATTGATGACATCAGACCTCGACGCCGCCGAGGCGTTCTACACCAAGGTGGTCGCCTGGACAGCGCAGCCTTTCGACAAGGCCCCCGGAATGCCGCACTATATCGTCATGAATGTCGGTGAGCGTGGTGTAGGTGGCCTGATGACGATGCCCGAGGACGCCGCCAGGATGGGCATGCCGCCCGCCTGGCTCGGCTATATCCACACCAAGGATGTCGATGCCTCGACCAAGGCGCTGAAGGCTGTCGGCGGAGCTGTCCACCGCGAGCCCGACGACATCCCCGGTGTCGGCCGCTTTGCCGTCGTCGCCGATCCGCAAGGCGCAACGTTCATGTTCCTGCAGCCGAACGGCCCCGACCAGCCCGTCGTGCCGGCCGCAACGCCGGGCCATATCGGCTGGCACGAGCTTTACACATCGGACTGGAAGGCCGCGTTCGATTTCTACTCCGGCCAGTTCGGCTGGGCCAATGCGGGTGACTTCGAATGGGCCCGATGGGCATCTACCAGACCTTTACGGCCGGCCGCGAATCCGGCGGCGGCATCATGAACAAGCCCGAACAGATCCCCGTGCCGGTCTGGCAGTTCTATTTCAACGTCCCGGCCATCGACGCGGCGGCCAAACGCGTCACCGACAATGGCGGCAAGATCCTGATGGGGCCAATGGAAGTCCCCGGCGGCAGCTGGATCGTGCAATGCCAGGACCCGCAAGGCGCGCATTTCGCACTGATGGCGCCGGTGCGCTGACAGCAACAAACACCGCTGGCACGAAGTGATGGCCTTTCATCGCACCACAGATGAAAGGCCGCATTCCTCTGCCCGTCCTATTCCGGCGTCAGCACCGCGACCTTCAGCTCAGCCTTTTTCGCGCCACTGAACTGGACGGTGGCCGGGCCGGCCGCGAGCTTGAAGCGCACGCTCTTGCGGATGCCGGGGCAGGTTTTCACGCCGCTATAGCCCGCCGACTTGATGGCGTGGCCGTCCTGAATGACATCGATCCATGCCTCGCCTGAGAGGCTTATCTGAATGGCCCCCTCGGTCGGCACCTCCACGCTGGCAACGGCACCAAACGTGCCCTCCGCCGGCGCGCGCTGGGGCGGCAGCGTAAAACCGGCTTTTTCCGCCGGGACCAGGGCCAGATCCGCGGCAGCACCCACCGCCAGCGTCGCTCCAGGCAGCGTTGCGGGCGCCGCGGCAAACAGCACCTGTTCCCGCGTCACCGGCCATTTGAAGGCCTCGCAGCCGGCGTCTTCGGCCATGGCGAAGCTGGTGCCTGCAAGGATGGCGAATAGGCTGATGAGGACTTTTTTCATGGCGAAGGGACCCAGATGTTTAGAGTGTCCATATCAATACAACCATAGCGATACAAATGCAACCCTAGCGAGAACAATATGAAGGCCATGCTGGGGAACATTTTCCACTCACCGTTTGTTGATGGCATTCCAAGGGAAGTGAATGGTCCATTGCCGGGCGATAATCTATGGCCGGTCTGGAAGCTAAATAAAATGGAGTCATTTATGAAGCTTTTTGAAGGCCTCGCCAGATACCAGCCGCAGGCCCTTGGCGTGCTGCGCATCATGACCGCACTGCAGTTTATCGAGCATGGCAGCCAGAAACTGTTCAATTTTCCCGTAAGTGCCGATCCCCACGCCCTCTCCGGGCTGACGCTCACCGCTGCCATCCTCGAATTCGCCGGTGGCATCCTGCTGGCGCTGGGGCTTTTCACTCGGCCGGTGGCATTCCTTCTGGCTGGCGAAATGGCGATCGCCTATTTCATGGCGCACATGCCGCGCGACTTCTTCCCGGTCAACAACGGTGGCGATTCGGCAATCTCGTTCTGCTTCATCTTCCTCTATCTGTTCTTTGCCGGCGCCGGCGCCTTCGCGCTGGACAACCGCGGCAACAGCTGAGGCCGGAACAGAGGGTGAGCCTTCACCCTCTCATGCGCTCGAAATTCGCATCGAACAGCGGCGTCGCCTGCATGCGCGCGGCGTGGCGTTTGCCAAGCAACTCGATCTCGAACCCGTCGCTCTCCTCGGCGATCTCCTTCGGCACATAGCCGACGGCGACGGACTTTTTCGAATGATGCGCATAGCCGCCCGAGGTGACCCAGCCACGCACGGTGCCACCGAACCAGATCGGCTCGTCGCCGATGACATCGGCGTCGTCGGCATCGACGATGAAGACACGCAGGCGGAGCTTGCCGCCTTGCTTGCGCTCGGCCAGCGCTCCCGCCTTGCCGATGAAATCGGCCTCCTTGCCATAGGCGACGAAGCGGTCGAGCCCGGCCTCCAGCGGCCCGTAGATCGGCCGGTATTCGCGCGCCCATGAGCCGTAATTCTTCTCCAGCCTGAGTGCGTTGAGCGCGCGCGAACCGAACAGGCCGATGTCGAATTCCTCACCGGCCGCCATCAGGGCCTGGAATGCTGCGCGTTGATATTCCGGCGCCACCCACATCTCGTAGCCGAGATCGCCGGTGTAGCTGACGCGGCCGGCCAGGCACGGCGCCATGCCGATATCCATCCTGGCAATGGCCATGAATGGAAGCGCGGCATTCGAAACATCCGAGCGCGTGACCTTGGCCAGCACATCCCGCGCCTTGGGTCCTGCAATGGAAAGGCCGGTGAGCTTCTGGCCCAGCGCCTCGATGCGGACAGAGCCGTCATCAGGCAGGTGCTTTTCGAACCAGCGCATGTGGTATTGCTCGGCAACACCCGAGCCGGCGAGGAACCAGCCCTCGCTGCCGAGATTGGCCAGCGTGAAGTCGCCGATCAGCTTGCCATCGTCCTTCAGCATCGGCGCCAGCGTCATGCGGCCGGGCTTCGGCAACTTGCAGGCAAGCATGCGGTCGAGCCAAGCCGCTGCCCCCTCACCCTTCACCTTGTATTTGGCGAAGCTCGAAATCTCCGACAGGCCGACGCCGTCGCGAACCGTCGCGACCTCCTTGGCGACATGGGTGAAATCGCTGGAGCGGTGCCAGGAGAACTCGTCCCTGATGCCTTCCGGCGCATACCAAAGCGGCACCTCCAGCCCATAGGCCACGCCCCATTGCGCGCCTTTGGCCGACAACAGATCATAGACCGGCGTCGTCTTCAGCGGTCGCCCGGCGGGCAGTTCCTCATTGGGGAAGCGGATCGAGAAGCGCCTGGAATAATTCTCGCGCACCTTGGCGTTGGTATAGGCCATCGTCGCCCACTCGCCATAGCGCGCGACATCCATCGCCCAGATGTCGGCGCCGGGATCGCCCTCGATCATCCAGTTGGACAATGCCAACCCGACGCCGCCGCCCTGTGAGAAGCCGGCCATGACGCCGCAGGCGACCCAGAAGCCCGGCAGGCCGCGCACCGGCCCGACCAGCGGGTTGCCGTCCGGCGCGAAGGTGAACGGGCCGTTGATGATCTGCTTGATGCCGGTGTTCTGGAAAGCCGGGAAATGCCGGAAGCCGACCTCCAGCGACGGCGCGATGCGGTCGATGTCGGGCGCCAGCAGTTCATGGCCGAAATTCCATGGCGTCTGGAATTCGGACCACGGCTTGTTGGCCTTCTCATAGGTGCCCATCAGCATGCCGCCGCGCTCCTGGCGCAGATAGAGCTCGCCGTCGAAATCGACCGCATGGATGATTTCCGTACCGGTCCTGGCGTTCCAGGCGGCGACCTCGGGCATGTCCTCGGTGATCAGGTACATGTGCTCCATCGCCAGCACCGGCAGTTCGAGGCCAACCATGCGGCCGACCTCGCGCGCCCATAGGCCGCCGGCGTTGACGACATGCTCGGCCACCACCTCGCCCTTGTTGGTGATGACACGCCACATCCCGTCGGCGCGCCGCACGATGTCCTCGACCTTGGTGAAGCGTTCGACCTCGGCGCCGAGTTTGCGCGCGGCCTTGGCATAGGCATGGGTGACGCCGGAGGGATCGAGATGGCCGTCCTCCTTGTTTCTGACAGCGCCAACGAACTGGTTGGGATCGAGCAGCGGCATCAGCTCGGCTGCTTCTTTCGGCGAGATTTCCTCCAGGTCGATGCCGAGATAGCGGCCCTTGGCGACGACGCCGCGCAGCCAGTCGAGGCGCGCCTCGGTCGCCGCCAGAAGCACGCCGCCGGTCAGGTGCACGCCGGTTGCCTGGCCGGAAAGCTCCTCGATCTCCTTGTAGAGGCTGATGGTGTATTTCTGCAGCTTGGCGACGTTGGGGTCGCCATTGATCGTGTGCATGCCGCCGGCCGCGTGCCAGGTCGAGCCGGAGGTCAGCTCATCGCGCTCCAGCAGCACGACATCGGTCCAGCCGTGGCGGGCGAGATGGAACAGCACGGAGCACCCGACGACGCCACCGCCAATGACCACGACCTTTGCATGCGATTTCATAGGTTTTCTCGTTATTTCAAGGAGTTGGATGAATGAAGTGAATCAAGACGGGAAGACCGGCGCATCACGGCTCGCCCTGCCCGATCGCTTCCTTGCGTTTGGCCATATAGGCCTCCAGCGCCTCGCGCACGGCGACATCCATCACCGGCTCGGCGTATTCTTCCAGCGCCTTCTTCCACAGTCGCGTCGCGCGCGCCGTAGCGTCGAGCCCGCCAGCCTCTTGCCAGGCTTCGTAGTTCTGCCAGTTGGACAGCATCGGCTGGTAGAAGGCGGTGGCATAGCGCTCCAGTGTATGCGGCTCGCCGAAGAAATGGCCACCGGTCGGCACCGCGCCCAGCGCCTCGACGGCAAGCTCGGCCTCGTTGACCTCGATCGGGCGCAAGAACTCCATCATGTGCTGGATCATCTCGACATCGATGATGAACTTCTCGAACGACGCCGTCAGCCCGCCCTCCTGCCAACCGGCGGCGTGATAGACGAGGTTGCCGTGGCCGAGCACCGCGCCCCACAATGCCATCAGCGTTTCATAGGCGCCTTGCGCGTCGGCCGCATTGGAGGCCGAGCCCGGCGTCGTGCGGTAGGGCAGCCCGTAGCGCCGCGCCAGCTGCCCCGACGCAACGTTGGCCTTGGTGTTCTCCGGCGTGCCGAAGGCCGGCGCGCCTGACTTCATGTCGACATTGGAGGTGAAGGCGCCATACATGACCGGCGCGCCGGGACGCACCAGCTGCGTCAGCACTACACCGAACAATGCCTCGGCATTCTGCTGCGCCAGCGCGCCGGCCAGCGTCACCGGGCTCATCGCCCCCATCAGCGTGAACGGCGTTACCGCCACCGACTGGCCGAACTCGGCCATCGTCATCAGCCCTTCGGCCATCATCTCGTCGAAGCGGCGCGGCGAATTGACCGAGATGATGGTGGTGATGCCGGGATCGTCGCGCATCTGGTCCAGCGTCAGACCGCGTGCGATCGCCATCATCTCGATGCCGTCCAGCGCCCTGCCCCGGCCGATCGCCGAGACATGGAAACTCTTGTCGGTCAGCGTCAGATTGGTGAAGTAAGTGTCGAGGTGGCGGGAGTTCGCCGGCAGCTCCACCGGCGCGCAGACCTGGTTGCCGAGCATGTGAATGCAGTTGAAATGCTGCGCCAGACGGGTGAGGTCCGAGTAGTCGCGCAGATTGCCGGCGCGGCGGCCGCGCTCCATGTCGTGCACGTTGGGCGGTCCGGCAACCAGCGTGAAGTTGATGGTGTTGCCGCCGAGATGAACGGCATGCGCCGGATTGCGCGGCGTCAACACATAGCTGGACCGCGTCGTCTTCAGCGCCTCGGCGACCATGCCCTTGTCGATGCGGACATTCGCCGTCGCATGATCGACTGTGGCGCCAGCCTTCTCGAACAGCGACAGCGCGCGCGGGCTCATCACCTCGATGCCGAAATTCTCCAATATATGCATCGACGCCTGGTGGATCTGCTCGATCTGGTCGGGCGACAGCAGGGCCATCGGCGGATAGGGATTGGTTACCTGCCTGAGCGGCAGTTGCGGAATGGGCGTTGGGCCCCTGTTGCTGGTGCGCTCGGCGCCGCGTTTGCGTCTTGGCTCGTTCATGCCCGGCATCAAAGCCCCGGCGAACCAGCCAGGCTGTCAGGAATACGCCGTTTGCGGGCGCGATTTTAGCCAAGGCGGCATTTATACAATATCCATTTAGAAAAAACGACGAAATGCGTCGGATTATCAATACGATATCTTCCAGGCAAATGCGCCAGCGAGCGGTTAACGCCGGCCGCAAGATTCCGTTTATGATTTCGGCCTATTGCTCTGCCAATGCGTAGGTCGAGTTTTAGTAAAATTGTAGCGGTTGGCGCGCTGCTGGCACTTTCGGCCTGCGCGACGGCGCCCAGCCACATCAACGATGTCTGCGCCGTCTTCGATCAGAACGACGGCTGGTTCGACAATTGGCAATCGGCGGCCGAGCGCACCCAGCAGAAATACGGCGTGCCGGTTCCCGTGCTGATGGCGACGGTACGCAAGGAATCCGGCTTCAAGAGCAATGCCCGGCCGCCGCGCACCAAGCTGCTCGGCTTCATTCCGTGGACGCACGTCTCGTCGGCCACCGGCTTCTCGCAGGCGCTGGACGGCACCTGGTCGCAATATCAGAGCGAAACCGGCAACTGGGCGGCGCGGCGGACGAAATTCGCCGATGCCGTCGATTTCGTCGGCTGGTACCATTCCAAGACCGCCGACACCTACGGTGTCGCCCGCAACGATACCTACAATCTCTATCTCGCCTACTATCTCGGCTGGACCGCCTATGGCCGCGGCAACCGTGGCGACGCCGGCGTCCAGGGCTATGCCCGGGCCACCGAAAAGATGGCGCGGGACTATGCGCAGCAACTGAGCCAGTGCGGCAACTGAACGCGCCGCGCCTTTAACCTCGATCGGTCACTTCGCCTTCTTGCCGCTCAGTTCGGCTTCTTGCCGCGTGGGCGCTTGGGCTCGGCGGCCGTCGGGCCCGCGTCCGTCACATGCGGCGCGTCCTCCGGCACGCCTTCACGGGCGGCATGTTCCTTGTCGAACTTGATCACCGGCTCCATCTTGGCCAGCACATCGTCGGAAAGCCAGCACAGGCTCATATGGCCATTGCCGAGATGCTTCACCGGCGGCACCTTGGTTTCGCACAGATTGTCCGGCACCAGCTTCTTGTAGCCGCAGCGTGTCTGGAACGGACAGCCGGACGGCGGGTTCATGGCCGAGGGAATGTCGCCCTCCAGCACGATGTGCCGCTTCACCACGCTGGTGTCGGCGATCGGGATCGCCGACAGCAGCGCCTCGGTGTAGGGATGATAGGGCGGCGCGAAGATCTGGTCGGTCGTGCCTTGCTCGACGATATAGCCGAGATACATGACGACGACGCGGTCGGCGATGTAGCGCACGACGGACAGATCGTGGCTGATGAACAGCATCGTCGTCTTGTTCTTGCGCTGGATGTCCATCAGCAATTCGGTCACCGCCGCCTGCACCGACACGTCGAGTGCCGAGACCGGCTCGTCGGCCACCACCACCTTGGCGTCGCCGGCAAAGGCGCGCGCCACGCCGATGCGCTGCTTCTGGCCGCCCGAAAGCTGGCGCGGCTTGCGGGTCTCGAAGGCCCGCGGCAGTTTCACCAGGTCGAGCAGTTCCAGCATCCGCTTGCGGCGGTCGGCAACCGTCTTGCCGACCTTGAATTTCTCCAGCGTGCGGATGATCTGCGAACCGACCGAATGGCTGGGATTGAGCGTGTCGAACGGGTTCTGGAACACCATCTGGATCGACGACACGGTGTCGACGCTGCGGCTCTCGATGCCGGTCGACTGGATTTCCTTGTTGCCCAGCGTGACAGTACCCGAGCTTGCCGTCTCCAGTCCGAGCAGCACCTTGGCCAGCGTCGACTTTCCGCAGCCGGATTCGCCGACAATGGCGACGGTCTCGGATTCGCGCGCCATGAACGAGATCGTCTCGTTGGCCTTGACGACACGCCCCTCGCTCGAGCCGAACACCTCGTTGCCGCCAACCTTGTAATACTTCCGCAGGTCCTCGATCTTGAGCACCGGCGCGCCGGGCACGACCCGCTCATTGACCTTCTTGGCGCCGGGCGGCAGCGCTTCCCAGTCGATCTCGTTGAAGCGCACGCAGCGTGAGAAATGCCCCTCGTGGCCCGCGACCTCGATCATCGGGATTTCGGCGGCGTTGCAGACGCCCTCGACGAAATGGTGGCAGCGCGGGCCGAAATTGCAGCCCTTCGGCCGTTCGTGCGGCAGCGGCAATTGCCCGGGGATGGAAATCAACGGCCGCGAATTCTTGTCGGCGCCGGGCAGCGGGATCGAGCGGAACAGACCTTGCGTGTAGGGATGGCGCATCCGGTCGAACACGTCCTTGATCTTGCCGGTCTCCACGGCCTCGCCCGAATACATCACCGTGATGCGGTCGCAGGTCTCCAGGATGAGACCCAGATTGTGCGACACGAAGATCATCGAGGTGCCGAACTTTTCGCCCAGCCCCTTGACCAGATCGACGATGCCCGCCTCAACCGTCACGTCGAGCGCCGTCGTCGGCTCGTCGAGCAGCAGCAGCGCCGGCTTCGACAGCAGTGCCATGGCGATGACGATGCGCTGTTGCTGGCCGCCCGAGAGCTGGTGCGGATAGGAGCGCATCATGCGCTCGGGGTCGGGAAGCTTGACCGAGCGCACCATTTCGAGCGCCCGTTTATAAGCCTCTTCCTTCGACACCTTGTCGTGGATCAGTGGCACTTCCATCAGCTGCTGGCCGACCTTCATCGCCGGATTGAGGCTCGCCATCGGCTCCTGGTAGATCATGGCGATCTTGTTGCCACGGATGGCGCGCAGCTCCTCGTCGGAGAGCTCGCCCATGTCCTTGCCCTGGAACTTGATCTTGCCGCCGACGATCTTCCCGATGTTGGAGAGGTCGCGCATGATGCCGAGCGACACGGTCGACTTGCCGCAGCCGGATTCGCCGACAATGCCCATCGCCTCGCCCGGCATGACGGTGCAGGAAAAATCCATGACCGCCGGTATCTCGCCCTTGCGGGTGAAGAAGGAGATCGACAGGTTCTCGATCTCGATGATCGGTGCCGCGGGATTTCGAACTGCCTCATTCATGGGTCGCTCCAATCCTTGGTTCTCAGGTCCGGCTCTTCGCTCTTGGGGTCGAAGGCCAGCCCATCAGTCTTTCATCGATTGTTCACGCAAAGAGTCGGCGAGCAGGTTGAGCCCCAGCACGAACGACATCAGCGCGATCGTCGGCGGCAGCGCCGGGTGGATGAAGGAGCGCAGCAGGCGGCTGGCGTCCTTGATCGCGGTGCCCCAGTCCGGGCTTTCCGGCGCCAGGCCCAGGCCGAAATAGCCGAGTGTGCCGAGCAGGATGGTGGTGTAGCCGATGCGCAGGCAGGCATCGACGATCAGCGGCCCGCGTGCATTGGGCAGGATCTCCCACAGCATGATGTACCAGGGCGATTCCCCGCGCGTCTGCGCCGCCGCCACGTAGTCGCGCGTCTTGATGTCCATCACCAGGCCGCGCACGATGCGGAACACACCGGGGCTGGAGGCGAACACCACGGCGACGAAGATGTTGAGCTGGTTGGGATCGATGTGCACGATGTGCAGCGGGTCACGATCGAACACGAGGCCGACATAGATCCAGCCGCCGATCACAAGCGTCAGGCCGAGCAGGAGATAAAGCCGGTCGGGCCGGTTCTTGTAGCGCGTCCAGAACAGCACACTGAAGAAGATGATCGGAAACAGGAAGAAGACGCCGGCCAACCCATAGGGGATCGGCGTGTCCATGATGCCCGGCGTCACCAGCAGGTAGAACAACAGGATGACCGGGAAGGCGAGCACGAGGTTGGCCAGGAACGACAGCACGGTATCGATCTTGCCACCGTAATAGCCGGCCGGCAGGCCGAGCGTGATGCCGACCATCAGCGCGAAGCCGGTCGCTGCCGGCGCGATGATCAGCACGATCTGGCTGCCATAGACCATGCGCGAGAAGACGTCGCGGGCCAGCTTGTCGCCGCCGAACAGATAGACCAGTCCCGATTTCGCCTCGATGGCACCCGGCAGCGTGTCCTTCATCTCCGGGACTTGGGCCAGCGGATCGAAAGGCGAGATGGTCGATGCGAAGATCGCCGTAAACAGCCAGAACAGGCAGATGCCGACACCGACAATGCCGACGCCGCTATCGAACAACTGGCCGTAAAGCGCCAGCTTCTTCTTGTAGGCGAAGCTCGCCCCCATGACGATGACGAGCGCGATCCACACCGGCCAGAAGCGCGACAGCACTCCGAGCACGACACTGACGGCGCTGATATATTCGATCTGCATCCGCCTGATCTCCTACTGGACTCTGATACGCGGATTGAGAAACGCGTAGCCGACATCGGAAATGAGCTGCGTGATCAGGACGATGAACACCGAGACCAGCGAGCAGCCGAGCAAGAGATCGATGTCGTTGTTACCGGCCGCCTCGACCAGCGTGTAGCCAAAGCCCTGGTAGCGGAACATCACCTCGACGATGACGACGCCGGTGAGCAGCCACGGAAACTGCAGCATGATGACGGTGAAGGGCGCGATCAACGCATTGCGCAACGCATGTTTCACCACCACGCTGCCGAAGGAGAGACCCTTCAATCGGGCGGTGCGGATATATTGCTGCGTCATCACCTCGACCATCGAAGCGCGCGTCATGCGGGCGATATAGCCGATGCCGTAGATTGCCAGCGTCATGACGGGCAGCGTGAAATTGTAGAAGGTGATGCCCTGGCTGGCCGATGCGGCCGAACCGTTCAGCCAGCCGAGCCATGAGGCGAAGATGACGGTGAAGATGACGCCCGACACATATTCAGGTGTCGCCGTCGAGGCGATCGAGGCCACCGAAAGCACCCGGTCGGTTCGCGAACCCTCGCGCATGCCGGCCAGGATGCCGATCAAGAGCGAGATCGGCACCATCACCGCCAGCACCCAGAACATCAGGATGCCGGTGGCGCCAAGAGCCGGGAACAGCTTCGAGGCGACCGTCGCCTTGAACTTGGTCGAACAGCCGAAATCGCCTTCGAGAACGCCGGAGAAGGTCGGCACCACCGGATCGTTGCAGAAGGTGAAACGCTGCGCCGGCTTGCCTGTCGTCGGGTCGGTCACCGGCTGCTTGGGCAGGACGCCCAGCCACTGTCCGTAGCGGACGAAGAAGTTCTGCCGGTAGCCGTGATTGACCAGCCATCCTTCGAGTTGCTCGGCCGAGGTGTGCATTTCCGTCTGGCTGATCGCCAGCTTCTTCAGATTGGGCTCGAGATTGATCAGGAAGAAGACGATCATCGTCAGGCACAGCATCGTCAATGCCATGGTGCCGAGACGCCTGATAACGAAAGAAAGCATGGCGGCCCCCTGCCGATGGGGTTGGGGTTTGAGCCGGCTCCAAAGCCTTGCCTGCCGTTACCGGCGGGGCGGCTGTCAAACAGGCCCTCGGATGCGATCAGCTCTTGATTTATTGCACGATCTTGTCCGGGGAGTCCGCAATTTTTTGCAGTGCACACTCCTGGCTTCAGATCGCTGCGAAAGAGTGAGGGGAAAGGGGCAACGCCCCCTTCCCCTTCGATCCGGATCAGGCCTGGTCGAGCCAGACCTTGCCGTAGTCATGCTCGTAGGTCGGGTGCATCTTGTAGTTCTGCACCGCCTTGACCGAGTGGCTGAAGAGCTTGCGCCAGTACGGCTGGATGATGATGCCGGAATCCTGCAGCACCTGCTCGATATCCTTCATCATCTCCTTGCGCTTGGCGGCATCGGCGACCGAAAGCGCGGCGTTGAGCTTGGCATCCCAATCGGGATTCGACCAGGCCGCCTCGTTCCAGGCTTCGCCGGTGCGGTAGGCGATGGCCAGAACCTGGACGCCGAGCGGGCGCATGTTCCAGTTGGTCATCGACAGCGGATACTTCGTCCAGTCGTTCCAGAACGTCGAACCCGGGAGCACGGTGCGCTTCACCTTGATGCCGGCGTCGCGCAGCTGGGCGGCGATCGCGTCGCCGGTGTTCTTGTGCCAGTCCTCGTCCACGGTGATCAGCTCGTGCTCGAAATCGGCCTGGCCGGCTTCCGCCATCAGGGCCTTCGCCTTGGCCGGGTCGCGCTTGATCTTCGGCAGTTCGTAATATTCCGGATGGATCGCGCAGACATGGTGGTTCTCGGCGACGGTGCCGGCATTGCCGTAGCCAAGCTGGAGGACGACATTGTTGTCGACACCGAGCTGCAACGCGTTGCGCACCTTCTGGTCGTCATAGGGCTTGTTCTTGATGTTGGTGCGGCACACGATGGTCGCTGCGGTCACCACTTCCGACTTCACAAGGTCCATGCCGTCGAGGATCGACACATAGTCGGCCGAGGTTTCGAAGTTGGTGTGCACTTCGCCGGCTTCGAAGGCGCTGACCATGGCCGCCGGATCGGTGCCGTAGTCGATGAACTCGATACCGTCGAGGAACACCTCGCCATCCCACCACTTGTCGTCGGCGCGGCGCTTGTAGACCACCTTCTGGCCGACATCGTAGGAGACGAGCTCGAACGGTCCAGTGCCGATCGGGCAGGATTTGAAGTCGCCACCCTTCTCGTCGAAGCTCTTGTGGACGATGAGGCCGGGATAGTCGCACATGTTCGGGATGAGCGCGATGTCAGGCTTGCTAAGCTTCAGCACGACCGTGTGATCGTCCTTCTTGGTCACTGCGCTTTCGTCGAGCTTGTCGTCCTTGACCAGCGAGCCGAGACGGCCGGGCATGGAATTGCCTTCGGCTTTCTTGTCGCCCCAGCGCTTCAGGTTGAAGATGACGTCGTCCGCGGTGAACGCATCGCCGTTCGACCACGTCACGCCCTTGCGCACATGCAGCGTGTATTCGGTGGCGTCGTCGTTCACGTCCCAGCTTTCCAGCAGATAGGGGCGGAACGTGTATTCGGTGGTGTACTTGACCAGCGGCTCGAGCGCCTGGCGCTCGGCATTGGCGATTTCCGACCAGTCGGACTTGCGCGGGTCCTTAGGATCCTTGATCCACTGCGCGACCTTGAGCGTGCCGCCCTTCTTGCCTTTTACCTCTTCGGCCTTGGCCGGCGTCGGGTCGGCGAGGCCGAGCAGGCCGTAGGCCATCGCCGTCGATGCACCAAACACGCTGGCCATGGCCAGGAATTCGCGGCGATCGACCTTACCTGCCTTGGCTTCTTCGGCCATGGCCAGGATGTGATCCGGAACGCGATCGCCATTACTCTTATAGATCGTCATGACTTAACTCCCATTGTTGGCTTTCCGCCTTTTAACATTCCGCATCCAGGCCCTGATGTCAAAGACGACATGGATTGGGAACATGTTCAGGAATGTGCAACTTTGGAAGGGGGGCGGTTCGCGTGATAACGACAGTCTTGGCGCAAAATTGCTACTGCCCGACGGATTCCGCTGGAATCTCGATAGTTCATTAAACTGAGACATTTGCCCGGGCCCGGACAGCGCCAGTCTCAAGCCGCGATAAGGCCAAAACCCGGCCGAAACATCAATATTCCTTCTCGTAGAAGATGCCGCCCTTGGCTTCGCCGGCGTCGTTGGCCTCGCCGCGCAGCTTGACGCCGCGCCCGACATTGAGGTCGATGGTCGCCTTGCCCGAACCCGGCTTGTCGCCTTTCTGGATCGTCACATAGGTGCGGTCGTTCAGATACTTGCCGGCCGAAACCGCGGTGCCGCCCTTGTCGTCGGTGGTAACGTCGAGATCGTCGACGCCGATGGCGCTGCGCAGGTTTTCGAGCAGCGACGTCGAGCCGCCCACGCCGGCCAACTGCCCGGCCGCTTCGGCGAGCTGAGCAATCTGCAGTGGCGACAGGTTCGACATCGAGCGACCGAAGATCAATTGCGCCAGCACCTCGTCCTCCGGCAATGCCGGCACCGAGGAGAAAGTGAATTTCGGATTGGTCGCTTCACCCGACACGACAATGGTGACGGTGGCGCTGGTCGTCGTCGTTGTCGCCGTCAGGTTGAGATAGGGCACCAGCGAGCCGGAAAAGCCGACCGTGCCTTCAGTGAAAGTCAGCCGCTTGCCGAGGATCGACAGCCGTCCGCGCTGCAGGGTGAAGGTGCCGACCGCTTGCGGCGACGAGGCCGGGCCAGTCAGCCTGAGCGAGCCGCCGAGTTCGGCATCGACGCCCCTGCCCTGAATGAAGATCTGGTTCGGCGCGTTGACCGTGACATCAAGGGCGAGACCGCTGCCGCCGCCACCGCCGCCGCTGGTCGTCGCCGGGCGCAACGCCTTGTCCTGCGCCCGTACGGCACCCGGCGCATTCTTGTGCTTGACGTCGAGCGCCGCCAGCGAGCCCGGCAACTTGTCTGGAACCGTGATCACGGTCTTGGCGAGATTGATGGTTCCGGCAATCGCCGGCGCCGACGTCAGCGGTCCCTTGATCGTCAGGTCCCCGCCGAGATTGGCGGTCACCACACGGCCGTCCGTATAGCGGCCGTCGACCAGCTTGATCGACAGGTCGGCCGGGAAACCCTGCGCCGGATTGATACCGACCGTGCCGCTGGCCGACAGGCTGCCGCGCGTCGACAGCGTTCCGGTCAGCCGGTTGATCCTGGCGACGCCGCCGCCGATCGACACGTCGGCGGCGATGTTGTTGACGGCAAGCCCCGAGCGCGCATCGATCAGGCGCGCGCCGGATGTGCTGACGCTGCCGCCGATGACAGGCGATGTCGCTGGACCGCGCACCTGCACGTTGACATTGGCCGTCCCGCTCAGCGACAGGCCCTGTGCCGCGAGCCTCTGGCTCAGGATACCAAACGGCACGGCGCCATTGAAGTCGAGCGCCAGCGCCGGCGTGCCCGACGTCGTCACCGTGCCGCCGCCCTTGAGGCCAAGGCCGGCGCCGTCGCCGATATTGGCATTGAAGGTCAGCTTGTTGGCGGCAAAGCTACCGGAAGAGGAAACGCTCAGTGCGGTGAGACCCGCGGCGCGGGTCTGCGACGTCTGCACGCCGGCCGCGTCGATATTGAAGGCAACGGCGGGGCTTGCCGGCGCGCCCGTCACCTTTACCGTGCCCGAAATCGAACCGGCGGCGTCGAGCCCGGGCGAGAAACTGTTGGCGAGAGACATCGGCACCCGCGCCACCGCCGCGTTGATGTCGAGCGCCTGACCGACCTTGCCGGTCACCGTCGCCGTCCCGCCGCCGAGGTTGAGCACCAGCCTGTCCAGGGTCGTCGTGCCATTGACGATGCTGATCGTCGAGGCTTGGGCGATGGCCGCCTTGATGCCCTGGACGGTGGCCTGGCCGGATGCGAGCTCGATGGTGGTGGTGCCGTTGGCCACCTTCACCCGGCCCGTGGCCTTGGCCGGAATGCCCTTGACGGTGGCGCCGCCGGAAAAGCCGGTCCAGTCGCCGTCCCGCTTCAGATCGACGTCGATGCCGCTGATCACGGTGCCGCCCGAGATGACGGTGTCGGCGCGGATCTTTCCGGAGATCACCGGTGCCGCCAGATAGTTGGCGATCAGCGCATCGACCGAGACGGCTTTCGCCTGGAGGTCGCCGCGCGTGATCGAGGCCGCCGCCGCCTTGATCGCGACTTGGGGTGCTGCGCCATTCTTCGAGAAGGCGATCGTGCCGCGCGCGTCGCCTTCGGCCTTTTCCAGCGCCAGTGCTGCAAGCGGCCCGATATCGGGCAGATCGAGCGAGACGGTGCCGACCGGCACGAACTTCTCGTCCAGCGCCAGATCGCCGGAAATCCTGTTCTTGCCGAGCGACAGCAGCAGGCCGTTGATGGCGCTCTTGCCGTCGGCGGTGGCCAGCACCGCGCTGCCCTGCAGCGCCTGGCCGGCAACATTGCCGGTCAGCTGCACGTTGGCCGCCGGGTTGGCCGCATCGGCCTTGCCGGTGGCGGTGAGCTTCAGCCCGGTGATCTCGCGCTCCGCCACGAGCAGCCGATCGCTGTTGACCGTCAGCGACAAATCCGGTGCGATGGCCGGCCCCTGGGCGTTCAGCGCAAAGGCAATGGCGCCCTTGGCGTCTTTGGACAGCAACGAGATATCGGTAAGAGAGCCGGTGATGTCAGCGGCCAGCTTGTTGTCGGCAAGGCTCGCCTGCCCCTGTGCGGTCAGTGCGCCCGAGGCCAGCTTCAGCCCATCGACATTGATGCCGCCGTTCGGGTCGCGCTTCAGTGTGGCGCTGATCTGCGCGCGTTCGCCAAGGATGCCCCGCGCCGCCGCCGGCAAGGCCGATGACGGGGCATCCGCGCTCAGCTTGAGGTCGATGGCGCCGTCGCTGAGGGAGACTTGG
Source organism: Mesorhizobium sp. Mes31 (assembly GCF_024519675.1). Classification (NCBI taxonomy): domain Bacteria; kingdom Pseudomonadati; phylum Pseudomonadota; class Alphaproteobacteria; order Hyphomicrobiales; family Phyllobacteriaceae; genus Mesorhizobium; species Mesorhizobium sp. Mes31. Next base: position 14,155 of record NZ_JALJRL010000006.1, on the reverse strand, counting down.
CCGGCGACCTGGCTGTTGAGCGCATCGCTCTTGAGCGAACCGCTGTCGATGGCGACGGCGTCCGATGTCAGCCGGGCGTTGAGCGCTGCCGTCACCTTGCCGGCGATCAGCGGCGCGATGGTGGCATTGTCGAGACCAACCTTGTCCACAGACACCGTGCCGGAAACCGGTCCGGCGCGGCTCTTGAGATCGAACGCGTCCGAATGCAACGCCAGGACAAGCCCGTCCACCCTGGCCGGGCTGGTGGTGACTGACGGCAGGATCGCGGAGACATCCAAGCGGGCTTTCGTGCTTTCGCCTGCAACCTTTGCCGACAGGGACTGGATTTCGATCTTCACCGGGCTCGCGGCACTGCCGAACGTTAGCGGCAGGCTGGGACCGGACGAGGTAAGATCGACGGCGAAATCGCTGGCGCCGTTCGGATTGATGGTGCCGGCTGCCTTGCCAGATATCTTGTCGCCGGAGAGCGTCGCATGGTCGAGAACGACGCCGCCGGCCATGGTGTAGCTGCCGGCCGCGTCGACTGCGAGCGGCCCGAGCCCGGCTTGGCGGGTCTGGCTGGTCTCGACGCCAGCCAGTTCCGCGTTGAATCGAACCTCGGAAGCGGACGGCGAACCGGTAACCTGTGCGGTGCCGCCGAGTGCGCCCACGGCATCGAGGCCGGGCGAAAAATCATTGGCCAGCGCTGCCGGCAGCGCGGAGAATTGTGCCGCGAGATCGAGTGTCTGGCCGGCGGTGCCGGACAAGACCACCGAGCCGCCGCCGACATCCAGCGCCAGTTTTTCGACAGTGGTCGTGCCGTTGGCGATGGTCAGCGTCGACGGTGCCGCGATTGCCGCCTTGATGCCGCGAACGGTGGCCTCGCCCGAGGCGATTTCGACGCTGGTGGTGCCCTGGGCGATCTTCACCCGGCCTGCCGCGGTCGCCGGAATGCCTGCTATGGTGGCGCCGCCGATGAAATTGGTCCAGTCGCCATCGCGTTTCAGGTCGACGCCGATGCCGCTGATTTCGGTGGTGCCCGATGTCACGGTGTCGGCCTTTATGGTGCCGGAGATCGCCGGCGCCTTGAGATAGTTGGCGATCAGCGCGTTGACGGTGATGGCCTTGGCCGTCACCTCGCCGCGCGCGATCGACGTGCTCTTCGCATCGATGGCGACGGAGGGCGCGTCACCCTCCTTGGCAAAGCGGATGGTGCCATTGATGTCGCCCGTCACCGCCTGGCCGGCAAGTGCCGCCAACTGATCGATGGCCGGCGCGTCGAGCGTCAGCGTGCCCAAAGGCATGAACTTGTCGTCCAGCGCCAGGTCGCCCGAAACCTTGTTGTCGCCCAGCGAAACCAGAAAGCCATTGATCGAACGCTTGCCCTCGCTGGTCACCAGCGCCGCCTTGATGTCGAGCGGCTGGTTGTTGACGGAGCCGGTCAGCGAAACGTCAGCGGAAGGGCTTGATATGTCTGCCTTGCCGCTTGCGGTGAGCTTGATCGCCTTCACCGTACGTCCAGACGCCGTCAGGCTGTCGCTGTCGGCGGAAACCGTGAAATCCGGCGCTGTCCTGGGTCCGCTGGCCGACAGCGCGAAATCGACGCCGCCGGCAACCGGCACGCCGACCATCGGCGACAGCACCGAGACGTCGCCCAGCCTGCCCTTGATATCGGCCTGGATGTCGGTGCCTTGCACGCTGGCGGTGCCGCTGGCGCTGAGCGAACCGGAGGTGAATGAGATCGAATTGGCGGAAAAAGACCCCTGCGGATCGCGCGTCGCGGCGGCCGAGAATTTCACCCGCTCGCCGAGCACCGAGCTGATTTGTGGCGGCAAGGCCGTCGACACGGCGTCGGCATTCATCTTGAGCTGTATCGACAGATCGGCAAGCGCGACGGTCATGGTGAGCGAGGCGTTGAGCGCGTCGGAGCGCAACGTGCCCTGGTCGATGGCAATGGCGTCCTTGCTGACCGATCCTACCAGGTCGACATCGACCTTGCCGGTAATCAGCGGCGCCAGCGTCGCGACATCGGTCTTCAGGCCACCCGCCTGCAGCTTGACGGCAACCGGCCCGGCCCTGTTCTGGATATCGAAGCCGTCGGAGTGTATCTGCGCGGCCAGATCGTTCAGCTGGGTGCCGCCCGCCACCACCGAAGCCAGCGAGGCAGTGATATCGACGATCGGCGCTTTGCCGTCGCCGAATGCACGGGCGGTGGCATTCCTGATCGCCAGCGCGATCGGCTGCGCGGCGCTTCCCACTGTGATCTGCACAGGCGCGCCCTTGGCGGCGAGTTCAACCGAGAGATCGCTGGCGCCGGCAGGATCGGCGATGCCGGTCGCGGTGCCATGCACGGCATCAGTGTCGATGCTGGCCCGATCGATACTGATGCCACCGGCTGATGTTGCGGTGCCCGCGACATCGAAGCTGGTCTTGCCGGCAAACAGCGGCCTCAGATTTTCGGGCAGGAAACGCTCGAACTCACCGTCGCCCTTGGCCTCGACATGGCTGCCCTTGTCGGTCGACTGGTGGCGGCCCGTCAGCTGAGTGACAATCTTGCCGTCGACCGTGAACGTGGCGATGCCGTTCCAGTTGGCGAGCGGTCCCGTGCCCGAGACGGTTATGTCGACTGGCGGCGTATCGGGCAGCTTGAGCAGATTGGCGATGATGCCGCCTGCCGGCTCCGAAGCCTTGAGGTCGAGATCGAGCCTGTTGTCATCAGGCGCAAAGTGGATCTTGGCGTCGACATTGCCCTGCTTGCCGTCATGGCGGGCGATGTTGAGTGTCGTCTCGACCGCCAGCGGCGCGGCATCGGCCTTGAGCATCCCCTTGGCGGCAAGTTCGGCGATGCCGCTGCCAGCCAGCTGCTGGCCAAGCGCGATTTCGGGCAGGTCGATCTGCTTGATGTCGATGGAAACAGGCAGCGTCGTCGTACCGCTCTGCGCCGGCTGTTGCGTACCGGCCACCGGCAGCCGCGCCAGTTCGATACGGTCGGCGGCAATGCGGTCAGCACTGAAATTCTTCGACAGCAGCGCCAGCGGTGACCAGTCGACGGCGACCTTGCGGGCCACCAGCCAGGCGCCCTGGCGGTCTTCCAGCACGACATCATCCACCGTCAAGGCGCCGGACCAGATACCGTTTATGCCGCTGACCGTGATCTTGCGGTCGTCGCTCGATGCCAGGCGCGAAATGATGCCGGCGAGATTGTCGCGGCCGCGCTCGGTCTTGGTCAGCACGACGAGCGCGCCGATCGCCCCGGCGACCACGATGAGCAGCGTGTAAAGGACAATGCGAAGGATGCGCTTGAGTATCTTCATCGCTCAGAACGCCTGTCCGATGCCGGCATAGATGCCGAAATGCGGATCGCCTGGATCCCGGTTGAGCGGCACGGCGGCGTCGATGCGCAGCGGCCCGAACGGCGTGACATAGCGCAGGCCGACACCGGCGCCGACCTTGACGTCGGAGAAGTTGGGCACCGATTTGGTTGACACCGTGCCGGCATCGATGAACGGCACGATGCCGATCGTGTCGGTGACGGCAATGCGCATCTCGACCGAGGTCTCGAAGAAGGACAGGCCGCCGATCGGCTGCCCAGTGGAATCCTTGGGGCCGATGCCCTGATAGGCGTAGCCGCGCACCGAGCCGCCGCCGCCGGAGTAGAAGCGTCGGTCGGCCGGAACGTTCTGAAGCCCGGTGCCGACGATCGAGCCAACCGTAACCCTTTCGGCCAGAACGAATTTCGAAGCCGTATCCAGCGACTGATAGGCCGATCCTTCGCCCTTCAGCTTGAGAAAGGCCGCGCCGCTCAAGATGTCGTAGCTCGGTTCGGCGTAGGCCAGCACCCTGAAGCCGCTGGTTGGGTTCAGCCGATTGTCCCTGTTGTCATAGACATATTGCAGCGGAATGCTGGCGATCAGATATTTGTGCTTGCCGAAGGCGTCATGGATCCGTGAATAGTCGAGCGCGACCTCAGCCGACACCGTCTGTTTCTTTGTCAGTTCGTAGGACAGGCCGGTGCTGCCCTTGACCGAGAAATGGTCGTAGGCGTCCGGATGCTCGAGCACCGTCTTGAAGCGGGCGAAGAACTTCGACGCCGGCCCGATCACGCCCGGCTTTTCGAACATGACGCCGGCATTGTAGTTGAGCTTGGAGAGATCATTGCTGCCGATGCCGCTGATGGCGCCGTCGATGCGCAGCTTTTCGGCCCGGCCGAACAGGTTACGGTGGCCCCAATAGCCTTCCAGGCCCAACCCCTCGGTGTTCGAGAAGGTGCCGCCGACGCCGAAATAGCGCGGCTTGCGCTCGCTGACCTGGACGCCAATCGGAATGTTGCCGTCTGCGTCGAGCTTGTCGGCTTCCTTGAACGTCACGCTGTTGAAGACCTCGAGCCCCAGCAGCCTGTCGCGCGCATCGCTGATCTCCTGGGGCGAGTATTGCCGGCCGCGCTTGAGGCCGGTCATGTATTCGGTGAAGTCGCGGTCGACCTTCTCGGTGCCCTCCACCGTGGTTTCGCCGTAGCCGGCGACCGGCCCGGCGGCGACCGTCAGCGTCACGTCGAGCGTCGAGGTGGCATGATCGGCGACGATCTGGCGATCCGTCACCTTGGCCAGCGGCCTGCCTTCCTTTTTCAGCGCCAGCACGATCAGCGCCTCGGCCTTGAGCACCGCGCCGGATCCGGCATCGCCGCCGGCGATCAGGCCGTAATCGGCGCTCATCAGCCCCGCCGCATCGCCATCCAGCCTTATATTGCCGAGGGTGAATTTCGGACCGCTGGCGATGTCGACGACCACCGGGACCGGCTGCGGGCCCTTGAATTCGGCATCCGGCGGCAAATCGTCAAGCAGCTTGCCGTCGATGGTGATGGTGACGACGCCTTCGTAGCGCGCATCGGCATAAAGGGCGGCGACAAGCTGTTCGCGATCGCTGCGCGCCTTGGCAAGCAGCCCCAGCGACCCGGAAACCGGGTGCCCCTCGTCGCCCTTGAGCGTCGAGGCGTTTTCGAGCCTCTTGACCAGATCCTTGTCGGCGTCGGGCGCATTGATGGTCACGGCATAGCGCAGCGGATCGACGATGTCGGCATCCTCGTCGCTGGAGGAACCCCACAGCTTGATGCCGAAAAGCTCGAAAGCGGCCGCCGGCGTCGATTCGGCGACAAGCGCGGTCGAGCACACCATGGCCAAAAGCAGGGCGCGCGAAAGCACGCGCCCTGGCGCGGTACCTCCTGACATCTGCTCTTCATGCGCCGGCATTAAGACAACCTAGGTTATAAAACTAAAATTGGAATGAAGTTCTGAAGCGCTCGTAAAGGGGCCACAATCCAATTGTCTGAAATAGGACGGGCTTGGAATTCACACCTCTTTGCGTTGCCGCAAGAAAGCGTGATCCCCTGTCCTATGGAGGTACTACCGGCCATTGGCCGGAAAGGAAACCGTTGGCAGGCGGAACCCTGCCGCGTCCCTGTGTTGACAAGCTTGACTGAAGCTTGATCATGCCCGGACGTCAGCAGTGTCTGGAGGGTGTTATGACAATGCGCGCGGCTCGTGGTCTGTCGATCCTGATCCTTCTCTTTTTCGCCTGGGCCAATGTCTCCGCCTGGAGTGGCGTCGCGCAAGCGGCCGAAGCCCGGCGAATCGCTACGACCGCCAATTCCGACTATTTCGGCTTTGACCTCAGATCCGACCAGAATGTCACGCTCGATCAGTGCAAGACGACATGTCTGGGCGATCCGGCCTGCCGCGCATTCACATACAACACCAAGGCCAAATGGTGTTTCCTCAAATCCGACTACAACCAGCTCAAGCCCTTCAACGGCGCGGTCGCCGGCAAGGTCGTCAAAATCGACGGCGACCCCGACATCGGCGCGCCGCCGGAACTTGCCTTCTTCCCCAATTGGATGGCCGACCAGGCCCAGCAATACCGCAACAAGCTGCTCGGTCCGGCCTATATCAAGCCGACCGACGGGCTGGCGGCGCTGACGAGCGCCGCCGAGCAGTCCGTGCTTACCGGCGACCACCGCTCCGCCATGCTCAGATACGAAGGCGCCGTGTCGGTCATGCCGGATGACGGCCAGCTCTGGCTTGCCCTGGCGCGCGAAACACTGGCCGTGCAGCCCGCCGCCAACACATCCGACGCCTCCACTTTGCCGGCAAACGGCACTTCGGCCGCCTTCAACGCCTACAAGCTGCTGCGCACCACCAGGACGCGCGCCGAGGTACTGGCTCTGCTCGGCAACGGCCTCGACAAGCGCGACCTTTATCGGCCGGCATTGCAAGCCTATGAGGCGAGCCTTGCGCTGGTGCCCTCGCCGGCCGTCCAGGCCGACTATGCCGATCTGAAGGCCCGCAAGGGTTTCCGCGTCATCGACCACACCGTCGACGCCGACACCAGCGCGCCGCGCATCTGCGCGCAATTCTCCGAGGACCTGGTCAAGACCGGCGTCGATTACGCGCAGTTCGTCACCGTCGACAACGCGCCGCCCAAGGGCGTCGAGGCCAAGGACAAGCAGATCTGCGTCGAGGGACTGGAGCACGGCCAGCATTACGACGTCACCTTCCGCGCCGGCCTGCCGGCGGCAATAGGCGAAGTGACCGCCGCACCCGTGGTGCTGTCGATCTATGTGCAAGACCGGGCGCCGTCCGCCCGCTTCACCGGCGACAGCTTCGTGCTCCCGGCCGGCGCGCGCCGCGGCATTCCGGTCGTCACCGTCAACATGAACGCCGCCGAGATGAAGCTCTACCGCATCGGCGACCGTTCGCTGGCGCAGCTTCTGTCGGGCTACCAATTCCTGCATCAACTCGACGGCTATGATATCTCCAACATATCCGAGCAGATGGGCGCGCCGGTCTGGCAGGGCCAGCTCGACATCGTCAATGACCTCAACAAGGAGGTCACCACCTCCTTCCCGGTCGACGAAGCGCTGCCGCAGCGCAAGCCGGGCGTCTATGTGCTGACCGCCCAGGCGGTCAACGACAAGAGCGACGACTACAATTCGATGGCCACGCAGTGGTTCGTCGTCTCCGATATCGGCCTGTCGACCTATACCGGCCAGGATGGGCTCAATGTCTTTGCCCGTTCGCTAGGCAGCGCCAAGCCGATAGCGGGCGCCGAACTGACGCTGGTTGCCCGGAACAATGAGGTTCTCGGCACCGCGACATCGGATGCCGACGGCCACGCCGTCTTCAACCCCGGCCTGACGCGCGGCGATGGCGGCATGGTGCCGGCCGTATTGATGGCGAAGCAGGGAGACAATGATTTCGTCTTCCTCGACATGTCCAAAGCCGGCTTCGACCTGTCCGACCGCGGCGTCACCGGACGCGCGGCGCCCGGCGCGCTCGACGTCTATGCCTGGACCGAACGCGGCATCTACCGCGCCGGCGAGGATGTTCATGTCGCCGCCCTTTCCCGCGATGGCGCTGCCAAGGCGGTCGAGAACCTGCCGCTGACCTTCATCTTCTCGCGCCCCGACGGCGTCGAGGACCGCCGCATCGTCAGCGACGGCGCGTCGGCCGGCGGCCATGCCGTCGACCTGCCGCTCGAACCCAACGCCATGCGCGGCACCTGGTCGGTGTCGATCTACACCGATCCCAAGCAGCCGGCGGTGGCCAGCCAGATGTTCCTGGTCGAGGATTTCGTGCCGGATCGCATCGAATTCGACATGACCGCCGACAAGAAGGAGATCGCGCAGGGCGAAACCGCCAACATCGACATTGACGGCCGCTTCCTCTATGGCGCTCCGGCGGCGGGCCTTGCGCTCGAGGGCGAGTTGACGCTGTCGACGTCCCGCGATTGGGACCGCTTCCAGGGCTTCTCCTTCGGCCTCGCCGACGAGCAGTCGGCCGAACCCTCGGTCACCCCCCTCGCCGATCTGCCGGTGGTTGGCGATGACGGCAAGGTGACCTTCCCGGTCTCCGTCGACCAACTGCCCTCGACCACCAAGCTGGTCGACGCCAAGGTGACGGTGCGCATGCGCGAAACCGGTGGCCGCGCCATCGAGCGTTCGCTCAACATCGGCATTCGCCCGCAAGGCCATATGATCGGCATCCGTCCGGACTTCGCCGATGGTGAAGTGCCGCAGGGCGGCACGGCCAAGTTCAGCCTGATCGCCGTCGACCCCGACGGCAAGCGCGAAGCGCTGAAGGGCGCGCAGTGGACGCTGGTCAAGGTCGAACGCAACTACCAATGGTACCGCTCCAACAACTCCTGGAACTACGAGCCGGTCACCTTCACCAAGTCGATCGCCAACGGCCAGGTCGACCTTAGCGCCGATGGCGACGCGACGGTCTCCGTGCCGGTCGATTGGGGCCAGTATCGGCTCGAGGTCGAGACATCCGATCCCGAGGGACCGGCGACCAGCTACGAGTTCGATGCCGGCTGGTATGTCGCTTCGACCACCACCGAAACGCCCGACGGCCTGGAAATCGCCCTCGACAAGGATACCTATGCCGCCGGCGAAGTGGCCAAGCTCAAGGTCTCGCCGCATTTTGCCGGCGAACTCCTGATCAACATCGGCGCCGACAAGCTGTTGAAGACCGTTACGGCAACCGTGCCGGCCGGCGGCAGCACCGTCGACATCCCGGTCGGCGACGACTGGGGCGCCGGCGCCTATGTCACGGCAACCCTGTTCCGGCCCGGCGATGCGCAGGAAACGCGCATGCCGGCCCGCGCCATCGGCGTGAAATGGCTGAAGGTCGATCCGGGCTCGAAGAAGCTCACTGTCGCCCTGACGCCGCCGGACAAGACCATGCCGCGCCAGCAACTGTCGATCCCGGTTTCCGTCGCCGGCGTGCAGCCGGGCAGCAACGCCTATGTCATGGTTGCCGCCGTCGATGTCGGCATCCTCAACCTGACCAACTACAAGGCGCCGGACCCGGAAAACTGGTTCTTCGGCCAGCGCATGCTGGGCATGGAGATCCGCGACATCTACGGCCGCCTGATCGACGGCTCGCTGGGCAACGCCGGCAAGCTCAGGACCGGCGGCGACGGCGCCAACATGCAGACGCAAGGCAGCCCGCCGACCGAAAAGCTGGTCGCCTTCTTCTCCGGCCCCGTCCAGCTCGACGCCGACGGCAAGGCGCGGATCGACTTCGACATCCCGCAGTTCAACGGCACCGTGCGCGTCATGGCCGTCGCCTGGACCAAGGAAGCGGTCGGCCATGCCCAGACGGACGTCATCGTGCGTGATCCCATAGTAATCACCGCCGGCCTGCCACGCTTCCTTTCGCCTGGTGACGCCGCCGTCATGCGCCTCGATGTTGCCGACACCGATGGTCCGGCCGGCGACTACAAGCTGTCGATCGATACGACGGGCGATCTGTCGACCGGCGACAAGCCGCTGCCCGAAAAGCTCACGCTGGCAAAAGGCAAGCGCCAGACGCTGACCGTGCCGCTGGTCGCTCAGACTGCGGGCAATGCCTCGATCACCATCAAGCTTGCCCATGCCGACGGCACCGCTGTCGAACAGACGCTCTATGTGCCGGTGCGACCGGCGCAGTTGCCGGTCACCACCCGCCTGGTCGTCGACCTCAAGGGCAATGGCGGCGCGCTGCGCGTCGACAAGGAGCTCTTGGCGGCAAGCCTGCTGGACGGCGCTTCGGTCAGCGTCGGCGTTTCGCAGGCGGCCGCCTTCGACGTGCCGTCGCTGCTGATGACGCTCGACCGCTACCCCTATGGTTGCGCCGAGCAGACCACCAGCCGCGCCATGCCGCTTCTCTACGTCAACGAGATGGCATCCGGCATCGGCATGGCCAGCGACCCCGACCTGCATGGCCGCGTCCAGGACGCCATCTACAAGGTGCTGAGCTACCAGGCCGCGGGCGGCAGCTTCGGCCTGTGGGGGCCGGGCTCCGGCGATTTGTGGCTCGACGCCTATGTCACCGACTTCCTGACCAGGGCGCGCGAGCAGAAATACGACGTGCCGAGCCTGGCCATGAACCAGGCGCTGAGCAATTTGCAGAACTCGCTCGGCTACGACCAGAGCGTACAGGACCGTGGCAGCGAGATCGCCTACGCCCTCTACGTCCTGGCCCGCAACAAGAAGGCCTCGGTCGGCGATCTGCGTTATTATGCCGACACCCAGCTCGAGGCCTTCTCGAGCCCGATGGCGGTTGCCCAGCTGGCGGCGAGCCTAGCGCTCTACGGCGACACGCCGCGCTCGGAAGCCACGTTCCGGACGGCCCTGCAGCTCGCCAAATCGACCACCGAGTATGATTACTACCGCTCCGACTATGGCTCGCCGCTGCGTGACGGCGCGGCGATGCTGGCGCTCGCGGCGGAATCGAAGCCGGTGCCGACGATCGTGCCGGAGCTGATCAAGCTGGTGACCAGAGAACGCGCCGAAGCCCGTTGGACCAGCACCCAGGACGATTCCTGGATGCTGCTGGCGGCCCGTGCGCTGAAGGAAGGCAATGATTCGATCACGCTGACCGTCAATGGCGCGCCGCATGCCGGCGGCTATTCCGACCAGATCAACGGCAGCGACCTGGTCGACAGCCCGCTGACCATCGCCAACACCGGCAAGACCCCGCTGCAGGCCGTCGTCACCACGGTGGCGTCGCCGATCCAGCCCTTGCCGGCGAGCGGTGACGGCTTCACCATCGACCGCACCTACTACAAGCTCGATGGCACCGAGGCCAACGTCACCGAGGCGACCCAGAACGAACGCTATGTCGTCGTGCTCAAGATCTACGAGCAGAACAGCTGGCCTTCGCGCCTGCTGATCACCGACCTGTTGCCGGCAGGTTTCGAGATCGACAATCCGGGCCTGGTCTCCAGCGCGCAATTGTCGAACTTCTCCTGGCTGGCGCAGACCGATGCCGCCCACCTTGAATTCCGCGACGACCGTTTCGTCGCGGCCTTCAACCCCAATGACGGCGACGGTGACCGCAACATCACGCTTGCCTATGTCGTACGCGCGGTGACGCCGGGCACCTATGCCCATCCGGCGGCAACGGTGGAGGACATGTACCGGCCGCAATATTCGGCCCGCACCGCCACCGGCATGATGGAGATCAAGGCGCCGTAAGGCCCGATGGTGGCGATCATGCAAATGGCGATTGCGCTCATCACAGCTCCCTTCTCCCCGTCACTATACGGGGAGAAGGTGGCGGCAGCCGGATGAGGGGCTGCGCCATGCTCTCCAAGAAATTCTTCCGCCGGGCAGCCATAACCGCAGCTTCGTGCGCCGGCCTTGCAGTCCTCTCCGTCGCCTCCCTCTGGGAGCTCGACCGCGCCTTCCCGCCCCCGCTCCCGGCAGAGCTCACCGTCTCCACCGAAGTCCAGGACCGCGATGGCCAGCTGTTGCGCGCCTTCGCCACGCCGGACGGTTACTGGCGGCTCGAAACCCGGCTCGACCAGGTCGACAAGCAGTTCGTCGACATGCTGGTCACCTATGAGGACAAGCGCTTCTGGGATCATGAGGGCGTCGACGTGCTGGCGCTGGCCCGTGCCGCCGGCCAGTTCGCCACCAGCGGCCATATCGTCTCCGGCGGCTCGACGCTGTCGATGCAGCTCGCCCGGCTGATCGAGCCCCGCGAAAGCCGCAGCCTCGGCTCCAAGATCAAGCAGATGCTGCGCGCCATCCAGATCGAGCGGCGGCTGTCCAAGCGCGAGATCCTCGAACGCTACCTGACCCTGGCGCCCTATGGCGGCAATCTCGAAGGCGTGCGCGCCGCCTCGCTTGCCTATTTCGGCAAGGAGCCGAAGCGGCTCACCGTCTCCGAAGCCGCCCTGCTGGTCGCTCTGCCGCAGCTGCCGGAAAGGCGCCGGCCCGACCGCAATCTGCAGATTGCGCATGCCGCCCGCGACCGGGTGCTGACCCGCATGGTGTCTTCCGGCCTGCTCGGCGAACGCGAGGCGGCGCGCGCCGCGCTCGATGATGTGTCGGGCCTGCGCCGCACGCTGCCGGCGCTCGCCGCCCACGCCGCCTATGCGATGCTGCCCAAGGCGGTGCCCGGCCAGCCCTTGCAACTGACCATCCGCAAAAGCGTCCAGGAAGGACTGGAACAGGTGGCGAGGGACGCCGCCACCAAGCTTGGACCGCGCCTGTCCGTCGCCATGGTGCTGGCCGACGCCCGCACCGGCGATATCCTTGGCGAAGTCGGCTCGGCCAATTTCTTCGACGCCAGCCGCTCCGGCTGGATCGACATGACCAGGATCGTGCGCTCGCCCGGCTCCACTCTGAAGCCGTTCATCTACGGACTTGCCTTCGAGCAAGGCCTGGTGGCGCAGGAAACGCTGATCGAGGATAGCCCGGTCGATTTCGGCGGCTACCGACCGAAGAATTTCGACATGGGCTACCAGGGCGATGTCAGCATCCGCCAGGCGCTGCAACTGTCGCTCAACGTGCCGGCGATCCGCGTGCTCGACGCGGTCGGCCCAGCACGCCTGACTGCACGTTTCCGCCAGGCCGGTGTAAACCCCATACTGCCGGTCAACGAGGCGCCCGGCCTCGCCATAGGTCTTGGCGGCGTCGGCGTCACATTGCGCGATCTCGTCCAGCTCTACACAGGGCTCGCCAATGGCGGCAAGACGCACACGCTGCATGACGGCACCGAGCCGGCAAACGCCGAACGCACCACCGCCACCATCCTCGACGATCAGGCGAACTGGCAGATCATCGACATCCTGTCGGGCGTCAAGCCGCCCGAGGGTGCCTCGCAGCGCGGCATCGCCTACAAGACCGGCACCTCCTATGGCTATCGCGACGCCTGGTCGGTCGGCTTCGATGGCCGCTACGTGTTGGGCGTCTGGGTCGGCCGTCCTGATGCCGGCGCGGTGCCGGGCCTGTCGGGCTATGTCTCGGCCGCCCCCATCCTGTTCGAGGGCTTTGTCCGCTCGGGCCTCGCCACCGTGCCGTTGCCGGGCAAGCCGCCCGGCGTCTTCAGTCCCAAGCGGGAGGACCTGCCGGTAACGCTCGCCCGCTTCGGCGCCGGCGCGGACGGCCTGGTTCAGGCAACGGTGACCGAACCCGCGCCGACCATCATCTTCCCGCCGGACGGCGCCCGCGTCGATCTCGGCACCAATTCGGCCGACGCCTCGCCGCTGGTGCTGAAGCTGCAAGGCGGCCGCGCACCATTCCGCTGGCTGGCCAACGGCAAGCCGCTCACCGGCATCGACCGACGCCGCACCGCGACCTGGCAGCCGGACGGCGCCGGTTATTCGACCCTGACCGTCATCGACGCCGCGGGACGTGCGGCCAGTGTGAAGGTGTTCGTCGAGTGAAAGCGCTCCTTGAATAGAATGCGCCAGGCGATTCAGCGCATTGGCTTTTGCGCTCTGACGGTTGCAGCTTTCGTTCTGCCGACACATGCCGACATCCTGCCCGCCGGCTTTGTTCGCCTCGCCGATATCGACCCTTCGATCCGCCAGGACATCCGCTACGCCGGATCCGACAATTTCCTGCACCGCAAGGTGACCGGCTACGACGCGCCGGTCTGCATCCTCACCCGGCAGGCGGCGGAAGCCCTCTCCGGCGTTCAGAAGGCAATTGCCGCCAGGGGCCGGACGCTGGTTGTGTTCGACTGCTATCGCCCCGCCCGCGCGGTGGCCGACATGGCCGAATGGACGAGAAAAAGCGGACCACCTGATCCGCAATGGTATCCGAAAGTCAGGCGCGGCGATCTCGTCGCCAAGGGCTATGTCGCCCGTCTGTCGGCGCATTCGCGCGGCTCGACCGTCGATCTCGCCATCGCCCGAACCGACCACGGGTCCCGCCCGAAACCGACCTGCGGCGCTATCGATGCCGACACGCTGGATTTCGGCACCGGCTTCGACTGTTTTGACCCGATGAGCGAAACCGCCCACCGCCCGCTCGGCAAGGAAGCGGTGGCAAGCCGTAAGATGCTTGTCGATGCCATGCGCGCCGGCGGTTTTGTGAACTATCCCCGCGAATGGTGGCACTTCACGCTGGCAGATGAACCGTTCGCGAAAGAGCGCTTCGATTTTCCGGTTACCGCCGAGTAAATCGCGGGACCCAGTTCCATACCACCTTGCCTCCACAACCCTCATTTCTAGATAGGCCAAGTGGTGGCTTGGATTCGTCACGCAGGGCCCGCCAGGGAAAATATTTCCCAAAACGGCGGAATCTCGTCGAAGATTTTTTTCAGGAGGGCAAAAAAGGCAACATTCAATGCATCTTATTTCTATCAATTCGGTAGATTTGGCGTGGGTTCAACGGAGGCAG